>JANQWV010000025.1:0-7704 GCA_030729695.1 Flavobacteriales bacterium | reverse complement strand
CGCAAATAATTCACCTGGTCGAAAATCTCTCCTCCAGTTAAATTGCGCATCATTTTTAATCGACCGGTTGCACAAAACTTACACGCCAAGCTACATCCCACCTGTGAAGAAATACAGGCCGTCATGCGCTTTGTTGATGGAATTAGAACGCCTTCCACCACCTTATCTCCATCTACCTTGAACGCACATTTAATGGTTTTGTCGGCACTAATTTGCTGCTCGTGCAAGACAGCCTTCGATAAGAAATATTTCTCGTCTAGCTTCTCTCTTAAGTCTTTCGGTAAATTCTGCATTTCAGAAATGCTCGTCGCACTCCGCTGCCACATCCACTCGCGAATCTGCTTGGCACGAAAAGAAGGTGCTCCCAGTTCTTTCAACTCGGACATTAGTTCTTCCGAACTCAATTCTCGCAAATCCTTTTTTGTATTCATGCCGTGCAAAGATAGATAGCTTACATTTGAATCACATTCACTTTTCATGAAGCGTTTCGTTTTAATATTTATTTTTTCTGCCGCATTGCAATCCTTCGGTCAAACAGACAGTCTTGAAATAATTTCTTTTCAAGACACCTTAGTGCCTGTTGAGGGTGAAATATCTGATGTGTTTGAAATGGCTCCTATGGAAATGCCTGAAGAAGAGATGTACAACGAAAAAGACTACATCCGCTACATGTGTTTCTTCACAGGTGTAGACTTCGGTTTGCTTTCGCTGCAAAATGAAACATATCCCATCAAGCAAAAGCAATCTTTTTCATTCCGATTGAATTTAGTGGAATACAAAAAGCAACTGATTGAAAACAGATTCGGTGTTTTTTCTGGAATAGCGATGGGCTATCAGCAAATCGGATTTCAAGACGACTTCAAGTTTATTAATTCTGGAAGTGAAACCATTCTCGTCCCAGACACCATTGATTATTTGAAAAACCAACTTCGCTCCTTTTCAGTTTCTGTTCCCATTATGTTTGAAATAAACAGCAAGAACACGTTTGAGAAAAACATGCATTTGGCTTTCGGCGTGCAGGCCGGATATAGATATGCCAATAGCACTTATCAGAAACACTTAAACGGCGGAGCAACTATTGTTCGCAAAAACAGCGAGGATATTTATGTTAACCGATATAACCTCGAAGCATGCATTAGAGTTGGGTTTCAGAACCTAACCTTCTTCGCTTCACGTTCCTTGACGCCACTGTTCAGCACGAACAAATTTCAAACCGAACTCTATCCAATAGTTGTTGGACTTTCCATTTTGCCTGCTAACACGAAACCAAGTAACCCAGACGATTTCGATTTTTAAAAACATGACCTTACGCTCGCGCATCTACATATCGCTCTTTTCTATAACCCTTATTTCATTTGTGGTAACGGGAATTGTAGCTGCCTTCGATCACTTCGAACACGACATCACCTACAACGAAGAGCGCATTGCAGAAAAAGAGAAATCCATTCGTGCATCGCTCGAATACTTGCTCCTTCAAAACGGTGGATACATTGATACTGATTCAATTTCAATGCTTCTAGGCGACAAGGTCTGCGAGCTTTCGGAAGTAAACAATTTGTTCATTACCATCTACGACTTGAACGGGAGATACCTCGTTTCAATGAATACAGATACGGCAGAAGCAAATAAAATTCCCATGCAGCTCTCGCCAGAATTAACAAATCAAATTAAGACGACCACCAAAACGAAAGCCGTCATTCTTCCTTCTGAAACGAATGATACACAAAACTTAGCATACTGGTGCTTCAGCGACGATTACGGAAGACCCTTAGCTTTAGTAGGTATGCTTTACGAAAAGAAAGAAGTAGAAAAAGCGCAGCTTTGGAATTTCATGAAAGAAATTGGTACAACGTACATTGTGCTTTTCATTCTAGCCGCAGGCATTGCCTTTCTTATCACACGCGACTTCACAAAGTCGTTAAGCAAATTAAGCGAAAGCATCAACCACTTGAAGCTTGGAAAAAAGAACGAGCCGCTTGAGTGGAAGAGCAACGATGAAATTGGACAGCTCATTCAAGAGTACAACAGAATGTTGTTTCAACTCGGTGCAAGTGCCGACAAGCTAGCGCAGCAAGAACGCGAAACAGCGTGGCGCGAAATGGCGCAACAAGTGGCGCACGAAATTAAAAATCCGCTTACGCCCATGAAGCTTCGCTTGCAACATTTGCAACGTTCTTGGCAAGACAATCCGGAAGAATTTCAAACACGTCTGAACGATTTCGTGCAGAGCATGACCGATCAAATAGACACGCTATCGCACATTGCGCAAGAGTTTTCGAACTTCGCTAAAATGCCGCAGTCTGTGAATGAGCGCTTGAATCTTCAAGACATCGTGAAGTCAGTACTCACCACTTTTGAAAATGAAAATCAGACCCTTTCATTCCATCAAAACAATGCGAACGCCGCATTTATTTACGGAGACAAATCCCACGTAATTCGCGTGTTGAACAACTTAATCACAAACGCTATTCAGTCTATTCCAACCGAACGTTCGAAGAGGATTTCACTTGGATTGCGCTTCTCTGAAAATCATGTGGTGATAAAAATTTCCGACAACGGAAGCGGTATTTCTCCTGAAATCTCGAAGCGTATTTTCATGCCGAACTTCACCACGCGAAGCACTGGAAGTGGTCTTGGATTAGCCATGGTGAAAAGCATTGTTATACAAATGAACGGTAACGTGGCTTTCAGAACGCAAGTCGATAAAGGAAGCTCGTTCTTCGTTATTCTTCCTCTAGATCAAAAAGCATAGGTCTACTCGGAGCCGCGTCGTTAGCGAAATTCGAAACCTGCAGATTCAATATATAATTTCCGTCTGAAATTTCATTCGGAACATAGATCAACTCCGTAATTGTTTTTTGAAAATTCGGCTCTGCCGGAACATTCCAAAACAAATGATGGGCAGCCAAAGCTCCGCCGTCTTCCTCGCGGTCTACGCTTGGAAGGTCTACCAACAAATGCTGAACACCCGCATCTACAATTCGCTGCATGGCACCGATTGTCAAATACGGAAAATTCGTTCCTGAATATTGTCTTTTCGTTTTCGAATGATCATTCGGTTTTGTGCGAATGATTAACGCTTCCACATTCAAATCCACTCCCATCAAACTCTCCTCATTCACAACCCAATCCCCTTGCGAAGCAGCGGTTTCAAGATTCTGCGAAAGGTCCTGCGGAAGGTCTTGCGAAGCACCCGTTTCAAGATTCTGTGAAAGGTCCTGCGGAAGGTCTTGCGAAGCACAGGTTTCAAGATTCTGCGAAAGGTCCTGCGGAAGGTCTTGCGAAGCACCTTGTGAAACACCTTGCGTAGCATCTTTTCTTCTCAACTCCACCGTAACCAACTTCGCAAAATAATGAGAAGAAGAAATACTGTTCACCACCGGAACATCCGTATCAATGATATGCCCCACATTCTCTGTGTGCGTGCCATGTCCATGCGGATTGAAATACACGTCGCGAAAATTTACCGCTCCACCTTCTGCAACAGAACCCAAGAACTGTTCAGTGCGAACAGGCTCAATGCGCATAGGCTCTACGTACCATGCACGCGGACCATTCGGATTCAATGAAATGCTAATGTCCTTTCCTTTTTCGGTTTGAAAAGAATAGGTGCGTCCGTCTTTTTGAAGCGTAAGTTTCATGCTACAAGATTAAAGAAATAATGTTGAAATAATGTGGTCGGAAATAAGCCATCCCTTCGGTGTAAGTCGAAATCCAGTTTCATCCATGACCGCATTTCCTCCTTCAACAAATTTGAAAAAATTTCGTTCGTTGTCATTTTTCCAATCAGCTGGAAAGTCTTTCCAATCTATTCCTTCACAGGTGCGAAGGCCAACCATAATGCGTTCGTTCAATCGATCTATTTCCGTCAATTCTTCAACTTCAAAAAAATCTTTTTTCAATTCAAGTGAACGAATGTACTGTGGGTTGTTCGAAACATTCCATCGGCGTTTTCCTTCCGAAAAAGAATGGGCGGAAGGCCCAATTCCAACATAGGGAATGCCCTTCCAATAATTACCGTTGTGCAAAGATCTAAAACCAGGCTTGGCGTAATTCGAAAGCTCGTAATGTTCGTATCCGAGCAGCTTTGCTGTTTCATCTAAATACAAAAAACTCTTTTCAACCTCTTCGTCTTTTTGCGGCTCCAAAATTCCTTTTTTCTGTCTGGCGCCGAAGACTGTTTTCTCTTCAACTGTTAACGCATAAGCACTGAAATGAGGTATTTCCAATTGAAGCAGCTGCTCTACATTCGACTGCCATTGTGAAAAAGTAGCAATCGGAATTCCGAAAATTAAGTCGGCAGTAATATTCGTTAATCCCGCATCTTGTGCGCGTTTAATTGCAGCTTCCGCCTGCGCTCCCGTGTGCTTGCGGTTCATGTAATCGAGGTGCTCGTCGAAAAACGATTGCACCCCAATGCTCAATCTGTTTATCCCAAGACGCTGAACCATGCGCAAATATTCGGAAGTCAAATCTTCCGGATTGGCTTCCAGCGTAATTTCAGTTGCATTGGCAACACCATTGCCCAAGTCGTCGAGCAGTCTTCCCAATTGCATTTCAGAAAGGACCGAAGGTGTTCCGCCGCCGAAGTAGATCGTATTTATTTCATGTTGAACAATCTCTTCCTTGCGAAGCTCCATTTCCTTCAACATGGCCACAACCAAATCTTCCTGCGCATCGAGCTTCGTCGAAAAATGAAAATCGCAATAGTGACAGGCATGCCTGCAGAACGGAATATGAAAATAGACACCCATCATCTGCGCGAATTTAGTTAGCTTCGCGTACGTTAAGACGAATAAGAAATGAAGGCCACTGTAAATAATGCTACCGCATTCGAAGTTTCTTCGAACATAAACAGTAAAACCGTCGTGTTAAACGACCAATCACTGCCGCTAGACCTCTTGCAAAATGGAGCACACCTTCATTTTGTTTGGAAGGGTAAAAGCGTGAACGTGGAGGTTCTTTCTGTTTCCAAGGAAGAGAAGAAAGTTGTGTTGAAGGTTAACAATAAAACTACGGAAGTGCGGTTAGAAGAGCCGTTGGATGCGTTGTTGAATTCACTCGGATTCTCTTCGGCAAACAGCAGCAAAATAAAACAAGTGAAATCTCCAATGCCCGGACTTGTGCTTTCCATAAGCGCCGAAGTTGGAAAAGAAATTAAAAAAGACGAGCCTCTCTTAATTCTTGAAGCCATGAAAATGGAAAACGTAATTAAGAGTCCAACCGACGGTGTGGTAAAAAGTATTTCGGTGAATTCTGGCCAAGCGGTGGAAAAAGGATCTGTCATGATTACTTTTGAATAATAAATGAAACAGCTGTTTTTAAGCATAGCTTTATTGTTCGTCGCCTTGAAGGCCATGGCGCAGCCCTGTGCTTCTGTCGAAAGTAATGTATTGTGCGCAGATGCGCCTGTGACGACCGAGCAGTTGGTTTCGGCTCCATTCAACACGGGTTGTTTCAGTTATACAATGACAAATTTTTACAGCTTTCATACTGGAACCACTCCAAATGGTGTCCTTGAAGCGGCAATGCTGCTTCAAGATTGCGATGATTTTTCGGGAAACAACACCATGGGGCTCGTGGTTGCTGAACTCATTCCCTCTTCAGATCCTTGCTTACCGGCGTCATACAACATTATTAGTCCTTGCTTCTCCACAGATTCAAGTGAAGTTTTTTCTGTAGGCGGGTTGCTTCCTGATCACGATTATGTAATTCTCGTTGGTTCAGATCACGACCCGCTTTTCGGAATTTGTTCATACGACTTATTCATTGGAGGAACAGCGGTTGACATTATCGCAGGAACTTCCCCTTTTGAAATTGTTCTTGGTGAATCAACTTCAGCCATGGCGCAGGGCGGAAGTCCGGGAACGACATACACCTGGGACCCTATGCCAGAGTTCAGTGAAATTACAAGCGATTCAACAATGACTTTTTTTCCAACGGAAGAAGGACAAACCATTTCCATTTCCGCGATTGGAACCATTGGAGACTGCACGGTCAATGCTCCTATTTTCGTTAACATTCTTTCTCCAATTTCAATTTATAATGCTTTGACTCCAAATGGAGATAACATTGATGATACCTGGACCA
Source organism: Flavobacteriales bacterium (assembly GCA_030729695.1). Classification (GTDB taxonomy): domain Bacteria; phylum Bacteroidota; class Bacteroidia; order Flavobacteriales_D; family Sanyastnellaceae; genus CAIZGX01. The sequence goes on along the minus strand of JANQWV010000025.1, from coordinate 1,614 downwards.
TTACCGGAATCGATAGACCTGTCTTCGAGGCTGCAGTGGTAAGCGTATTTGATCGCTGGGGACAACAGGTCTTTAAATCGCTCGGCTACCGCACGCCGTGGGACGGAACGAACAACGGGAAGTACTTGCCAACAGGCGCGTATTACTACGTAATTGAATTGAATACTTACAACTTGTACATACCTCCGTATGTAGGAATTGTTTCAATAATAAGATGAAGAAGGGACTGGGAATCATAGCGCTCTTGTGGATGTTCAGTTCCGTAATGGAAGCTCAACAGCTTACGCATTACACGAATTTCACATACAATTACCTGAACTACAATCCGGCTGTTACCGGAAGCACGCCTTGTCTTGAGGCGCGCGTTGGGTATCGCATGCAGTGGGCAGGATTCGAAGGCGCGCCAACGACAGGATATGTAAACGTTCACAACAAATTTGGACTTCGCAGATACAATTTTCACGGCGTCGGTGTAATGGTGGAAAACGACACGTATGGCCCTTTCGGAACCACGTCACTCGTTGCAAACTACGCTTACCACATGAAGCTAACAAAAGGATATTCTTTGTCTTCTGGGATTGGAATTGGCTTCACTCAATACCGTTTGGGTTTGGGTGGAATAACAATGCCAGACATTGAAATTGATCCTGTAATTGGAAATTCATTAGGCACCATTGTCGCACCAACCGTAAACTTCGGCCTGTGGCTTTACAGAAAAGATCGCTTCTTCGGATTGTCTGTTCGTCAATTGACACAGCCGAAAGTAAAGGGACTCCCCGATACACAAATGAGAAGACACTTCACATTGGCTTATGGTAAGGCTATTCAGATGAACGATAAGTTCACCTTCAAGCCAGCATTGTTGTTGAATTATGTTGGAAAGAGCAAGCCCTCGCTGGAAGGACAAGCCATGTTGGAATTCAAAAAAGTTATTGCTGTTGGACTTGCGGGTAGAAGTGGACATGGTGGTTCTGCCTTGTTAAAGTTGGATGCTCTTCCTTATTTAACGATCGCATACGCATACGACATCACAGCAAACCGTTTGCGCTATGCCGCAACCAACTCCCATGAAATTACCCTTGGCTTCCGTGCCTGCGGACTGAAAGAACGCAATCACGTTCCTTGCGCAGCCTACGACTAATGAACATAGAAGAGTTTTTCGAAACCTGTCAAGCCATTAGCGAAGACATTACTTCAGACTTACCTTTCGACGAAAGCTCCCTTGTTTTTCGGATTGAAAATAAAATCTTCGCAATGGTTGATCTCGATGAATTCGAGAAAGGAATCAACCTCAAATGCGACCCTGAACGCGCCATAGAGCTTCGTGAGGATTACAACGGCATTCAACCCGGCTATCACACCAACAAGAAGCATTGGAACCTTGTCATCCCGAATAGCGACGTCCCCGATAAATTGTTAAAAGAACTTGTTCAACACAGTTTCGATCTGGTTAAACGGAAAACGAAGAAGAATAAATAGGTTCTACGAAAGGTCCTGCGGAAGGTGTATTGACAAGGTCCTGCGGAAGGTGTATTGACAAGGTTCTGCGAAAGGTGTTTTGCAAGGACGCTTCGCGTAGCGACCTTCTGAAAGACCTTGCAAAGCAACTAAACC
>JANQWV010000024.1:3379-5325 GCA_030729695.1 Flavobacteriales bacterium | reverse complement strand
TCAAACTCTTCAATTTTTCTATTCGCGTTTTCGATGACGGACTCTACCGCAATCATATTGCCATTGATGGAACTGCTGGTGTAACTGTAGGCGCTCCATGCGATGGAATGATACTCATGGCCTTGTTCATCATTTTTGTAGTCGCCTATCCTGGAACAAACAAAAACAGACTGTGGTTTATTCCGTTGGGTCTATTTGTGATTCAATTCATGAACGTGCTTCGCATTATGGCTTTGGCATTCATTGTTTATTGGAACGAAGATTATTTAGCCTTCAATCACGATTATACGTTCACCGCTCTTGTATACGCCGTTGTGTTTGCATTCTGGTGGTGGTGGTCGAAGTTGTATGTCCCTGCAAATGGCAATTCCGAAGAAAAATAAGTTCATACTTGTTGCGATAGCCGTCGTAATGATTGCCATGGGCTTCTACCAAGAACAAGCCAAGGTGAACGTGAATTTCATTCTTGAAAAGGGCGCGCAAATTCCCGGATTCTTCAACCAGAATACTGAAACAAAAATTGCTTTGCTCAATGCGGAAAAAAGCAAATCAAACTTCGATTATTACTACAGTCACGAAACCATTGGGGTGCTCTATTCCTTCAACCAAGGGGAACTTACAAAATTGAAGTGGGTCATCACCTTCGCTTCCATTGCTTCATTCACCTTGCTCAATATTCTTGCGCTGTACTTCATTCAATTCAATAAAAAAGAAATGCAATTGTTTTTATTGGTGGAAGGGGTCTGTCTGATTCTCGCTGTATTGGCGTTCATTCTTGGGAAGATCACCCATCAGAATGAAGCTGTATATCCGGCAGTTCGTGGAATCATGGGTATTCTGCAATCGCCTGTGCTCGTGCTCATTTTCATTCCCGCAAAAAAATTATTTAATCGCACTTTCTAATTATGGAAATTCAACTTGCTCCGCACGCTAGACTTTGGGTATTCACTTCAAACAAATTACTTTCTTCAGAGCAATGCGCGTTCATTGAATCTGAATTGAAACAATTTCTTGAAGGATGGAACAATCATGGAAAGGCAATGGCCGGACAAGCATGGATTGAAATGAGCCGAATCTTGGTAGTGGCCGCTGATGAGAACATTATGCTCGCTTCCGGATGCAGCATAGATAAATTGAATAGAGAAGTGCTTCGCATTGGCGATGCGCTTGGTGTGAATTTATTCGATCGCTTAACTGTGTTGTTCCAAGAGAATGACGAAATTCAAACGGAAGGAATTGCACAATTCTGGGCGCTTCGTAAAGCGAATAGACTTACCGATGAAACACTTGTTCTTGATACAACCGTTGCTACAGTAGGCGATTGGACCACTTCTAAATGGAAGCCGTTCGCGAATACTTGGCACAAAGACATGTACGGCAGATAATTATTTCTGCGGTGTTTCTTTCTGAACTTTCTGATCAATGAAGTATACGAGCGAGGCCATAGACGCCGCGCCTAATTCCAATTCGCGTTTGTTTACGTTTTCGAAACGGTCGTTGTCTGTGTGATGAAAATCGAAGTAACGTTGTCCGTCTACCATTAACGCGAAGAGCATGGTGCTTCCGTTTTTCAACGGACCAATGTCTACTCCGCTCCATCCTCTTTTGAAGGAATACAAGTTGTACGGTTCGAAGAACGGCATGAGAGATTTCACCCATTCCACTTGACCATCTTGCGCATCGCAACTAAAACCTTTCGGAGTGAATCCACCTCCATCACTTTCAATGGCAGCCACGTGTTCCCATCCTTTTTCTTTCGCAACTTTTGCATAGGTCTCTCCACCGTCGTTACCGAACTCTTCGTTGATGTAGAGCACCGCACGAATGGTGCATGCTGGCTTGTATCCTGTTGCCTTCATTATGCGCAACACTTCCATGCTTTGCACAATACCGGTTCCATCGTCGTGTGCGCCTTCACCCACATCCCAAGAATCGAGGTGTCCGCC
>JANQWV010000024.1:1845-3279 GCA_030729695.1 Flavobacteriales bacterium | reverse complement strand
GTTCCAACAGAACCACCCAAAGCGCGCACGGGGATTTCGGTTTTCTTTTTACCCACGTATATCGCGGCGTATTCTTTCTTCCCGCGCTTCCATTTTGGAACCTTCACGGGCATAAGGAAAACGTTGTCTGCAGGAATTGATTTCAAAACAGAATCACCCCATAGAATGGCCTTGTCTGCCGCCTCTGAACCCGCGATGCGGTGTCCGATTTTCTTGCACAAGTAGTACAAGTCGTTGTAGGCTTGCGCCGTTGAAAGGGCCTCTGAATAAAAGCCTTTCACCACCGTAGAATCTTGCTTGGTGAATTGCGCGTTAGTCTTTGAAACAAGAATAACAAGTGCTAAAGTGAGTAATGAAATCTTCTTCATTGCATGTATGCTCCGTTGTTAATGTCGAGTGCTTGTCCGGTTATAGAATTTTGTTTTCCTGAAAAAAGAAACGCTACAAAATTTCCTACCTCTTCGGGTTGCGCCATTCTTCCGGTGGGAACGTAATTCATTTGTTCTTGGTAGGCAGCATCATAGGTCGATTGATTTCGATCTGCATGACGTTGGATGCTGTCTTTCGACATTTGCGTTTCTACCCATCCGGGTGTAATGGCGTTGACTAAAATTTGTTCTCGCGCCCATTCAACGGCCCATGCGCGTGTGAGTCCGAGTACCGCTGTTTTTGAAGCGATGTACGCGCTGTGATTCGGCACACCGAAACGCGCCAGGATAGAACTTGTGAGTAGAATGTGTTTGTAGGTAGCCGATGATTTTCTGAGGTATGGCAGGCACTCCATGATGGTGACGTATGTTCCGGTAAGATTGATGGAAACAATTTCGTCCCAGCGATCTTCTACGCCGTAGGCGTTTTCTCCGCCGACCCCAGCGTTTGCGAAAACGCATTCTAGGCTGTCGTCGCCTAAAATATTTTTGAGTCCTTCGCGAAATGCGGAAGCATTTCGGACGTCGGCGGCAAGCACGCAGTGATTCTCTGAATGCATTAATCCTGCTAATACTTCATTCAGTTTTTCTTCGTTCCTTCCCACTAAAATTAGGCGGTTATTTCCTTCTTCTGCAAGAGAATGTGCCGCTGCGGCACCAATTCCGCTGCCTGCTCCTGTTATGAGTATTGTTTTCATGATTAAGTTTGAACAAAAATAGCGGAACACGATTCATAACAAGACATGAAATTCAATCTAAGCGAAATAAGTGGACTCATTCAGAGTCGAAGAACCATTACACCTGAGCATTACACTGCACGAAAAGTGCATAAAGAGCAGATTGAAAAGATGCTTCAAAACGCCGTGTGGGCGCCGAATCACAAGCTTACACAGCCTTGGCGTTTCCATGTTTATTTGGAAGAAGGAATGGATATTTTGCGTGAAAATCTTCCTTCATTAATGCCGGAAGATCAACCCGTAAAAAGAGAACGCATAACTTCCCGATT
>JANQWV010000024.1:0-1745 GCA_030729695.1 Flavobacteriales bacterium | reverse complement strand
GAATGGCCAAGCAACCATCGCAAACCGCTTGAATACGTTACAGAATGGAATTCAACAAAAAAATAGTTTACTTCCTTTTTTTACTTGTTTTATCTGGAAATGTATTCGGACAAAAATCGAATGCCAATGAATTTCTTTTTGGTTTTCAATTAAGGCCTATTGTGCCCAATGCCTATTTGAATACGGATATTGAATCTGCGAGTCTTCCCAACTTCACCTACACGGCGAAATCGAATGTTGGAATAAGTTTCGGTTCAATCATTCGTAAACCCGTTGGCAAATTTTGGAATTTAGAAACCGGATTGAATTTCGTTAAGCGAAGCTATTCGTTGGGATTCAATTTGAACGACAGTGTGCAAGTCAATTCCACACAAAACATGACATTCATAGCCTATGAAATTCCTATTCAGGCATTAATCTATGTTCGGCTTGGAAAGTCGTGGTATATGAATGCAAGTGCGGGGATTTCTCTTGATTTCTTTCCGAGTGAAACAGAAACATTCAGTTCTGAAAAAGTAGATTCAACTTATTACGATTTCAGTCAGAAAACCTTTCGAATAAGATGGAGTGCACTTGCAGCGCAATCTAATTTAGGATTTGAATACCGAACTGAAAAACAAGGGTACTACTACATAGGCGCTTCATTCCACAGACCTTTTGGAAGAATTGCCGGAACTCAGGCCCTTGTAGAATCTACTTCAGGTTCCGATCGCTTGTGGTTAAGTCTCTCGGGAAGTTATTTCTCGGTTGACTTGAAATATTTCCTTTACGACAAGTACAAAACAAAAAAGGCCGTCACTGAATGACGACCTTTTCTGACCTTAACTAAAACTAGACTTACTTCTTCAAGTCACCTACTAACTTCACATTTAAAGTGAAGATGTTGTCAATTGCCTTATCTCCTAGGTTGTCGAAGAACGCGGTTGAACCGTATTTCACGTCGAATTGTGAACGGTCTACAGCAACACTTCCTTCAACAAAAATTTGATTTCCACCACCGGTGATTTTCGCAGGGAATGAAAGCGCTTTGGTAATTCCTTTGATGGTCATGTTACCATTCACATTGTGTGTAGTTCCGTTGTTTCCTTTCGCAACTTGAACACTTGTTACTTCAAACATTGCATCTGGAAAAGCTACGGTATTGAAGAAATCTTCAGCCTTCAAGTGATTCAAAAAGTTTGCATTCGTACCAGCATCTGAAATGTCTGTGCACGCCATTGCATTCATATCAATCTTCACTTTTCCAGTAATACCTGCATTTCCTTTTACATACACCACACCGCTTGAAACACGAACGGTTCCAGAATGTCCGCTACCCGTCACTTTCTTTGCACTCCATACGATTGAACTTTTGTTGAAATCCAAGATGTATTTTCCATCTACTAACTGTGCTTGAACTCCCGCTAATGAAGCGATTGCCACGAATAATGCTAAAATTGCTTTTTTCATTTGATTTATTTTATTGTTTGTTTATTTCTGATTTCTAATTTGGTCAAGGGCGAAATTCAAAGCTTCCGCATCTTTATTAGACAATTGTTTCGACATAATTGCTTTAAAGGTTGGAACTTTTTCATCCAACTCTTCTAAAAGCGCAGTTCCTTTTTCGGTAATAACCACATCTACTTGCCTTCTGTCTTTGTCACACACTCTTCTTGAAACAAGCTTTCTCGTTTCAAGTTTATCTACTATCCGAGACGCGTTACTGCTCTTGTCAATCATACGCTCGCACAAACCAGCAACTGTAA
>JANQWV010000023.1 GCA_030729695.1 Flavobacteriales bacterium | reverse complement strand
CTTTACGCGTCAACGCATAAATAACTAAACCAAATCCAATTTTGTTGATAGCATCTGCTATGTTATAAACGATGTCCATAGCGTGTAATGCAGCCTTTGGATCTTCAACCAACTTAATTCCAAACAATCCGCCTGGAGTTCCTAGGATGTAGCCCAATGGGTAGATTGCCCATCCAACCAATACAAACCAAGCAAGGATGCGAGTTGCTTTTGCAACTTGCGGACCAGCAGTTTCAGCCAATTTAGATACTTCACCAAACCATACTAAGTATGCAATATAGAAGTAAGCTGCACCTGAAAGAACACCCCATAGAACGCTACCGTCTCTGTCTAGTACCTCTCCAACGTAACCAGTCACTAGCATTACCAATGAAGCGAAGATTAACTTCCACAACAATGAGATTTTCGCTCCAGCTTTCTTGGTGATCAAGTAAAACTCAACGCACATCAACGGAACAGTAAGAATCCAGTCAACATAACGGAAGAATGTTGGTGACTCACCTGTCTCCAAGTTGTACCCTCTCATGTAGTAGTAATGCACTGCTGCAATGAAGGTGATAAGACCAGAAACTAGAACAGACGTTCTCCACTTAGGTGAAGTGTTGTTCAATTCAAAAAAGAAAAATACTGAAGCGGCCATCATAGCCATCGTTCCGATGAAGAACGTAAAAGCAACATAATTGTCACTTGCAATTGTACCCATGTGTTCCATAAAAAACGGTTTTAGAAAGGTTTTCCTACTCTTAAGGCTTTTCGGTTTCTCCGCGTTTTTTTTGTGGTTTCTGCCTCCACGCTGATAATAACAATGATACATCTATTTTGTTCAGATTTTGTTTAATTTTTTTTGAAAATAATTAAACAGAGTCGATGAGGTGGCGGTTTGAACATAATGTGTGATGTTGTGTTATCTTTTTCTTTTACAGATATTTAAGAGATTAATGAGTACCAAATTCGATGTAAAATACGACGATATTTTAAGGAAAATACATCATGTAGACCCTGTGAAGTATGGGAAAACTCGAAATTTTATTGACGGAGCCGTCAGTTATTTGTCTCCTTATATCTCAAGAGGAGTGATAAGCACAAAAATGGTGTTGAATCATATGTTAAACAGTGGATATTCTGTTGAAAAAATTGAAAGTTTTGTTCAAGAGTTGGCGTGGAGGGATTATTGGCAACAAATCTGGATTGCGCGAGGCTCTGAGATAGATGCTGACATTCGAAATCCTCAACCTCGTGCCGATAGAGCAGGAGTTCCCCTAAATATCATAAACGGAAAAACAGGAATTCAGGCCATAGATAAAGGCATTGCAGAGTTTTATAAAACTGGATACTTACACAATCACCTGCGCATGTATATAGCTTCATGTGCGACCAATCTAGGGAGATGCGGGTGGATTCAACCTGCGCAATGGATGTATTATCATTTGTTAGATGCCGATTGGGCCAGCAATGCCTTAAGTTGGCAATGGATATGCGGCGCCAAGAGCAACAAACTCTATTTCGCGAATCAAGAAAACATCAACAAGTATTGCAACACCAATCAGACAAAGACTTTTCTAGACGTTTCCTATGAAGAAATTGAAACGATCGGAATTCCAGATGAATTAAGAGAATTGGAAACGTTTCAATTGAAAACAAAACTTCCGAAAACTTCCTTTCCAAACATACAAAATGGAGAGACGTGTTTCCTATACAACTTCTATAATCTCGATCCCATTTGGCGTAAAGATGAAGCGGGCGCGCGCATTCTTTTGCTAGAACCTTCGGTGTTCGAGAAATATCCCGTTTCCGAAAAGAGTATTCAGTTTTGTATTGATCTGGCGATAGAAAACATTCCGAACATACAAATCTTTGTCGGTGAGTTTTCAGATTTGCAACGTATTCCCGAAGTGCAATTCATTTTCAAAGAGCATCCGCTAAATGCTTACGAAGGAATTCAAGATGAACGCGAATGGATTTCTTCGGTGAAAGGAGATTTTCCGTCCTTCTTTGCGTTTTGGAAAAAAGTAAAGAAAGAACTTCAATGAAAAAATCGAATCTACCTTCTAAAATCTGCACGGTATGCGGACTTCCTTACACTTGGCGAAAGAAGTGGGAGAAGAATTGGGAAGAAGTGAAATATTGCAGTGAACGGTGCAGAAGGTCGAAGGACAAAAATTCTTCGAGTTCTTAATTCAGCTTATAAAACTTCTTCCAACTGCTTGGTGTGCTGTTCTACTTGATGCTCATTGAAATTCTCCCACCGCGGAGCGTCTTCCGTTTTTTCGTACAAGAATGCCTTCAAATATTCACTGCTGTCGTTGTGAAGGTCATGTAGGTGCTGAAGAATTTGGAAGAAGAACTCATCTAATCGATGAACATCTTTTAATTCATTTTGAAGCGAGGCTGGAAGTTTGAATACACGGACAATTTCATTCTTTTCTTCTTCAGTCATCTCTGTTTTATATCCTTGCGTAAGCGTCTTGAAAACAAGGTTGTTCCAAATAACGTTGTTACTAGCCCATTCAATTTCTTCACCGTGCTGCGCATGCTCTGATATAAGAACAATCGCATGCAACACTTCGGGAAGATATTCAGTTGGGAATTCATCGAAGCTGCGGAATTCGTATCCGCTTTGATATAATTTTTCTCTGTTGAAGTCCAATCCAACATCTGAAAGCAGTTCGTAACACAATTCAGATTCAATGCGATCGCGCCACCAAATGTTTTCTTCTTTCTGGAAATTCAAAAGCTTTCTGAATTCTTCAACAGGAAAAGTAAGAACTTTTCCCTTCGGCATTGATTTGTGGTAGGTGCCAACTCCGGTGTATCTCGACATGGCATTACGCATAGATCCGCCAGCGAACTTTTCTTCCATCTCGTATTTATCGCTAATCACAGACATGATATCCGGACTACCGAGTGTTGCAATGAACAAGGGCTCGAACCACTGCAGCCAATAAATGGCTTTGTGGTGCGCTTGATCAAATGCGGTATAATCAACAATGCGACTGTCTTCCGTTAAGGTTGGAAGTGTTATGTGGAAGTGGAACGTTCCGTTGTTGAAGAGAACGAGTTTCTTCTGATTCGACATGAACATGTTTATTCCGATGTTGTATTGCGGATATGTTAATGGCCCTGGAAGAATTTTCGTTTCGTTCAGTTTGTCGAGAAAGATTTTCTTCGACGCTTTCAACTCATTGAAAGATTCTTGAATGGTTCTGTTCTCGTAGTATTTCGTTACAAATTCAATGGTGTCTCCGTCGAAGATGATCGATCCCATAGGATTGTTCTTCTGCGCAAGCATGCTTTGAATTTGAAAAGGTTGTTTCTCTAAGAAGAGCTCCAGTATTGACTTTCCAGCATAATCAGGATTGTCGAGTAGAGGAGGAGCCGATTGAATGGTCTTGTGTTGAAAATGAATGTCGAGCTTTTCAAGCGAGTGACTGTTCATCATCTGACTTACCAAATAGTTTTTATTCGAGTCGAAGGCGCGTGCCAAGACTTTTTCTAAACTCCCTGCGCGGTAACACTTCAGGTAGTCGATGCTGTAACGCTCGCGACCCATTTTTTCTTGAATGAACTGTCCGGAAACAATAAGCGATTCTTCGAATTGCAAGTACGTTTCGTTTTCTAACCCAATGCCCCAGTAATATTTTTTTATCGGGTTGTTTTTCATTCTTCTCGGAGCTTATTGATAATTATAGTTTCTTTTTTTTATGTTGAAGGGCGAACTGCTATACTTCAATTACACATGGTAATACAACACGAAGGAAGAGTATCTGCTGTGGTTCCACCAATCTCGTCTCTTTCTCGCGAAGTAATTGTAGTTCAATTTTCCGGCTTGTGATTGAAGCGGATAAAGAACTTCACCATTTTCGCGAAATGCTTTTTTCTTTTCTGTTTCAGGAACAATAGGGACAATGTGTCCAGATAAGCCTACTGTCTTTCTCTTGGCGCAGATCATTCCAACACCGCCTTCCTCCGTTACACGTCTCTGAATTTCGGTGAGGGAAGTCATTCTTTCCCAACCAAAACTTTCGCCCCAAGTGCCAAACCAATCGTGAATAGCGCTTGAATAGATGGGGACAACCGTTTTATTGAAAATGGGAGTTACATCGATTCCTTGTTGAAGTTTTTGAATTGAATCGTCAGTCCACCAAACTGTAGGAAGGTAAACCTTTGCGAAATAACAATAGTCGAATGAATAGACGTTGCAATAGGTGTCTTCCGGAGTTCTTTGGTAGCGTAAACTGTGTTTTACATCTAATTTTTTAATTAGTTTATGTAAACTAATTTTCTTCGAGGAAACACTTTTTAAATTTCTATATGGAATGGTTTCATCAATCATTGGATGAAACTTACACTCCATAGAATCTAGATTTGACAGTACATTGGGCAACAGCTCGGCTGGTTTAATAGCCCTGACCTTCGAGACAACTTCCACTTGAGAAACCGGGCTAGTGGTTTCATTAACTTCTTTCATCAGGTTAGTTTTTACGAAAATAGGTATAAATGTGCGAAGCACTGATGCCTGCGGCGAATGTTCTGCGAACGAATGCCTTTGGCGAATGCTTCGCGAGTTTTATATTAATAGGTAAGATAAAGTTAAGAGAAGGTAAGAGGGGGGTATAAATGTGCGAAGCACTGATGCCTGCGGCGAATGTTCTGCGAACGAATGCCTTTGGCGAATGCTTCGCGAGTTTTTTTAAGGTAAGAGGGGGGAAGATTAAAATGGTCCGACAAGAATGGCGAGAAGAGCCTCAGGAATTAATCCGTCTGCAGTTAGCACGCAATCGAAATAGTTGGTTGAATTTCCACGATAGACTTTCGATTTTTCAATGGTTGTAAGACAATCGAAATAACTGGTGGAATTTCCTTTGTAAACTTTACCAGCATTAATCGTATAAAGGCAATCGAAATAGCTTGTGGAATTTCCTGAATAAATTTTACCATCTTGAATAATATAGAGGCAGTCAAAGTAGCTCGTAGAATTCCCTCTGTATATTTTATTTCCAGAAACTGTAAGAACACAATCGAAATAACTTGTTGAATTTCCCTTGTAGACTTTATCCTCTTTGTAAGTATACAAACAATCAAAAGAACTGGTTGAATCCCCTCTGTAGATTTTCGTTTGCGCGAACAATCCAATCGTAAGTAAGAGCAGAATGGAAGTGAAAATTGTATTTTTCATATTGTTTCAATAACGAATTTCCAACAACAAAGTTCCAATTATGAAATAGGTATAACGTAGTTCCAATTATGAAATAGGAATAACGAAGTTCCAATAACGAAGTTCTTAGTTTTCCATCAAACGCTTCGCGGCAGCAACAATATTCTTCGCTTTCAATCCGTATTTCTCCATCAACTGATCGGGTGTTCCGCTTTCGCCGAAGCTGTCGTTTACGCCAATGAATTCCATTACAGAAGGTGCTTCTTTTGCTAAAACTTGAGCAACCATGCTGCCTAATCCACCCGTAATCATGTGCTCTTCGCAAGTGATTACCTTTCCTGTTTTCATTGCGCTGCGCACGATGGCTTCTTCATCGAGAGGCTTAATCGTGTGAATGTTAATGAGATCAACTGAAATTCCTTCCGCTTCCAATTCACGAGCTGCTTCAACCGCTTCCCAAACGAGGTGTCCGGTTGAAATAATGGTCACGTCGTTTCCTTCGTGAATGTGCCATGCTTTACCAATTTCGAAGTTCTGATCAACAGCAGTGAAGTTCGTTACTTTCGGTCTTCCGAAACGCAAGTAAACAGGACCGTGATGATCGGCGATAGCCATTGTCGCAGCTTTGGTCTGGTTGTAATCGCAAGGATTAATAACAGTCATTCCAGGAAGCATGCTCATCATTCCAACATCTTCTAAAATCTGATGCGTTGCACCATCTTCACCCAAGGTAAGTCCAGCGTGAGAAGCACAAATCTTAACGTTCTTATCGCTATAGGCAATGCTTTGTCTAATCTGATCGTAAACTCTTCCAGTAGAAAAGTTTGCGAATGTTCCTGTAAAAGGAATGTGCCCACCAATGGTCATTCCAGCAGCAACACCCATCATGTTTGCTTCTGCAATTCCAACTTGAAAAAAGCGCTCGGGAAAATCTTTCTTGAAAGCATCCATTTTCAAAGAGCCAATTAAGTCGGCACACAATGCAACAACTTTAGGATTTTTCTGACCTAATTCATGAAGTCCGGCACCGAAGCCAGAGCGTGTATCGTTCGCGGGTGATAAATCGAATTCTAACATGTCTCTTAAATTAATAGTCGCCTAAAGTTTCTTCTAACTGTCCCAATGCAGCTGCCAATTGCTCGTCGTTCGGAGCAACGCCATGCCACTTGTGTGTGCCTTCCATGAAGTCAACACCTTTACCCATGCTTGTTGTCATGAGAATCATAATCGGATAACCGTTTCCGGTTAGACTCTTCGCTTCGTCAATTGTTGCGTTCAGTTGCTCGAGATCGTGTCCGTTTGTTTCCAACACTTTCCAACCGAATGCTTCGAATTTCGCGCGAAGATTTCCCAAAGACATAACAGCCTCTGTTGGACCATCGATTTGCTGTCCGTTTACATCTACAGTGCTAATGATATTGTCAATTTTGTGATGCGCGCAGTACATAGCGGCTTCCCAAATTTGACCTTCTTGCAATTCACCATCTCCGTGAAGTGTGAATACAAGTTTGGGATCGTTGTTTAATTTTTTTGCTTGAGCTGCTCCAGCAGCAACGCTCATGCCTTGACCAAGTGAACCGCTCGCAATACGCACGCCAGGAAGACTGTCGTGAGTGGTAGGGTGACCTTGAAGGCGTGTGTTAATTTTTCTGAACGTTGCCAATTCAGCAACATCGAAATATCCTGAACGAGCCAACACGGAATAGAAAACAGGGGAGATGTGTCCGTTGCTCAAGAAGAAGAGGTCTTCCCCTTGGCCGTTCATGTTCCAGCTTGTTGGGTTAATTGTCATTTGACGGAAATAGAGACTCACCAAGAAATCAGTGCAACCTAAACTTCCTCCTGGGTGTCCGCTGTTCACAGCGTGAACCATTCGCACGATATCACGTCTCACTTGAGAAGCTATTCGCGAAAGTTCTTGATTAGAAACCATTGAAGAATTTTTTTGCGAAAGTAGTTTTTATTTTATGTTGAAAAGGGAAGTGTTTGTTGATTGTGGAAAAGTGTGCACTTGCAATTATCTTTGCAGCCTAATTCAAAAATCATGGCGTTAAAGTGCGGTATTGTAGGTCTTCCGAATGTTGGAAAATCAACCCTGTTCAATTGTTTGTCAAACGCGAAAGCTCAAGCGGCTAATTTCCCTTTCTGTACCATTGAACCAAATGTAGGAACCATTACCGTTCCAGACGAGCGCATGACGCAAATTGCTGAGTTAGTTAATCCAGAACGCATTGTTCCAACAACTATTGAGATTGTTGACATTGCCGGATTGGTTAAGGGCGCTTCGAAAGGAGAAGGTTTAGGAAACAAATTCTTAGCAAACATTCGCGAGACAGATGCAATCATTCACGTATTGCGTTGTTTCGATGACCCGAATGTGGTGCACGTAGACGGATCTGTGAATCCGCTTCGCGACAAAGAAATCATTGATATTGAATTGCAGTTGAAAGATCTTGAAGCGGTTGAGGCGCGCATTGCGAAAGTTCAACGTGCGGCGAAAGCAGGAGATTCAACTGCTAAGAAACAGTTCGATTATTTAGAGCGCTTGAAAGCTGCTCTAGAACAAGGAAAGAGCGCACGTACTGAGCAGCCAGAAAACGACGAGCAAATAATTCTTCTTCGCGAATTACAATTGTTAACTGCGAAGCCAGTATTATACTTATGCAACGTAGAAGAAGGTTCTGTTGTTAACGGTAACGCTTATGTTGAGCAAGTGAGAGAAGGTGTGAAGGACGAGAATGCAGAGGTGTTGGTAATAGGCGCTGCTATTGAAGCGGACATTGCATCGTTAGACACTTACGAAGAACGTCAAATGTTCTTGCAAGACTTAGGACTTGAAGAGCCTGGTGTTTCGAAATTAATCAAAGCGGCATACCGTCTGTTGAACTTGAAGACCTACTTCACTGCAGGGGTAAAAGAAGTTCGCGCTTGGACCATCTATGAGGGATATACCGCTCCGCAAGCAGCAGGTGTGATTCATACCGATTTCGAAAAAGGATTCATCCGCGCTGAAGTCATTAAGTTGTCAGACTTCTTAAGCTTGAAATCTGAAGCAGCTGTTAAAGAAGCCGGTAAAATGTCGGTGGAAGGGAAGGAATATGTGGTGCAAGACGGAGACATCATGCACTTCCGTTTCAATGTATAAAATTCAAATCGCAATAATTGCAGTGTCCGTGCTTCTTTTGGAAGCATGTGCCTCTGTATCTTCCATTCAACAAGAAATAACCGGCACCATGCAATCGCAACAGATCGCATGGAATACGGGCGATTTAGTTGGATTCATGAACGGCTATTGGGAAAGTGATTCGCTTCGTTTTTTGGGAAAGGATGGTGTTACCTTGGGTTGGAAATCTGCCTTGGAAAGATATCAACGGGTTTATCCTTCAAAAGAAAAGATGGGGACACTGAAATTCGATGAACTTCGAATTGAAGTCTTGAATGGAAAGAATGCATATGTTGACGGAAGATGGAATTTATTTCGAAGCGCAGATACATTAAGCGGACATTTTACGTTGCTTTGGAAAAGAATCAACGGAAGATGGGTTATTGTAGGTGACCATTCCAGCTAAAAAAATAGTATGCAAATTTCATTAACTGTTATTTTGTGCCTGGTTACAGGCATAGTCTCTTGGCAAGCGCTTTCGAATTCGGAACTCTTGTCGAAGTTGTCTCTTTCACCTTACCGCGTAAAGCACAACAAAGAGATTTATCGCATTTGGTCGCATACGCTTGTCCACGCAGACATGGGACATCTGTTCTTCAATTTATTTGCCCTTTTTAGCTTTGGAAGAGCCGTAGAGCATTATATGCCAACAGCGTTGTTTGCCTTGCTATACTTGGGCGCTGCTGCTTTTGCAACCCTTCCAGCTTTAAAGAAACACGGAGACAATATTTATTACACCAGTGTTGGCGCATCAGGAGCGGTGAGCGCAGTTATGATGCTCTACATGTTCATGTTCCCCACTTCGGAATTGTTGTTTTTCTTCATTTTACCACTGCCAGGATGGGCGGCAATTATTCTCTTTTTCGGATTGGAATATTACATGAATAAGAAGATGAATACTGCCATTGCTCATGACGCGCACTTAGCGGGAGCAGCCTTTGGTATTGCATTTTTATTGGTGTGGAAGCCGCAAGAATTCCTCGATTTCTTTGTCGTAGTTTATAATTCAATCATTAATTAAGTCATGATACCCGGAGCAAATTTCAAAATGAAAAGCGGCATCAGTTGGTGGATCTTCGGTCCGGTATTAATCATGTTTATGGTAACCGGATTTCTCACCGTGCGCGAATCGCTAATCATGTTGGCGCTTTACGTGCCGCTCACGGCTTTTATTCTCTCGATCATTTTCAACACCCATTACACCATTACATCAGAAGGAAAACTAAAAGTCTTTTGCGGCATATTTCCCTTTCCAACCCTAGAAATTTCAGACATCACTCATTACAAGTACACGAACAATCCAATAAGCTCACCAGCCGCGTCTTTGAAGCGTTTGGCGCTGTACCATAACGGTCGATTATTGGTGATTATTAGTCCAGAAAACAGGGACGTTTTTGTTGAAGTCTTGAAGCAACACAATACTTCTTTGCAACAGAAGTAATATTTGTTCGGAAATCCGTTCTACAAGGGTTATTTTTGTGCTATTGGAAACGCCCGAGGAAATAGTTGTTCTACCGAAGAAAAAGCGAAAGAGAAGATTTCTCTGGCTTTTAACTATTCCAGCATTTTTAGTCATTCTCATTCTTTCATTACAAATTCATGCTGTTCAGACTTGGGGCGGACATCGTTTGGCGTCCTATCTTTCTTCGGAGTGGAATCGGAAAGTGGAGATAGATCGAATTCGCATTGACTTGTGGGCGCGTGTTGTTTTAGACGGTTTATATATTGAAGATCACCAGGGTGATACATTGCTTTATGCGAAGGAATTGCACATGGCGACTTATTCTTTTTCTTCAAGTCAATCGCGGTTCGAATCGCAAAGTATTTCATTACTCGAACCCAACATAGAATTCAAGCGCTATATCGGTGAATCGGATTGGAATTATCAATTCCTCTCTGATTATTTCGCAAGCGAAGAGCCCCAAGACACCACAAGTAATTTCAGCATGTGGGTAGGGAAGTTGAATATTGAAAATGGAAAGTTCACGTATTTCGATTACACACTTCCGCAGGTAGAAGAAGGTGCATTCTATGAAGAGCAATTAGCTGTCTCTCATTTTTCAACGCAGGTTGAAAATTTCGAAATGAAAGGAGACGTGATTCAAGCCAACATTGAATCGTTGAAGTTGAAGGAAAGATCGGGATTGAATATTGAAGATTTGCACGCGCATTTCCGAATGCAAGGCAATGCTATTCAAGTTACAGAATTGGATGCCGATTTAGGAGAAACACATCTCGTAGGTGATGTTGGAATGTATGCGCCCAACGACGATGCTTGGAGCGACTTCAACAACAAAGTGAATTGGGACATTCATTTTAAACCAACGGAATTGGTGCTGAACGATCTTTCAGTGTTTAGTAGCGATTTGAAAGGTTTCCACAATGTATTGAAATTGAAAGGAGACGTTTCCGGAACCTTGAACGATTTGAGTTTATGGAATATGAATCTTCAATTCGGAAGGCATTCACATTTCAAAGGGAATATTCATTTAATGAATGCCATGAACTTGGATAGCTTGAAATATGAGTTGGCGGCTGAATCTATAACAAGCAATTACAACGATCTATCTTCCTTGAAGGCTTATCCTTTTTCAGAAGGCAAGCTCATGCAACTTCCATCAAACATTTCCACATTGGGTAAAATTCAGTTTGAAGGAAATGCGCGCGGCGACTTTTCTGAAGTAGAGCTTTATGGAAAGACCACCACAGATATTGGATCGCTAACCACTGCGGTTAAGATGAGCGATTTCGATTCGTTGGTGAGTTATAACGGTCAACTTCAATTGGAAAAATTCAATTTGGGAATCTATTATTCAGACGATCAGTTGGGCGTTGTCTCCACGAATATTCATGTGGAAGGAACCGGGCTCGAAGTGAGTAACATGGATTTGAATTTCGAAGGTGACATCAGTGAATTAGGATTGGGCGAATACGTCTACACCAAGATGACCTCAAGCGGAAGGTTCAAGAATAATTTCTTTAGCGGAAAGTTTGAAATTGCCGATGCCAATGCCCAAGCGAAATTCGATGGTGAAATTGATTTCACCCAAAAACAGCCGTTATTGAATTTCGAATTGAATGTGAATCGCTTCGATTTGACAGCGGTTGGATTGTTGGAAGACGAGACGCCTGCGGTTATTGCCGGAGAATTCAACGCTCACCTGAAAGGATTGACCTTGAGTGAAATTGAAGGGGAGTTTGTCGGGGCGAATATCGTTTATCTTATCGATGAGAAAATTCGAAAGTTAGACTACTTCACCATTGATACAGAGCAGGAGGGAAAGCGAAGTATTACGTTGAATTCGGAAGTCGTTTATGCTCGGTTAGATGGAAACTTTGATTACAATCAGTTGTGGCCAAGTCTTCAAGACATTATTGCAGATGCGCTTCCCAATATGGATCATTCTTTTCGTCCGCACAAAGAACAAGATTTCGATTTAACCGTTCGTATCAACGATTTCGAATTCATTTCAGCCGCCTTCATTCCAGAATTGAAAATTGCGAGAGGAACATCTTTGAATTTATTCGTAGACGAAAAGAACAACGAATTTTCTGGAACTTTCGGATCTCCGAATATTCAATACGAAGATTACAAAGCGGAAGATTTGGTTGTGGATATTTCCCGCGACTTGGGTTATATTTTCCTCACGGTTCAAGTGAATGAAGTTTTAGACCAAGAGTCGAAAATGATCAGCAATCTTTCGTGGGACGTTCAGTCTCTTGGAGATACGGTCTACAGCGCACTTATGTGGGGTAACCCAGGAGAGTTTTTAACGGGTGATTTGAACGGTGTGTTTTTCCTGAATAGTTTCGATGATTTTGAATACATCGTAGGCAGAAGTTCTTTGGTCGTGAACAACGAACCTTGGATTTGGGCACCGAACGCGTCCTTCACACTGTGTCACAAGGATCTTGGTGTAAACGGATTCCGAATGTATCACCAGAATGAGTATTTGGGAATAAACGGAATGATAACCGAGCATCCGTCTTCTCCCTTGCGGGTGGAATTGGGTAATGTTGATTTAGCCATGTTGAACGGCTTGTTGGGTGAAGACCTTCAGCTTGCAGGTGAAGCGAATGGGGTAGTGGAGTTGAGCAATGTTTATGACAAGACCATTGTGACCTCGGAGTTGAGTTTGTTTGACTTGGGGTTGAATGATTATGAAATTGGAAATCTATGCGTGAACAGCACGTGGGACAGTAAGAAGGAACGTTTGCGTGCCGATGGAGAAATAGAAAGAGACAGCCTACAACCGCTGCGATTTGCGGGAAACTATACACCCAAGAAGGAAGAAAGTCCGCTCGACTTTTTATTAACGATGAACGGATTTGATTTAAGTATTTTAAATGCATTCATTGGTGAAGATGTGTTGGGAATAAGCGGTTACGCGTCTTCCATGGTAAGTCTTACCGGAACATTGGAAGAGCCGCAATTGGAAGGAGACTTAATACTTCGTAAGGCTGAACTTTTCGTTCCATTTCTTCAAACGAAATATGCATTTGACGACAAGATTCACATTGATCCTGAAATGTTCGCATTCGATAATGTGAAGATTTTCGATGAGGAAGGAAATCCAGGAAGATTAACCGGACAAGTGCTTCACAAGAATTTCGAAGATTGGCAATACGACGTAATGGTTGAAATGGATACGCCTATGTTAACCATGAATACGAAGGAAGGCGATAACAGTGATTTTTATGGAAAGGCATACACAACAGGCTTTCTAGATATTTCAGGATACGGTGATCAGACTTTCTTCGACATGACTTTGAAAAGCGAGAAGGGGACTGTGTTCAACTTGCCAATGAGTGCCTCGGGAGAATTGCAATTCGATTCATACATTCAATTCGTGAATCCGCTTGATACAGCAACAAAGAAAGAATTGAAAGCGGATTTGAGCGGTATTGCAATGAACATGCAACTCGATGTGACGGAAGATGCTGAGTTTCAAATTATTTTCGATGAAGCCGTTGGCGACGTCATGAAAGGTAGAGGGAAGGGGCATTTGTCTATGATCATTAACAACCTCAGCACCTTCAACATGTATGGTATGTTGGAAATTACTCAGGGAAGTTATTTGTTCACCTTGAAGAACTTGTTGAATAAACCTTTCGAAGTGAAACCGGGTGGATCCATAGTTTGGTATGGAGATCCAATGGCTGCGGAGCTCGATATGCAAGCCATCTACAAAGTTTCGGCGAGTTTGAATGACATTATTCCTGATCCAACACAGACAAGCGGAAAACGCGTTCCTATTAATTTGATCATGGGGCTTCAAGGAAAAATGATGAATCCGACAATTGGATTCGATTTGGAGTTACCGCAGTCTGATCAGTTGACGAAGTCACGTTTGGCGAGTGTCGTAAGCACCGAGCAAGAGCGTAACAGGCAGGCGTTTGCGTTATTGGTTATGGGAAGATTTATTAGCCCGCCAAACATTACTCAAACCGGAGGAACCGGAGTTGGTTTAGCGAGTAACGGAAGTGAGTTAATTTCAAATCAGATTTCAAACTGGCTCAGTCAGATTAGCGACGATTTCGATTTAGGATTTAATTATCGTCCGGGAGATAAGATTAGTAACGAGCAAATTGAATTGGCATTGAGCACGCAGTTATTCAACGACCGCGTGAGTGTAACAGGAAACTTTGGAGTAGCTCGCGGTAGCGCAAATACGAGTCAAACTACGAACTACATTGGAGATGTTCGAGTGGAGTACAACATTACGCAAGACGGGAAGATTCGTTTAATGGTTTATAACGAAAGTAATGACCAACGAGTAACTACCACAGCTCAAAGCCCTTACACGCAAGGTATTGGTGTTATCTACCAGGAAGAGTTCGACGATTGGAAACAGCTGGTAGACGGAATTCAAGAGCTGTTTAAGCGCAAAGTCGAAAGCTCCCAAAAGAATTAATCCACTTCGAGGAATATTATTTCGCTTTGAATTTTGCAATAGCAGCGCGAGTGAAATCACTCAATACAAGTCGACCAGAGATTCCTGCTCTTTCGAAAAGTAAGGTGTCCCAGTTCTCTGTGTTTCTCCAGAAGATTTTCTTCAGTTCTTGCATGGCTTCCGGATTGCTGTTATTCAATTTGTCTGCGAGCACTTGAATGGCAGCATCCATAGCTTCAACCGAATCGAATACTTCAGCGTATAGACCTTTTTCACGCGCCCACTGTGCGCTTTGCCATTCGCTGGCGTTGATTGCTAATTGAGACATTGCAGACAATCCTACTTTGCGCTCAACGGCTGGCCCAACCACGAACGGTCCAATTCCAACCACCAATTCGCTTAACTTAACGGAAGCGGCTGATGTTGCAAAACAATAATCAACGGAAGCGGCAATTCCAACTCCACCACCCACGGCTTTGTTCTGCACGCGACCAATAACAAGTTGAGGAATTTTGCGAAGCGCATTAATCACCAACGCAAATCCAGAGAAGAATACATTTCCTTCTTCCGTAGTTTGAATGGCAACCAATTCATCGAAACTAGCTCCAGCGCAAAAGGCTTTCTCTCCTTCACTTTTCAATACAACCACTCGAACATCTTCGCGTGCGCCGAATTGTTCAATCGCGCTGGCGAGCTCGCGCAACAGTGCTCCGGGAAGCGAATTACTTTGTGGGTGAAAAAATGTGATGGTAGCAATTCCGTTATTTGCTTCAACAGTAACTTTTCCGTTTTCCATATGAAATAGTGTTTGAATGAAAAGGGCTGCCGAAGCAGCCCGTAATATTATCATCTTTTTGCAATAGGCACATAATCGCGAAGATCATGTCCAGTGTAGATTTGACGTGGACGGCCAATTGGCTCTCCTTGTTCAACCATTTCTTTCCATTGTGCAATCCAACCCGGTAGACGTCCCAATGCGAACATTACGGTAAACATTTCGGTTGGAATACCTAATGCTCTGTATATGATACCTGAGTAAAAGTCTACGTTTGGATATAGTTTTCTTTCGATGAAATACTCATCTTTCAGAGCGAATTCTTCCAATTGCTTTGCAATATCAAGAATTGGATCGTGTACGCCCATTTTGTTCAATACATCGTCACAAGCTTTCTTAATGATACGTGCACGTGGATCGAAGTTTTTGTAAACGCGGTGACCGAATCCCATAAGGCGGAATGGATCATTTTTATCTTTTGCTTTCGCAACCCATTTCGAAACATCTCCACCGTCGTTCTTAATCTTCTCAAGCATTTCAATAACCGCTTGGTTAGCACCACCGTGAAGAGGTCCCCATAGTGCAGCAATACCAGCAGAGATAGAAGAGTACAGGTTACTTTGTGAAGAACCAACCATACGAACAGTAGAGGTAGAGCAGTTTTGCTCGTGGTCTGCGTGTAAGATTAAAAGTTTGTTCAATGCATCGTCGATAACCGGATCAATTTCGTATTCGAACGTTGGCAAAGCAAACATCATGTGCAAGAAGTTTTGCGTGTATGAGTATGCATTGCGTGGGTATACAATCGGATGACCAATACTAACTTTGAAAGCTTGTGCAGCTAACGTTGGCATTTTAGCCATTAGACGGTGAATGGTTAATTCAATGTCTTTGAAGTTGTTTGGATTTTGAGATTCAGGATAGAACGTAGACATGCTCGCGATCATGGAAGACAATACTCCCATTGGATGCGCGTGTGTTGGATACGCTTCATAGAAACGCTTCATGTCTTCGTGCACCAACGTGTGGTGGCTAATGCTATCTGTGAAGTAGCGTAATTCTTTCTCGGTTGGAAGGTCTCCGTGAATAAGCAGGTAAGAAACCTCTAAAAATGTTGCGTATTCAGCAACTTGTTCAATTGGGTAACCTCTGTACCACAATTTACCTTCTTCGCCATCTAAATAGGTAATAGCGCTCTTAGCGGCACCTGTATTTTTGTAACCACTATCTAAAGTTACATAACCGGTTAAGTCACGAAGCTTTGTAATGTCAATAGCCTTCTCGTTCGCTGAACCAGTAAATACGGGCACTTCGTATTCTTTTCCGTCTAAAATAATTTTTGCTGTCTCTCCCATCGCAATTGCAGTTTTAAGTGTACGCAAGATAATCTAGGAATTTCCATTCGCCAAGAATCTTTCTAGAAAAGTCAACAAAATTCTAATTGAAAAGTTCAGTTAGAATTGGCGAAAAAAAACTAACGCTTCGGAAGAAACTCAGACACTTTCGCTATCCAAGCATTTGGACCACCAGCCATGTAACCATTTTGACCTAGAGAGGCGAGGTTAATGCGTCCATCGTCGGTTGGAGTGGGCATTACGAAATGACAAGTAGGATAGCCTTGCACTGCGAACATTTGTTGCAATTGTCTATTTTGATCTTTAATGGTTTGTGGCTGTTCTTTTTTTCTTGGGAAGTCGAGTTCAACCAAGATAACATTTTCTTTCGCCCATTTGGTAAAGGTTTCCGTTCTGAAAACCTCGTTTTGTAAACGAATGCACCATCCGCACCAATCGCTTCCAGTAAAGAATAACATGATTGGTTTTTTTGTTTCGTATGAAAGTCCGATGGCCTTGTTCAGATCTGTTTCCCAAGCCTCGCCTTCAAATTGAGCCGTTGCGGCACCTTGTGGTTTCGCCACAGTAGATGGAACATTTTGCGCGCAAGCATTCAAGGTGAATGAAAGAACAATTGCAGATAGAATTAATCGGAAAGACATAAGATTTGTTGATACGTTCATAAAGCGAATATAAGAATGTTCGTTTAAAAGAAAAGGGAACGACAATTATCGTTCCCTTTCTAAATTTCAAAATAAACTATCGACTAGCGAAGTCCGTGCATCATTTTCAAAAGCGTTTTGCTTAAGAAGAATAACAACACAGATGCGACTCCTGCAAGGATGATAAACACAACGAAGAACTCATACAAGTTTTTGATTTCTTGTCCGAAAATGCTCGGTTTCTTCGGGTTCAAATCCCAGATTTCAAAAGCAACATTCATTTTTTCTTTGTTGATTTCATCTGGGGTCATCTTCAAAACGTATGCTGTATTTCCGTCTTGACTAACACCAATTGAGAATTTAGTTTTCTCTCCTTTAGGAGTGATTTGCTTCAATTTGTGTTCTTCAATTTTAGGAGTTCCTCCCGTTTGAATAGCCACAGAAGTTACCACATCTGTTTCTTCAGCCGCAGTGAAATAATCCACCAATGGATCTGCTGTCATGTTGTGCATGAATTTGTCTATTCCTGTTTTTTCAGGAGCTTCTTTCTTATTGTCTGCAGTAGTTGCAACTGTCCAAAGACCCGGCTTTGTGTTGTTCGCGAAGAAGTTTGTGTTTGCGTCAACAACAATGGTCGAATCCATGCCATTCATGTTTGCAGCAAATTGAGGAGCCCCGTATGCAGACTTTTTATGCACATCTTCAGGGTAATACCCACTTAAATCACCAGCTACTTTATTCGCTAACGCAGTGCTTAAGAACCAAACACCCATAAGTAATGAACTGTAACGAACAGGAGCTAATTTCACCACCATTGAAAGTCCAATAGGAGAGAGGCACAGCTCACCCATAGTATGGATAGCGTACAAGCTGAACAACCAAACCATGGAAACTTTAACTCCAGGTCCAAGGTCTTTCACAACTAAGGCAATAATTACATACCCTAATGCCACCATGAACAAACCAATGGCTTGCTTCATTGGAGATGCAGGCTCTTGGTTCTTTTTACCCAAGCGAACCCACAACATTGCAAATAAGGGAGCTAATGCAACAATCAAAATTGGATTTACAGATTGGAACGCGCTTGCTGGAATATCGAACCATCCGAATAGATTGCGATCTGTTTGCTCTTCCGCAAAGAAGGTTAATGAAGCACCTGCTTGTTCGAACGCGGCCCAGAAAGCAATAACAAAGAATGCAATGATGTAGATAACCCAAATGCGGCTGCGCTCAATTTTATCGAGAGAAGGATCTGTAATGATATACCCGGGAGCTGAAATGGTACAAGCGAAGATGAATGAACCAATGATGTCCAAACCAAGAACTCCTTTAAACAACAAGTAAAGACCAATTAATACAGCTAACCACATGTAAGCTCTTCCGTTTCCAGCTTTGTCTGATGCTGCCTTCTCCTCAACGGTTGGAGCAACTTTTTCAGGAATTCCGCCGATAGGCGTCCCATCTGGAGTAACGATGTATTTGTTTTTCATTGAAATGAAAATGATCAAACTCAGAATCATTCCGATACATGCAGCCAAGAATCCCCATTTGAAGTCAGCCGGATCTCCGGTATCTCCGACAGCACCACAGGCAAGTGGAGCAATGAATGCACCAAGGTTGATACCCATATAGAAAATGGTGAAAGCTGCGTCAATACGTTTGTCTCCTTTCGGATACAATTGTCCAACCATCGTTGAAATGTTTGGCTTGAAGAAACCGTTACCAATGATTAAAGCCAACAAACCAAGAAGCATAATAGCTGTTGCACTGGAAGGAGTAGTGTAAAACATTCCACTCGTGAACATTAAGAATTGACCAATGGCCATTAAAACACCACCGACAATAATTGATTTTCGATTTCCCCAATATCGGTCGGCCACGAATCCTCCAATAAGTGGAGTTAAGTATACCAATCCCGTATAATCGCCATAGATAGCCGAAGCTAATGCCTTGTCGAAAAGAAGGGCTTTGGTCAAATAAAGCGTGAACAATGCTCGCATACCGTAGTACGAAAAGCGCTCCCACATTTCAGTGGTGAAGAGAAGGTACAGCCCTTTAGGATGACCTTGCTGTGAAGATGCTTCAGACATAAATCTTGATTAATTAAAATAGGTTAGGTTTCAAAAATAAGAGAAAGGAGCCAAGTTCGCACTTGACTCCTTCGAAAAATGAATAAGTTGTGAAAAGTTTTGCTTTTAATTCATTGCAGGAACAAGCAAGATCTCGCTCTCCCAAAAGGTTTTCCATTGTATTGGAATGAAGACTTCAAACTCAAAAATGTCATCGCTACCGTTGCGGTTGCTTCCAACATAATAATGGGTAACGTCATTCAAGACATTGATTAAATGAAAATCATCGCGCACCGAATTGATTGGAGCAGGCAAAAGTGTTGGCGATCCCCAATTTCCAAGAGAGTCTGAATGACTGATATACAAATCCAATCCGCCGTATCCGCCTGGTCTGTCTGAAGAAAAGACCAAGGTGTTTTCATTCAAAAATGTTGGAAACACTTCGTTGTAAGTTGAATTGATTTCATTCGAGAGCGGTTTCGGAGTTAACCAATCGGCAAAGGCATCTGTGAAATTTTTGGTGGAAAAGTACAGGTCGTAGTTGTCGTTCTTCTTTCCACTTAGCTCAATGAAATTCGTTGAGAAAATAAGCGTCTTTTCATTTTGAAAATACGGATGCATGTAATTGAAACTGTCTGTACAGAAATTGACTATTTCAATGTTTCTTCTTTTGAAATCTAATGACGGAATTTCATAAAGAGCCAAGCGCTCATTCAGTCTTTTGGAAGCAGGAATGCTTCTGTTGAATACGACTGCATGTTTTCCAATGGCCACAGGGCCGTCGTTTCCGGCAGTGTTGAGTTTAGAGATTAATGTGTTTTTTCTGTTGAAGGAAACAAGGTCGGTGTAAGTTTTTCCAGTAACAGGGGAGACAGCAGAGTTGCTGAACTGACCGTCGTTCGTGGTTGAAAAATGCAGGACACCATTACAATAAAACGGGTAAGCTTCATCGGCGAATTCATTGGCAAAGGTAGGTGTAATGCCTAATTGAAGTTGGGTTAACGCAGTGTCTGTAATGACCATCTTACCTTGATGAAGGGCCACGGCTACATGTGCTTTGTCATCATCAGAAAGGAATTCCGCAGGCACATGCTCATAGGCCTGCGCTGCACGTTGCATGTGTGCCAACTGAAATTCGGCATTTGCTAAAAGTAAATAGGCT
The DNA here is from genome assembly GCA_030729695.1 of Flavobacteriales bacterium. Classification (GTDB taxonomy): domain Bacteria; phylum Bacteroidota; class Bacteroidia; order Flavobacteriales_D; family Sanyastnellaceae; genus CAIZGX01. Next base: position 8,230 of record JANQWV010000023.1, on the reverse strand, counting down.
TTGGCGTCGGGCTCTTTTATTGAGCGCAAGACATTAACACTTTCAGCGAACTGCTTCTCTTTATATAATTGTTCCGCATATTTCAACTGAGAAGTTGTGCTGCAAGCTTGAAAAAACAAGCCGGCGAAAATTGCGAGGTAGGTAAACTTCTTCATGAATTAATAAAGTCGAGGTGAGAGATGAGTTCCTTTCGCGCCAATAGCGTATCTCACGAAAAGCTCGTGCGAGTTGTTGGCGTAGGTAGCCAAGTCAGACAACGTGTAATCGAATGCATAACCGAGCTTCCAATTTGCATTGGCTTGAATCTCTAGCATAGCAATCATACTCTTGTCTGTGCGAAATCCAAGACCCGCGCCATATGTTTTTTTGTAGTACACATTCATGTTGAAGTCAGCACTCATTGGAGCACCTGTTACGTATTTAATCAAAGCGTTTGGCTTCAGCGTGATCATCGGATTCAATTCATAGATATATCCACCTTGAAGATAAAAGTGCGGAGCTTCAAAAGCAGTCAAATTCAGCTCAGTCGTATTTACAGAAAGAACATTTTTCCGAAAGTGCGGAATGGAAATTCCTGCATACCAATTCTTCGCATAAGCGAATGCCCCTGTTCCAAAATTAAAAGTCGTCTCTTTAATATTCGCACCGAACGCATTGTCAACGCTGCCGTCTATGCTATGCTGCACTTCACCCAATCCAATGTTGTATTGAGAAAGATTCAATTGCAACCCGAAAGAAAGTCGGAAGGTTTGGAACTTCAAATGATAGCTTCCGGCCATTCCCAATTGAAGACGTTTAGCAGCTCCAATTTCATCGTTGGAAAGCGTAATTCCCGCACCCATCTGTTCGTTGAAGTATCCCTTGTGAGCATTGGCAGTAAAGGTGCTTGGCGCTCCGTTCATTCCGGTCCATTGCGAGCGGTAAAGGAGATTGCTTTGAAGAGCAACATTACTTCCAGCGTAGGCAGGATTAATTCCCATAGGATTAAACATGTATGCGGAAGATTGCGGGTCTTGCTGCGCAAGAGCATTCAGCGAAAGAAGACTCGCAGTAATCGTAAGGAGTTTGATGTAGTTTTTCATTATCTCCAAAGTGTTAAGTATCCAGATTTATCTGAAAGGGTTTCACTGAATTTCACAACATAATAATAAGTACCGGTTGGAAGGTTTCCTCCGTCCCAGTCGTTCTTGTAGTTCTCCGATTGATATACCTTGTCTCCCCAGATATTGAAGATTTCAAGGGAGTAGGTGAGGTTGGCGGGAACGTTTTCAATTTCGAAGAAATCGTTTGTTCCATCACCGTTCGGTGAGAACCCTTCCGGAATAAATAAATTACATGGATCAACGTCTAAGTAATTGGGAACACCATCGAAGTCGCAATCATCCGGTGCAATTCCATCTAAATTGAAATCTATTTCGTCAATGGTTAACCATTGGTCATCGTCGTCGTTGGTGTCTAGGAAGTTGAAGTTGCCGTCATCATCGGTGTCATCGGGTCCTGTTCCATCTGCATTTACGTCGTTTTCAATTTCGTCAAGAAGTGTGTCGTTGTCGCTATCGAGGTCTTGGAAGTTTGGAGTTCCGTCTTCGTCGTAATCATCGGCAGGCATACCATCAGGTTCAATACTGTCCTCTAATCCGTTTCCGTTTGTGTCGGTAATATCTCCGCTTCCAATGGTGCCGTTGCCATCTGGATCTTCACCGAGATTTTCAATCACGTCGAAAATCCCGTCGTTATCAGAGTCGAGATCTTCCGTGTCGGGAATACCGTCGTTATCGGTGTCACCATTGTTCGAAGCGGTTAGGTTTTCAGTTTCGTCAGTAATTCCGTCGTTGTCATCGTCTAAGTCGTTGAGGTTGTTCACGCCGTCTAGATCAGGGTCGGCGCACAAACCTTCTGTTAAATTTTCATCGATTTCAGAATTGCAATTATCGTCAATGTTGTTACAGATTTCAGTTGCATTCGGATTCACCAGTGAATCGCTTCCATCGCAGTCAACGGGTCCTCCAGTGAAAAGAAGATAGCCGTTCGGTAAGCTGCAAGCAATAGAATCTGTTCCAACATCCCCGAATCCGTCTCCATCTATATCGGCTAAGTATGTTTCGAAAACTAATCCATCGTCAATGCTTCCGTTACAATTATCATCGATTTGATTACAGATTTCAGTTGCAGTTGGATTAACAAGTGGATTCGTGTCATCGCAATCTGTTGTGTCTGCTGTGTATCCAAGAGGTTGGGTACATGATGAGATGAAATTATTCACATCACCGAATGAGTCTCCGTCTAAATCTGCAAAATAGATTTGAGTAACTCCTTCGTCGATTTGTGCATTGCAATTGTCGTCGATCTGATTACAAAGTTCCGGCATAGCTGGACTAACGAATGCTGTTGTATCGTTGCAGTCCCCGCCCAATGTCACAAAGCCCGTGGGGGCTGTACACGTTTGAACGAATAGATTCGTGTTGCCAAATCCGTCGTTGTCAAAGTCAGGGAAGTAAGTAATCAAAACCCCTTCGTCGATTTGAAGATTACAGTTGTCGTCTATGTTGTTACAAACTTCCACACTCAATGGATTAACAAAAATGGAAGCGTCGTTGCAGTCATCATTGTTCGAAACGAACCCAACAGGCGCTGTGCATCCGGTAATGGAAATGTTTCCGCCAAATGTGTCTCCATCTGCATCGAGGTAAAAGGTTAATAAAACGCCTTCGTCTATAAGTGTGTTGCAATTGTCGTCAATGGAGTTACACAGTTCAGATGCAAGCGGATTGGTACTGAACGAAGCGTCGTTGCAATCGGCACTGTTTATAACATATCCAGGAGGGGGGGTACAACCAGTGGTTGTAACATCTATGTTTCCGAATCCATCGGAATCCATATCCAAGTAAAATGTAGAAGTTGCGTTTTCATCTATAAGTAAATCGCAGTCGTCGTCTTGCAGATTACACAACTCATTTGCTCCTGGATAAGCCACTGCACTGTTGTCATTGCAATCGATGCCATTGCTAGAATATCCAAAAGGCTGTGAGCATGCCAACATGGTTGAGTTTCCATTTCCAAATCCATCGTTATCGAAGTCTAAATAGAAAATTGTTTGAACGCCTTCATCCACTAATCCATTGCAGTTGTCATCTAAGAGATTGCATATCTCTGTTCCGAGAGGAGAAATGAAACTGCTGTTGTCGTCGCAATCCGTGTTGTTTGAAACGTAACCGAATGGAAGCGTGCAAAAAGAGATAGTGCTCGATGGATCACCGAAAGAATCTCCGTCGGCATCTTCGAAGTAAATATTGAATTGAATATTCTCATCAACCTGATTGTTACAGTTATCATCTATGCTGTTACAGATCTCAATTGCTCCGGGCTGAACATAATCATCGCTATCATCGCAATCGGTTGCGTTAGTTACATATCCTGCCGGCAAAGTACATGCTAAGATTGTGTTTGAAGGAGATCCGTAAGTATCAAAGTCAGCGTCTGCATAAAATTCCAACTGTACACCTTCGTCAATAAACCCGTTGCAGTTTTCATCTTGAAGATTACAGATTTCAGAAATACTTGGATTGAATCCAGCATTGTTATCGTTGCAATCACTGCTATTCAAAACGAATCCGTTGGGTTGTGTGCAGGCCAATGTGAACACGTTAGGGTTTCCGTAATTGTCGTTGTCATTATCGGCATAGAATGAAAGTTGAACTCCTTCATCAATTTGACCGTTACAATTCTCATCTACAAGGTTACAGATTTCAGAAGCCGCTGGCTGAATACCAGCGTCGCTGTCGTTGCAGTCAATGTTATTCGATGAATATCCGAATGGTTGCGAACAAGCCTGGGTTGTAACCGCGCTTGTTCCAAATGAGTCACCGTCTGAATCTAAATAGAAAACAAGAAGCACACCTTCATCAACAAGTGTATTACAGTTGTCGTCAATTAGGTTACACAATTCATTTGCCTCGGGATAGATGTTCGAGTTTGAATCGTTGCAGTCATTTGAGTTGTCTGAATAACCAGCAGGGGCAGAGCATGCGAGTGTTGTTGGAGAAGTTCCGCCAAAGCCATCGGCATCTTGGTCAGCGTAAAATAGAACTTGCACACCTTCGTCGGTAAGCCCGTTGCAATTGTCATCGAGTAAGTTACACAGCTCTGTTCCATTCGGATTAACAAATGAAATGTTGTCGTTACAGTCGGTGTTGTCAATGACATAGCCTATTGGCTGAATGCAGGCATTCAGAGGAGCCAAGGGATTTCCAAATGTGTCACTATCGCTATCGGCGAAATAAGTTTGCACAACCAACCCATCGTCGATTTGATTGTTACAGTTGTCATCGAGAGCGTTACACAATTCAGTAGCCCCTGGAAATGCAGATGCGCTGTTGTCGTTGCAATCTAAGTCGTTGGTTACATATCCTGCAGGCAATGTGCAGGCATAAATGTTTTGAGAGTTCGAGCCGAACGTGTCACCATCAGCATCTAAGAAGTATAAATTCTGAACGCCTTCATCTACCGCACCGTTACAGTTCTCATCTATTTGATTACAAACTTCGGTCGCGCCAGGATAAACATTTGAAGAGCTGTCGTTGCAATCGTTGAAGTTGCTTACGTACCCTGCAGGTGCTATACATCCCGAAGTTGTTGCGTTGATATCTCCGAAGCCATCTGAATCCGAATCGGCGTAATAAGTATTTAATACACCTTCATCAATGAGTGTATTGCAATTGTCGTCGATGTTGTTGCAGAGTTCAACTACGCCTGGACGAATGTTCGCGTTGTTATCGTTGCAGTCTGTTGCGTTAATGACGTAACCAGCAGGTGGTGAACAAGCCAATATACTTGAAAGTGCATTTCCAAAACCGTCGTTATCGGCATCAGCATAATAGGCAATCTGAACTCCTTCGTCAATAAAGGTGTCGCAGTCGTCGTCAATGCCGTTACATATTTCATTTGCATTTGGATAAACGAAGTTGTTCGCGTCGTTACAATCACTGTTGTTGGAAACATATCCCACAGGGTTTGTGCACGATAAAATGGGGAATGCTGCGTTTCCAAAAAAGTCGCTGTCAGAATCTAAGTAAAACACATTCTGCACGCCTTCATCAATGGAAGTGTTACAGTTGTCGTCTGTTCCATTGCATGTTTCCGATGCACTTGGATAAATGGTAGGATTCGAATCGTTGCAATCGGTAGGATTTGTAACGTAGCCATTTGGCTGAGCACAGGCGATGGTTGTATTGACTAAATTTCCAGCACCATCTCCATCTAGATCGGCGTAGTAGGTTATAAACAAAAGTCCTTCATCAATTGAAGTGTTACAATTGTCATCGAGGTTGTTGCAAACTTCTGCAGCGGCAGGGTATATATTCTGATTGTTGTCGTTACAATCTAAATTGTTCGTCACGTAGCCATTAGGTGGCGTGCAGGCCAAAATAGTACTCAAGGAATTACCATAGGTATCCGTGTCGGCATCTGCGTAGAACAATTGCTGAACGCCCTCATCTGTTTGGTTGTTGCAGTTATCGTCAATGAGGTTGCACAACTCAGCGGTTGCAGGATTGATGTTAGCGACGTTGTCGTCACAGTCAGTTCCGTCACTTACATATCCTACAGGCTGAACGCATGCGAGAGTTGTGTTTGAAGGGTTTCCGAAATTGTCTCCATCGCCATCAAAGAAATACGTATTCAAGACTCCTTCATCTATTTGACCATTACAATTGTCATCGGCATTGTTACAAGACTCATTTGAAAATGGATTAATAGCAGTGTTGTTGTCGTTGCAATCTTGGTTGTTGGAAACGTATCCGATAGGAGCAGAGCAGCCCTGCACACTAACTGCAGGATTTCCGAAAGTGTCATTATCGGCATCCAAATAATATGTATTCAAAACACCTTCATCGGTTAACCCGTTGCAGTTATCATCGATTCCGTTACAAGTTTCATTGGCGAAATTTAACGTCACGTTTACTTCATCAAAGGCAGACGGACATGTTGCGTTGTTGATCGTCCAACGAAAGGTATAGTCTCCCGCAGTTGAGACTGTGACATTGGAATTGAAAGCGTTTGCATTGTCAAAAGTGGCGGTGCCAGGTCCAGAAACAAATGTCCATGAACCAATTGAAGGAGTTGGGTTATTTCCCGAAAGAGCATATGTTAAACCGCAGAATGTCGCATCGCTTCCAGCATTTGGAACAACTTGGTTGTTGTCGAAAGTTATACTTACTTGGTCGGAAGTAATAGGGCAGACCCCGTTGAAGATCGTCCATTGCAGGGTATAGGTTCCGTTTGCAAAAACTTCGATAGACGAAGATGGGCTATTTGGATTTGAAAATGAAATAGATCCAGGCCCACTTACTGTGAACCAGTTTCCGAATCCGAAAGTTGGATTGTTAGCAACTAGGAAAGTCGTTAATCCGCATACGTTTTGATCAGTACCTGCATTCGCTACCGTGGCATTGTTGTAGAATGTAATGTTGACATTGTCGGAAGTACTTACAGCACCTTCGGTGATGGTCCATGCAAAAGTATAGACCCCTTCAACAGTAACAGTAACTGAGGAGTTTCTTGCATTCGGATTTGCAAACGTTGCCGTTCCAGGTCCGGAGACTTGCGTCCAGAGACCGATTCCCGTTTGTGGATCATTCGCGTTTAGTGTAATCGAAAACCCACAAGTAGATTGATCGAATCCAGCATTGGCGTTAGGAGCAGGGGGAAATGAATGACTTCCAATAGAAGTCATAGAAATGAATAACAACGCACTGAAAAGCGCGAATAGTCTCTTTCGCATACACGAAAATTTAGTTCAATTAGAATTTGTTTAATCGGTCATCCGACCTTAACAAAGGTAGCTATAGGAATACGTTTACTTCACTAAGAAGGTTCCAGAAATTGGATAATTTTCAACACCTCCGCAGAGTGAAGACATCACCAGTGTGTAGAAATAAGTACCTTGTGAAAATTCAACTTCGTCAGGACAGAAGCTTGTTGGAACAGATGATTCAAAGATTAAAGTTCCCCATCTGTTGTATATAGCTAATTCAAACGTATCGAATAATGTGAACAGTTCGCTTTGGTCCAATCCGGGCAGGAATGGAGACCAACACGCATTCAATAAGTCGCCATCGGTAACCGTCACAATTGTTGGATATTGAACTAACTCAATGGCGAATTGACTCGTAGAGCTCTCACCGATAAATACGTCTTGCGTATCTGTGCATCCTGATGAATTATCTGTTGCTAATAGGGTATAGTCACCCGAAGCTGAAACGTTTGGATTTACGGTATTGCTTCCATCGACTAAAAATCCATCAACAGTGCTCCATGACAATGAGTAGCTGTTTGAATTGTTTACTGCTACGTTTTGAATAGGAATAACAGGATACAAACAACTTAAAGTGTCTTGAAATCCAATGGTAATAGATGGTGTGGTGAAGTTTTCTGCGATTGTCGTATTTCCGGAAGATTGACATCCGTTAGAGTTGTCTACAATCGTAAGGGAATAATCACCCGCGGAATTTACAACGATTTCTCCGGTTCCTTGTCCTGAAACAATACCAGGGCCACTCCAATTGTAGGTGGCAGCTCCTGCGTTTGTTATGGAATTAATAGTGGAAGTCGGAGTGATACAATCTAATCCGTTAGGTGAACTAAGATTTAAAGTCGGAACATCGAAATCAGCATTAACAGTAATGGTTTCAGTATCGAAACAGTTGCTGTTCAATGTAGCATTGACAGTATACGTTCCTGCAGCGGCTACATTAATACTTGGCGACGTTGCACCACCGTTGATGGTTCCGCCTGTTGTAGTCCAATTGTAAGCGGTGTTTGGGAATCCGTTTACGACAGCTGATAAGTTTCCATTTGGATTTAAGCAATTCAATAAGATAGATCCGCCAGTAATAATTTGGAAGTCGGAATAATCGGCAACAATAGTTATGGTGTCTATTGCCTGACAAATTCCCTGATAGTCAGTTAGCACAGAATAAAAGCCAGGAGAAGCTACGCCAACATTGAACGCATTGGTGGGTGTGTTGAAACTACCGTCAGAGGTAATCCAAAAGAACGTAACCCCATTTATGTTACTAATGGAATTAATTGAAGTGACAGGATTGGCGCAATTGATATCAGATAAAGCAGTTGCCTCGACAGAGAGAGGCTCAACAGTTACAACGAATTCTTGTTCTGAAATGACACCACAAATATCGGTGTATACAACTTGATAGGTTGTTGTTTCATCGGG
>JANQWV010000022.1:20419-28924 GCA_030729695.1 Flavobacteriales bacterium | reverse complement strand
TTGAAGCCATGGCAAGCGGCGTACCTGTAATTGGAAGCAACACTGCAGGTACTGAGGAGATACTGGGGAATGAAACTTTTCTTTTCCAAGCAAGGAATCCGAAAGACCTTTCTGAAACCCTCTTGAATGTATTGCAAGATGATACGCTTCGAGGGAATTGGGCGGTTGAACTTCAACATAAATTTCAAAACAAATATTCCATGAAGGCCAGTGTGGCGGCTTGGAAAGAACTATTATTAAACAAACTATGATCAGTTACAAACCCTCTGATTGGGTGCATTTCTTATTCAGCTTTCACAAATCAGACACCTTCAGACAGCTTGGTTTTCTTATGATTGCGCTGGGGCTATACACCTATGGCGTTCGTTATGTGGAAAGGGAATATTGGCACATTGATTCAAACAGTGAAATTTCTAAACTCACTGTGTTACACACCATTCTTGGAACCGTTATGAGTTTATTGTTGGTGTTCCGCACGAACACGGCTTACGATCGTTGGTGGGAAGGAAGAAAGCTCTGGGGTAGTTTGACCAACAGCAGCAGAAATCTTGCATCGAAGATGAACGGTATACTTCCGTTTAATGACGCCGAGAACAGAAATTTTTACAGAAAGAGCATTCCGTTATTTGCCATGGCTCTTTCGCAGCACTTGCTTTCAGAGAAGACGCGAACCGAATTGGATCAGAACTTTTCAGAGGAGTTTGAAATGCCATCCGATGTTCAGCACAAGCCGAATTACATGGCCTCGCTCATTCACAAACGCACCTTCAAGCTTCACCAAGAAAAAGTAATTTCAGACAGTGAATTGCTTTCTATTAATCCCGAACTGTCTAACTTTCTTGAGGTAGCCGGCGCCTGCGAACGCATTAAGAACACACCTATTCCCTATTCTTACAGTTCGTTCCTTCGAAAATTCATTTTGTTCTACATCATTACCCTGCCTTGGGTGTTCAGTTCTACATTGGGGAATTACGTCATTCCGTTTTCCATTTTCATCTTTTACGTACTGGGTAGTTTAGAGCTTATTGCGGAAGAAATTGAAGATCCGTTCGGCGGCGACGAAAACGACGTTCCGATTGAGAAAATCTCTCAAAACATTAAGAAAAATGTTTCCGAGATTGTGCGATAATTTTTTTTTGAAAATATACCAATTGCGTTGTATCCTTGCACTGCTGAAAGCATTTCGCTTTCGAATTCCCAACATTACATTTTGAATTTCATTTCCCCTACATGTACGATATTTTAACATTAAACGCCATGAAAGTGGCAGAACTAAAATCTGTTGCTGAAAATTTAGGCATTTCGAATGCAGAAAAATTAAAGAAGCAAGATTTGGTTCTCACCATCATGGATCGTCAGACTGTCTCTTCCGCTCCTGCTGCGGCTCCTGCTCCAACAGCTGTTGAAGCAAATGAGTCAAACTCAGCATCGGATTCAAATGAGTCTTCTGATCGTCCGAAGAAAACGCGTGAAAGAAAACCATACAAGGCATCTGAAAAAGAAGAGATACCTGCTAAGGAAGAAGTTGCGATTGATATTCCAACCGAACAAAAAAATGAACCAGTAGAAGAATCTGCTTCGGTAGCCGAAACCAAACCTGAAATTCCATTTTTAGTATTGGCGAAAAAAGACGGACAACCGCGTCCGCAACATCCGAATCAAAAGAATCAAAGACCTGAACATAAAGACCGTCCGGAAGGACAGGATCGTCCTGAAAGACCTGAGCAAAAAGATCGTCAAGACAGACCTGAAAGAAACGACCGCCCAGAAAGAAACGATCGTCCTGAGAGACCGGAACAAAAAGACCGTCCAGAAAGAAACGACCGTCCAGAGAGACCTGAGCAAAAAGAAAACATTGTTCGTCCAGATCGTCAACGCAGAGGAATGCCCGACGAGCACGGATACAATTTCGATGGATTGGTTATGGCTGAAGGTGTGTTGGAAGTCATGCCTGATGGATTCGGTTTTATGCGTTCATCGGATTTCAATTATTTGAACTCTCCGGATGACGTTTACGTGTCTCAACAACAAATTAAAACATACGGATTATTACCGGGAGATACCATTCGCGGAGCTATTCGTCCACCGCGTGAAGGAGAAAAATACTTCCCGTTAATTCGCATCGATAACATTAACGGACGTGACCCGGCTTGGGTTCGTGACCGTATTCCATTTAAATTCTTAACGCCATTGTTCCCACAAGAGCGTTTCCATTTGGCAGACAACAACAACAATGTGAGCATGCGAATCATGGATTTGTTCGCTCCTATTGGAAAGGGCCAACGTGGTATGATTGTGTCGCAACCAAAGACAGGTAAGACTACTTTGTTGAAAGACGTTGCGAATGCCATTGCAATGAATCATCCTGAAACGTACTTAATCGTGTTGCTTATAGATGAGCGTCCGGAAGAGGTTACAGACATGAAGCGCAGCGTGAAAGGTGAAGTTGTTGCTTCTACCTTCGATGAGCCAGCAGAGCGTCACGTAAAGATTGCCAACATTGTTTTGGAAAAAGCAAAGCGTTTGGTAGAGTGTGGACACGACGTTTGTATTCTATTGGATTCAATCACACGTTTAGCGCGTGCATACAACACCGTTGCGCCTTCGAGCGGAAAAGTATTATCGGGTGGTGTTGAAGCGAATGCATTGGAAAAACCAAAGCGTTTCTTCGGAGCTGCGCGTAAGATTGAAAATGGTGGATCACTTTCCATTATCGCAACGGCATTGGTAGACACCGGAAGTAAGATGGACGAAGTAATCTTCGAAGAGTTCAAAGGAACAGGTAATATGGAATTGCAATTGGATCGTAAGATCAGCAACAGACGTATTTTCCCTGCCATTGATATTCTTTCTTCAGGAACACGTCGCGAAGATTTATTGCAAGACAAAGACACACTTCAACGCATGTGGATTCTTCGCAGACACCTTGCAGATATGAATCCGGTTGAAGCCATGGAGTTCGTGAAAGACCGCATTGAGCGCACGAAATCGAATGAAGAGTTCTTAGTAACCATGAATTCGTAATGAGCACTTGGCGTATCTGGGCCTATGCCCTTTCGTTAGCGGTATTGTGGTTGGGATTGCGCTTTGGGCTTGGTCATTACTTTGCCTACAATTATGCAGGAGCACAACCGAAAGGAGTTCTCTTGAATCTTGTTTTCTTGCTGTCTTTGATAGTGATAACCCTTTATAAAACCTACAGCGCAGAACCGCAAGTAAGAAGTTATTTCGACGATTTCAAATTGTCATTGCGCGCGGGTGTTGCTTACGGTGTTGCCATTGGTTTGGCCATTGGTGTTTATTATTCATCGTCGAACGACATGAATATTAAGCGCGCTGCGGATTACAAATTACTTGAGGAAGCGTTGGACACGCCTGAAGAAGTGAATGCCATAACTTCCACCAATGAGCAACTGAAAGATCTAACAAAAGAAGAGATACAACAAAGCTACATTGAACGCGTTAACACCATGACATCGGTGAAAACAGTAGTGGCAGCAGGTATATCAGGAATGATGTTGAGCTCACTTATCTTTTCCCTTATTGTGCCTTGGATTTTTAGAACCGTTATGTTGAAAGAACTACAATGAAAAAATTAGTCGCAGCATTTTTATTTAGCTTCATTGCACTGGCCTCTTTTGCGCAACGCGATCGTGCTGCAATGAACCTAGCCAAATTCGATTACAGAAAATATCATTTTGGATTTGCGTTAAGCGGCAATCAGAGTTCGTTCTTCATTAACTACAAACCTGATTTTTCATTTCAAGATTCGTTGTTGAGTATTACGAATGTTCCGCAAGCTGGATTCAACTTGCACATTCTTGCATCGTACAATCCGCTTCCCAACGTGAATGTGCGCTTTTTACCAGGACTGTCCTTTCAAGACCGCTCACTTCAGTATCAATTTTTGAAGGCGAACAACAAAATAGACACACAGACCAAACCCATCTCAAGTGTGTGGTTGGAATTTCCTGTCTTGGTGAAGTTTAGAACGAATAGAACGGGAAACTTCGCAGCATACGGATTGTTGGGTGGAAAGTATGCGCGTGATATGCAATCGCAAAAAGATGTAAGCAACAATCAATCAAGCGAAATTGTTGTGAAGTTGAAGAGCAACGACTATTGCATTGAAGCTGGAGGTGGATTCGATTTCTTCCTTCCGTTTTTCAAATTTGCAATAGAATTCAAAACGAGCATTGGTCTACCTAATTTGCTTATTGAAGAAGATACGAGGTATGCCCTTCCAATTGAAAAACTTCGTTCACGAGCGTTCGTTGTATCCATGACCTTCGAAGGATAATTCTCTTGAATGTATTTCTGAAATACTTGCGAAAGAACTGGATTGTTTCCGGGGTTATTATTTACGAATGCATTGCCGTTATGCTAAACGTATTCAACGTTGCAGACATAGGCATTCCCTGTTTGTTCACTGCAATCTTTGGTGTTCACTGCTGGGGCTGCGGAATGACACACGCCGTTATTGCCTTAGTAAAATTTCAGTTTGAAGAGGCTTGGAATGAAAATCCACTTGTCGTGATTGTCCTGCCACTCCTCACCTTCGCGGTGATTCAAGATTTCTTAAAATTCAAAAGACAGCTTAGTCAATCCACTCCGCGATAAAGATATTCGTATCGCGCGTTCTTCCGTTGTGACGGTTGCTGCAGAACACCAAGTATTTTCCATTGGGTGAAAACATCGGGAACGAATCGAATTCGGTATCGTAAGTCACTTGCTCCAATCCACTTCCATCTAAATTCACCAAGAATAAATTGAAAGGGAATCCGCGCGTACTATTGTGATTGCTACAGAAAAGAACCTTGTCTCCTTTCGGAGTGAACGTTGGCGACCAGTTTGCATTTCCCAAAGAAGTGACCTGGTGAGCATCTGAACCATCGGCATTCGCAACGAAGATTTCCAAGTTTGAAGGCTCCACCATGTCTTCCTTCAACAATGATTTATAAGCATCTATTTCTTCTTTGTTCTTCGGACGAGACGCTCTCCAAACGATTTTCTTTCCATCTGGAGAAAAACATGCACCGCCGTCATAGCCCAAGTCGAATGTAATTTGCTTCACATCGCTTCCATCTAAATTCATGGTGTATAAATCCAAATCACCATTGCGTAATGACGTGAAGACTATGCGATCTCCTTTCGGACTAATTGTCGCTTCAGCATCGTAACGCGGTGAATCGGTTAATTGCTTCGTAACCTTTCCTTGAAGATCTGCGGTGTAAATATCATAAGAGGTGTACAACGGCCAAACATATCTTCCGGTATTTGGAAGTGGCGGTGGACAAGACTCTCCGCCTTTGTGCGTTGAAGCATAAAGGAAAGATTTTCCATCGGGCATAAACCAAGAACAAGTGGTTCTTCCAAGTCCGGTTGAAACCAATTGACGCTTCGAACTGTCTGCCTTCGCTTCCACATTTAAAAGGAAAATCTGATCGCAGCCTACTCCCCATTTCGAGTTGTCGCTTTGAAAAATAAGTTGCTTTCCGTCGGGGCTCCAATACGCCTCGGCGTTGTTACCGCCGTAGGTGATTTGATGAATGTTTTTGAAATGGGTTTCCTTCTCATAAGTGACAGGACCTGGCTCTGCTGTAACCGGAAGCGATTCCAAAACCAATTGTTGTGTGCAGCTGCTGAATGCAACCGCCACCATTGCGAGTGTAGCTAATTTCAAATTCATGGCGCAAATTAACGGCACAATTGCATATCTTCTGCATTCGGCTTATCTTTCGGAACTGATTTTAATTATGAAAAAGACCCTTGCCTCTTTGCTTTTCTTGGCTGCCGCTTTCGGCATAAACGCACAGAAAAAAATTACCAACGAACTTATTTGGAATAGCCGCGAATTCAATGCGGATTACCTCGGTGGATTCAACTCGATGAAAGACGGTGAAACGTTTTCAGACGTGATGGGTTCGGATTTAAACGGACAAACCATTATTCAGTGCAGCTTCGTGAATGGAGATACGTTGAAAGCGATTACAACTGCCAAGAAAATTTTCGGGAATACAATAAGCGCCTTCGACAATTATTCTTTCAATGCAGATGAAAGCATGTTGTTGATTGAAACAGAAAGCGAAGGCATTTACCGTTGGAGCAGCATGGCTAATTATTTGGTTCACGATTTGGCAAGCGGAAAAACCACACCTATTGCAAACTTCAAAAAAGGAAAGCAACGCTTGGCGACGATCTCTCCAGATAAAAAGCGCGTAGCCTTCGTTCGCAACAACAACATTTTCATTTTCAATATTGAAACGAAAGAGGAAAAGCAAATCACCTTCGATGGAGAGAAAAACAGAATCATTAACGGAGCTACAGATTGGGTGTATGAAGAAGAATTCGGATTCGATCGAGGATTGTATTGGAATGAAAACGGTTCGCTTCTCGCCTACTACAAATTCAACGAAAGCAGTGTTCCTGAATATGGAATGGATATTTACGGAAGTTTATATCCGGAAAGAAACACGTTCAAGTATCCGAAAGCCGGAGAAAAAAATTCAGATGTGAGCATTCACATTTATGAATTGAATTCCAACAAAAGTTTTTTAGTTGAAAAGACTTCTGCCGAGTTCGAATACATTCCACGTATCAAATGGGGAAAGCAAAGCACGCAGTTATTGGTTCAAAAAATGAATCGTCATCAAAATCATTTGGTCTACGAATTAACAGCTCCCATTCGCGTTGAAGGAAATGACACTTGGCCAACAGCAGTGTTGATGGAAGAGAAATCTGAAACCTACATTGATGTGAACGACAACATTCAGTTTTTATCGGTTGGAAATTGTATGATCTACACCAGTGAGAAAAGTGGTTATGCGCATTTGTATCAGATTGACTTAGGAACGAAAGTAGAGAAAGCGTTAACCAGCGGCAATTGGGAAATTCTTGATTTTTACGGTATCGATGAAAAAGCAGGAAACATTTATTTCAGTTCTACTCGCGCTGCACAAGTCAATTACAACAAGCGCAAGAGCAGCTCGCTAGATGCGACTTCGAAGTCTGTGTACTGCGTTAATTTGAAGAAGAACACTTGGAAGTGTTTAACCTCTGACGATGGAACTAACGAAGCAGCGTTCAGCAACGGATTGAAGTATTTCCTTCACACTTACAGCAACGCAAACACCCCTCCTACTTTCTGTATTCGCGACAACCAAGGAAACACGAAGCGTGTGCTTATTAAGAACGAAACCCTTTCAGCAAAATTGAATGAATACAATTGCGTGAAGAAAGAATTCTTCTCGTTCAAGAATTCAAGCAATACCGACTTGAATTGCTGGATGATGAAGCCCGCCAACTTCGATCCGAATAAAAAATATCCTGTGTTGGTTGCAATCTATGGCGGACCAGGAAGCAACACTGTTCTTGACTCTTACGGCGGAAAGAACTACATGTGGTACCAATTGCTTTGTCAGGAAGGATACATTGTTGTGAGCTGCGATCCTCGCGGAACTCAATTCCGTGGCAAAGATTTCAAGCATTCAACCTACATGAATTTAGGTGGAAATGAAACGCAAGACTTTATAGACTTCGCGAAATATTTAGGTCAGCAAACTTACATAGACGCTGCGCGTATTGGAATGCAAGGATGGAGCTACGGCGGGTACATGACTTCGTTGTGCATGACCAAAGGAGCCGACTATTACAAGACCGGAATTGCTGTTGCTCCTGTTACGAACTGGAAGTATTACGACAGCGTTTATACTGAAAGATACTTGCGCACACCGCAAGAGAATTCCGGTGGATACGAGAATAATTCGCCTATTAATTTCGCAAAACAATTGAAAGGAAACTATTTGTTGGTTCACGGAAGCGCAGATGATAATGTGCATTTCCAAAATACCATGGATATGGTAAGCGCATTGGTCGCAGCGAATAAGCCATTCGACTTGTTTGTTTATCCGAACAAAGACCACGGCATTTATGGCGGAAACACGCGCCTGCACTTGTTTAGCAAGATGACCAACTTCTTGAAAGAAAATCTGTAATGAGAAAAGCACTTGTCCTGTTGTTCGCTATTTGTTCGGGCCTTGCGGCATTCGGACAAGAGCAATGGCAAGTGCATGGCGGTCTTCAATTCGGATTTGTAGTTCCGCATAACTCGCTAATGGAACCGCTTATCACGGGGCACAGCATCGGAGGAAGTGTTCGCGTTGTAAAGCGTGTAACCAACAGACTTTATTCAAGGCCCTACGGAAATCCTTATCAGGGTGTCGATTTCACCTACATCAACACCGGGAACATTCAGCAGTTGGGACAACAATTCTCATTGAGTTTCTGGAATCAATTTCCCACTAACCGCAGAATCTTTGGCGAGCGTCCTTCAAACAAGAAGTATATTAACTTGGGTATTGGTTTGGGTTACACGACTAAGATTTGGAATCTACAATCGAATTATCAAGCGCCTGTTCTCGGTTCGCACTTCAACGCAGCATTAAGTATTGGCTTCGACCAGGAAATTTTTCACACCGAAAATCTTCAATACAAATTGGGAATTCG
>JANQWV010000022.1:0-20319 GCA_030729695.1 Flavobacteriales bacterium | reverse complement strand
ATGTTCAACAGTTCATTAATTCCGTTGATGGAAAACAGAGACGGTGTTCGACCGAACAACCGTTCGGTTTTTCAATTGGGAATTGGGCCAACGTTTTGTCAGAATTTCGGAAACACGCAATTGCGCATTGTTCAGGGCTTTTACATTTGGGACAAGTGGGGCGAGACAACGCCGTTATATCAGCGTGTAATGGTTCGTCATGCACCGAAGGACAAACATTGGTTCATTCAATTCGGATTAAAAACACATTTTGCAAAAGCAGATTATGGTGAAATTGGATTTGGCTATCGTCTGTAAGCTAGGCCTGTTGGGCCTTGTGCTGACTTTTTGTTCGTGCAACAAAGAGAACGCTCCCGATTGCTTTAAAACGGCGGGAGAAGTTCAAACCGAAACAAGAGATTTAGGAAGTTTCACCAAACTTGAATTGAATAGCAATTTGAAATACGAATTGGTCGACACGAATTTTTGTGGAATTGAAATTACCGGTCCGAAGAATTTACTTCCGAAAATAGATGCACAACTCTCAGGCGGTTTATTAAAAATTGAAAACGTGAACACGTGTAATTTTCTTCGATCGTTTGAAAACGAAATAACGGTGACGTTGTATTTCGATTCAATCACGAACATTCAAAATTTCAGCACTGGAAGTGTTGTTTCATTGAATGAAATGAAAGCACGTAAACTTGTGATAGAGAACAAGCATGCGAATGGAAAGATAGAGTTGAACTTAAATTGCGACACCATCTATTGCGGTTCTCCGGCGGGTGCGAACGATTCGTATTTGAAAGGCACTGTTCAAGTTGCAGAATTGTATTCAGACGCCTACGGAATTATTCATGCGGAAGAACTCAATGCCAATCAAGTTTACATCAACAACTCTTCGTTGCAACCCATTTATGCGAAAGCAAATGCGTATGCATTTATTCGAATTGAAGATGCGGGGAATGTTGTGCTGAAGCAGACTCCAGCCTTGTATGATTTCGTTCGTAACGGAAGCGGCGAGTTAATCTTCGAATAGACGAACAAGGTGTTCAGGGGCTTTGCAAGGTCTGCCTGTGTTCTTGTCAACAAACACCAACTCCACCTGTGCCGTATTCAACAACGTATCGTTGCGGAATGATTCAAAATGAAATAAAATTCGTGTGCCACTGAACTGTGTAATGCGTGTTTGAATTTCAACAAGATCGTCGTAATGCGCAGGAGCTTTATAATGTATGTTGAAGGTTCTAACCGGAAGAAGAATTCCTTCATCTTCGAGTTGTTTATACACGACACCCAATTCGCGCAACGCCTCTACCCTAGCCACTTCGAAATATGCAGCATAATGACCGTAATACAAATAGCCCATGCGGTCGGTTTCTGAATATCTTACAGTAAATTTGGAATGGAAGACGCGATCTTGAATTTTCATAGCTACAAAGAAATTATTGAATTGTCTTGCTATGATTTTCATTCTCAAAATCTTTGAACAATCTTTCGAACAAAGGGCTTAAGTTTATACGCCAAAAATTTTCATAAGTCAAGGGGTAATTGAGTTTTTTTTTCACTTTTTTTACATTTCTTTTGTAGTCCGAGAAACGCGAAGCATATTTGTTGTTTACCGGTACCTAAACAGACGATTAACCTTTTTTATACGCAGTAGTATTATGACTAACGATTTCAATCAAGTTTGGCAGAATTGTTTAAATATCATTAAAGACAATGTAAGTCCGCAAGGATTCAAAACTTGGTTCGAACCGATTAAACCCGTTAAGCTTGAAAACAAAGTTTTAACGATTCAAGTCCCTTCACAGTTTTTCTACGAGTGGTTGGAAGAGCACTATGTGACTCTTTTGAAAAAGATCATTCGCAAAGAATTAGGAACTGAAGGAAGATTGGAATATTCCATCATCATGGAAAACAATCAGGCTTCGAACGCTCCTTACACCATTAAAGTTCCAACAAGCAATCGCAAGGCTGTTAAGAACGCACCTGTTGCAATGCCTTTGGATCTTGGCGATGTTCCAATTAAGAATCCGTTTATCATTCCTGGTCTTCGCAAATTGAATATCGATTCGAATTTGAATCCGAATTATTCATTTGAAAATTTCATTGAAGGTGATTGCAACCGTTTGGCTCGCAGCGCAGGATATGCGGTTGCTAACAAGCCAGGTGGAACAGCATTCAATCCGTTGTTGGTTTATGGAAGCACAGGATATGGTAAGTCTCACTTGGCTCACGCTATTGGATTAGAGATTAAGAACAAGTATCCGGAAAAAACAGTATTGTATGTAAACAGTGAAACGTTTACGCACCAATTCATTGACGCTGTTAAGAACGGAACCATTAACGACTTTTCGCACTTCTATCAAATGATGGATGTGTTAATCATAGACGACGTTCATTTCTTCGCAGGAAAAGAGAAGACGCAAGATGTATTCTTCCACATCTTCAATCACCTTCACCAAACAGGTAAGCAAATCATTTTAACAAGTGACAAGCCACCGGTTGAGTTGCAGGGCATGGAGCAACGTTTGTTGTCTCGCTTCAAGTGGGGATTGAGTGCAGATTTGCAATGTCCATCTTTGGAAACGCGTATTGCTATTCTTCGCAAGAAGATGTATGCAGACGGAATTGATCTTCCAGACGAAGTTGTTGAGTACTTGGCTTACAGCATCACCACGAACATTCGTGAGCTTGAAGGCGCATTGATTTCCTTGATTGCTCAATCTTCATTGAACAAGAAAGCGATTACGCTTGATCTTGCGAAGCAGATGATTGATAAGTTCGTGAAGAACACGGCTCGTGAGGTTAGCATTGATTACATTCAGAAAGTTGTTTGCGATTACTTCGACTTACCTATTGAGTTGTTGAAGAGCAAGACGCGTAAGCGCGAGATTGTTCAAGCGCGTCAGATTGCGATGTATTTCGCGAAGAAGATGACGAAGAGCAGTTTGGCAAGTATTGGTGCTCATTGCGGCGGAAAAGACCACGCAACGGTATTACATGCTTGTCGCACTGTGAACAACTTACAAGAGACCGACAAACACTTCAGAAAATATCTTGAAGATTTAGAGAAAAAATTAAGCATTGCTTAAATCGCTTTTCCCTTGGAGCTTTCTCGTAGTGAACCTTTCGCAAGAATCTTTCACGAAGTGAATCTTTCCTTTGGAATAATTACCTAAACAACAGGGAAGCCGCTTTCGAGCGGCTTTTTTGTTTTACGCAAGCGATGACACACTTTGTGTGATGACCTTCTTTGAAGGATGACACTTCGTGATGACGCTTCGCGATGACACACTCTGTGTGATGACCGTTCCGGACACTAAAAACAACGAAGTTCAAACAACTCAGTTCCCATTACGAAGTAGGAATAAATCCAACGGATTTCCAATAACACAGTTAAAGGTTCCACTTTCCTTTCAAATCCATGCTCTCGTGAAGAATTCTAACGACCTCAATGGATTTACTCTCTTGAACAAGATAGAAGATGATGTGTTTCGAAGCCTTATTACCCATTAGATTAGGATAGATTTCGTTGTAGTATTTTCCTAGTTTCGGATTCTTTGCCACCACGGAGCAAGCAGTTATTATTAGCTTGTAATAACTATCGGCTTGTTGTTCAGACCATGTCTCAAAAGTGTAATTCCAAATTTCAGAAAGATCTGCAACGGCTTTATTGGTTAAAGTAAAAGCGGACATCTATTTCTTATTTGACTTCAACTTTTTTAAATGTTCACTGGGATTGAAATCTACAGCTGTTCCACTTGCAATTCCTTCATTAATTGAATGTCGCAATGAAGCCAATCTGTTTTCTTCTTCTTCAAGCAGACGAAGTCCAGCGCGTACAATTTCACTAGCGTTTTTATACCGACCTTCCTTCAACGTGTTTTGAATAAACTGTTCGAAATATGTACCGAAAGTGATTGAAGTGTTTTTGCTCATGGTCAACTGATTTTTGTAAAAATACCCAAAATTGGTATTGTTTTCAAAATCCGTTTGTGACTTTTTGGGATTTGATTTCATGTTGACAAACTTATTTCGTAGAATAGCGCTTGTCAAGAAACTGTTATGCGTGTTTATGTCAATGGCGAAATGCTTCGCGAGGGCAACTATCGTTGCGAGGGCGATTTCATCGCGAGGGTCCGAAGGACGAGGGTCTTCGACTGATTTAATTACGCAATAGGAATTTCTACTCCACTTCGATGACCAATCCCGAAGGGACAAATCCTTTCAGGACCAATCCCAGAGGGACTTATCCGCTATGCGGACTGATCCACGTTGTGGATGTATCCCGAAGGGAAATAGTCTTACACTAGAAGTCCTGCAGAAACAATTCCCAACAACACCATCACAAACTTTTTCCAGTTGAAGGAGTGGCCTTCTTCGCTTTCGAAAAGGATGATGGTTGAGACGTGAAGCAAGATTCCGATTAACACGCCAATCATGGCCGTGTACCACCACCCTTCAACATCCCAGCCTTGAGAGTCGACGAACAAATGAAACGCTGCGCCAAGCGGAGCAATGCAAGCGAATAGAATAAGTAAGAACCAAGCCTTCGCTTTCTTCACCCCAGCATGCAAAAACAACGAGGCCAATACAAAGGCTTCGGTAATCTTGTGCATGGAAATTCCCAACAACAAGGGATTGTTGTGATCGTGGTGCTCGTGTCCGTGAGCGGCAGCGCTAACGTCTTCTGCATGAACGTGCGCATCTGCGCCAAACGGCATGCCTTCAATAAACGCGTGAATCCACAACGAAGCCATGACCAAGAACAAGAACGATCCCGAAATGTGATCGTGCGTATGCGCATGTCCGTGCTCTACCCCGTGAGAGAAAAAGTCTAAAATGACTTGAAGTAAAAATCCAGCTATGACAAACCAACCCGCATATTCCCAGTCTGAATGATACAATTCAGGAAACAAATGCAACACCGTTAATCCCAACAAATACGCCGCACTGAAAGACAAAAGCAATTTCAACCATTGGTTGTTTTTCATCTTCCACAACAACGCCAACGAACCGCCTAACATAGATGCGCCAAACAACGACAACACCGAAATCCAAAATGAACCTTCCATTACTTCGAACAAATAATAATACAACGATCCGAGTTAGCCAAGTCAAACGACCCCAACTCATAATCTCCGTATGTGTTTATATTTTTAAATCCTATTACTTCAAACATCTCCACCAACTGCTCCTTCGAATACAACGCTACCGATTCTTGAAAATCCATACGCGCCGATTCCTTCTGAATGCGAATGTGCTTAATTACACGGTTGTTGGTGATCTCTTTCGTTATGTGAAACTCAGCGCCGTCTTTCACCACCTTGCGGTCTTCAGAGCCGGCAGCACGAACTTTTTCAGCATTGAAAAAATCAAATACAAAAACACCGTTCTCTTTCAAATGCTCGTAAATACGCTGAAGCATTTCAATGTGCTCTTCCGTTGTTTCAAAATATCCGAAGCTGGTGAAGAGATTTACCACACAATCGAAGCGCTCGTGCATCTCGAAATTGCGCGCATCGGCATAATGAAAATGCGCATTCGATAAATTCCGCGCCTTCGCCTCTTCTAAACTCTTCTCGCTTATGTCTATTCCAACTACATTGAAATTCTTCTCGTTAAAAACTTCGCTATGTCTTCCGTTGCCGCAACAAACGTCTAGAACACTTGCTCCTGCTGGCAAATTCAATTCTTGAATCAACTTCAACACAAACGCCCGCGCTTCTTCTCCTGTTCTGTGTGCGTACAATTCGCGGTAAAAGGGAGAGTTGAACCACGACGCAAACCACTCTTGAGTATTCTGCATAACTAATTTTCGAAAACAAATATACTCGCTTAATTTTGCTTCAAAGAAATTTCTATCTTGCACACATGAATTCAATCGTTCGCGAAGCTTCTCCCAAATCTCCACACGTGCATTTCAATGCAGTTGGAGGTATTTTAGAATTGAAAGGAAGATCTATTCCAGAAAATGCATTAGACTTCTACAAACCGCTAATCGAGTGGATGGGTGAATGGGTGAAATCTTCTCCAGCTAAAACAGAATTTCATGTTCATTTGGAATACTTCAACACGAGTAGTTCGAAATGCTTGCTCGATCTTTTCCGTAAACTAGAGCCTCTTGGAGATAACGCAACGGTGCTTTGGCATTACGAAGCAGACGACGAAGACATGCTTGAAGCCGGAGAAGATTACGAAGCGATCTTATCTGTTCCTTTCCGAATGGTGAAGGTGTAAAGCTTCGCTAGTTTATTCAATCCGTCGAACACCAACAAGAATGTAAGCGCCACAGTCATTAACCAAATGACTATCGTGTTAGCCCCAGGCGTATTCACATAATTCCCACTCTCCTTTCCTCCTATCCACTTCTTCGGTGCATAGAAATGCGATTTTAAAAATGCAGTTCCTTTGTTCGGAATGAAATATATAGGCGTGGCTTTTCGAACCAGCCCGTTATCGGTCACCACAATCTTCTTCACATCGTTCTTCGCGGTAACGAACTCTTCCAACGATTCGTTGAAGTAGTTGTCCATGTCTTGCTGGTATTGCTTTTGATTCTCTTCCGTGTCGCGCAAGGAAGACAACCACTGCTCTTTCGCATCATTCAGTTTGTTGTACCTATCTATGAGCGTCGACTCATAAGCATACAATACTCCAATTACAGTATCTCTCGACCCTATCCCATTCGTTTCAATTTGTTGCAACGCCCAATTGAGTTCAGCGGTGCTTTCGGCGCGTTTCGCAAATTCATTCTTCATCAGTTCAACCGAAGTCGTGTTGTTCGGTTTGTCCCAATTGTTCAGTTGGTTGCGCATTTCAACCACCCAAAAATCTTTTTCCCAGGTCAACGATTTCAATTGAACATCGGTGTCGAACACGCGCGAAGTAAAGTCGTTGTTGCAGTATTGTTCTACTGCCAAAGCCTCGTAGGCCCAGCGACTGGCCATAGCATTTCCAACCCAAGACACTTCACCTTCGGTAACCATGGATTTGTGCAAGCGATCGAATCTTACAATAACCCCGCTAAATAACAACTGCGGAATAATGAGAATGGGAATAAGAATGTAGATCACTTTCGCGCTGTTGAACGTGGCGCTAATGTTCAGCCCTAGCACATTCGCAAAGCACGCTGTGCTGAACAAGATGATCCAGAACGGCCAGAACATGCCTTGAATTTCCAGTATTGCATTTCCAATTAAAACATACGAGGCGGTTTGAATGGCCGAGATTAAAAACATAAGTCCCAACTTCGAAAACAGGTAACTGTTCTTATTCAGGTTCAGGTATTTCTCGCGCTTCAGAATCTTCTTGTCCTTAATAATTTCTTCCGCGCTCACGGTTAATCCCATGAACAACGCCACCACTACAGTGATGAATAAATACTGCGGAAGGTTAACATTCTCTCGGAAGATGTATTCGTCCTTCGCCGAGTATTTAATGAACCAACTGAGCAAGAACGCCAACAACGGCGCTTCCAGCAGATTCACGATAAGGTATTGCTTATTGGTAATTTTCCCTAGCACATCGCGCCAGAAGAACACCTGGAATTGCTTCAGTGCATTTGGAAGATTGCTTCCCAACAACTTCTTCTCTGACTCGGTGTTCTTCGCTTCTTCCTTTATACGCGTGTCTTGTTCAGGCGCGCACATGATGTTGTAGAAGTTGTTCCACTCTTGCGGAGTAATGCGTCGCTGCTGCGTTTCATTTCCGTAATCATCGAGCACCTTCGCTTCAATAATGTTGAAGAGCTGTTCCGGATTTACATTCCCGCAATGCGAACACCGACTCTCGTCTATGTTCACCTGATTCACCAATTTCTTGAAGTACAAAATGCTGTCAATCGGATTGCCGTAATAGATTGGCATTCCGCCTTGATCTAACAAAAGCAATTGATCGAACAGGTTGAAGATATCACTGCTCGGTTGATGAATAACCACGAAGATCAGTTTTCCGCGAAGGGTCAACTCTTTCAGCAAATCCATAATGTTTTCTGAATCTCTACTCGAGAGTCCGCTTGTGGGTTCATCTACGAACAACACCTCGGGCTCGCGCATAAGTTCCAGTGCAATGTTCAAGCGCTTGCGCTGTCCACCGCTAATGGTCTTGTCTAGCACGTTTCCAACACGAAGATCTTTGCAATCTGAAAGTCCAACATCTTGAAGCGTTCGCAGCACCAACTTTTGCAATTCAAGTTTCGACTTGCCATTGAAAAGCAATTGCGCGTTGAAGTACAAATTCTGAAACACCGTGAGTTCTTCAATAAGAATATCGTCCTGCGAAACATAGCCCATGAGGTGTTTCAACGATTCTTTCTTGTTGAAAATACTCTTTCCGTTTATTTGAACATCGCCGTATTTCGGACGAGTGTTTCCGTTCAGGATATTTAACAGCGTTGATTTCCCCGAACCACTTCCTCCCATAATACCAATGAGGTTCCCGGAAGAAGCTCTGAAGCGCAGGGTTTCCAATGCTTTTTTTTCATTTGGAAATTGATGCGAGATGGAATTACAAAGAAAATCTATTCCATCTAAATTCTCTGAAGCCAAGAAGGAATGAAGAACATCGCTATAAAAAACAGGCTTGCTCTTCGCTCCGCGAATGGAAGAACCAGAAGAAAACGCATACACCGAACTTGGCCTTATTGAACTACCGTTCAACTTCAATTCGTCTGTTCCGATGTAGCGAAAGAAGAACAGATTCTCCTCCGGAATACGGAAGAATATTAAATCGCCTGAAGGCAAATGGCTGTGTTCATTCGCCTCGGTGTTCTTCATGCAGAAGAAGTAATCAGACGATTCTATTTCCTTTGAATGCACAAAATGAATAATGGCCATGCGCATCTTTTCATCGATGTGAAAAGCATCGGCCACCGTAGTAAGAAATTCTAAATCTTGTTGCGAATGTTCGTGCGAAGTGAAAACGAATTCAACCAAACGAACGAAAACCATGAAGCGCTCATGGTGATTCAACGAAGTATGAATCTCCTCACAAAGTCGAAGCACCTTCACGCTGGTCATAGCGGTATGCTTCTCGGCATTCGCGCGTGGCTTGTGGTAAAGCGCCACATAGCTCTTGTAATCATCTAAGAAAACCTGAATCTGCTGCTGACTTAATCTGTTCCCTAAAAAAAGTGAAACGACTTCATATCCATTCGTTTTCTTATCGCCCGAAATAATGGCGAAGAGTTTCAATAATGCTTGTAGAATGGAAGAGTTCATGGTGTGTTTTCAGTATGCAAGAAACACATTTTGGAGGAACGAAGAGATGATTCGAAGTGGAAGTTTTCAACCCCGATGTTGTTGGAACTTCGTTGTTATAACTACGTTGTTGGAACTACGTTGTGGGAACTGTGTTGTTGAAAGACAGTCGAAGACATTCGCCCAAAGGGCATTCGTGCTTGCACATTCGTTGCTTCGCAACATTAGCCCTTCGGGCATTAGTTGCAATTGCCGTTGTAATCATAGCACCCTTTCCAATCCCCATTGTTATTCCCGGAAATATCCGGACCGAAGGTGAACGGGCCGCCGATCATGCGCGGAGCGTCTTGATTTACGCGGAAGTTGCCGTTGGCGTAATCGCAGAAGTATGGAGATTGGTTGTTCACCATGCTTTCCCAAATGTTGCCGTCGTCTGAGACGTCAACGTCTGTGTCTACGAGGCAGTATTTGAATTGCACTTGTTGAAGTTCGGGATCTTTGAGGTCTACCACGAACTCACTGAAGTCGCCGAGTGTGGCGTTGTTTCCCCACATAATGCAATTGCGGAAGAGACAGTTTGTGAGGGTTCTGGTTTGAATATTCTGATTAACGTCTTCGTAGTAGTTGGTGAGATAGAATGCTGGAGAGGTGCGGTTGCCGTTGTTCCAGTAGTTCGCGAAGGTGCAATTGTCGAACCGATAAGTTCCTCCAACGCTAAGATTGGCGCAACTTTCAGCGCAGTTGGTCACCAACAAATTGTTTCCATAGATGGAAGAACCTTGTGCGAATAACCCCACTCCCGACATGTTGTCGATCTTGGTGTTGGTAACGCTGAGTGCGTATCCGGTTGCGCTGGTATTTCCAAGTGTATCGACTTGAATACCCATTCCTCCGTTTTTAATTATAGCGTAATTGATGGAACTTGAGTTGCATTGGTAGAGCCAAATTCCTCCGCGAGTAACAGAATAGATTCCTGGACCTACTCCGGTTTCAATTTGCACATCGTACTGAATGCCCCATTGTCCGGGCAGTGTAGCGTAGTCGGCCTCTAGCCTATCTCCTTCAAAGACCACTTCGTTGTTCAGGCTTCCTGCAATATTGAGCGAACCTTTGTAGACGAAAAGACCTGATTTCGCATGGACGTACACGTGTGTTCCTTCATTAATGGTGAGATTGCATCCTTCATCTACTGCGACAATACCGTAGATCACGTGTGGCTTGTCGTTGTTCCAAATTTCTCCGCAAGACAAGACATAGAGTTCGTTCTGCGTGGTCCCTCCATGGAAATACGCATCTTGTCCCCATGCCGCCAACTGCACCACTTGGTTGTTCCCGTTGGTGTTGAATAAAATCTGATCTTCAATGACGTAAGGGGTGTTCGAGTTGGTAGGATCTACGGTTACTTCAACAAAAATGAAAAGGCTATCTCCGGCCTCGAGGAATACATTTTCAAAATGCGTCCCGTTGTCTCCGTTTACGTTTATTCTGAATTGCGACTGGCTTCCTCCGGCTAGATCGATGCTTGCAATTTGAATGGCTTGTGCGTTGTTGTTGTAAACTTTCACAATCTTGGTAACGCTACCAATGGTGGTGAATACGGTATCGAACAACAACGTATCGGTCGAGAACGACACTTTCGCCGAGCTATCGGTCGTAATCTCGTCTCTACGACAAGAAGCGATGAGCAGCACTACTGCGGCGAATAGAAAAAAGAAAATGCTTTTCTTCATGAGGCAAAGATGGTTCATTCAACGATTATAAACAACAGTTATTGCCTTTGAAAGGTAAGAGAAGTTAAGAAGAGGTAAGAGAGGGGAAGGAATTATTCCACAAAGTGGATCAATTAATCTTTGTTCCAGTTGAGTCTACAAAAACGGTAAACTGCTTCCCTCTGAATAGCACCTTAAACGTAAAACTTTTCCATTGCGAAGGCAGTGTTCCATTAAACACCAATTCTCCGTTCTTCACACGCATTCCGCCAAATCCCATGGTGATGGCCATCCATGTTCCGGCCATGGAGGTGATGTGAAGTCCTTCGTGTGCTTCGTGATTGTAATCGTCTATGTCGAGACGAGAGGTGCGTAAATACATCTCGTATGCTTTTTCGCTGTAGCCAAGTTTGGCAGCGAGTATCGCATGGACACACGGAGAAAGACTGCTTTCGTGAACGGTTTTGGGTTCGTAGAAATCGAAGTTCGCTTTCAATTGCGAATCTGAAAAATCGTCTTCGAAAAAGAAAAATCCTTGAAGAACATCGGCTTGCTTAATGAAGATGCTTCTTAAAATACGATCCCAACTCCAATGCTGATTAATCGGACGCTCAGCCTGATCCAAATCCGAAATGCTCAACTGCTCCTTGTCCATAAAGCCGTCTTGCTGAAGATAAACTTCCGTTCCTTCCAACTTCCCGAAATACATCTGCTCTGCTTTCAAAGCCCAATCAGCCGCTTCTTCAGTAAAGTTCAAATTCATCTTCGCACATTTCGATGCGAACAATTCTTCGTTTTCACGAGACACCTTCTCTCCCACTTCCTTCGCATACTTCATGCACCACGCCGCGAAATAATTCGTGTACCAATTGTTGTTAATGTTGTTCTCGTATTCATTCGGACCAGTAACGCCAAGCATGACATACGCTTGTTTCGCTTCAGACCAATTCACACGCTGCGCCCAGAAACGCGCAATGCCCACCAACACATCTATTCCATATTCACCCAAATGCGCCTCGTCGCCTGTGTACTTCACGTAGTTGTAAATGGCATACGCTATTGCTCCGTTGCGGTGAATTTCCTCAAACGTAATCTCCCACTCGTTGTGACACTCTTCTCCGTTCATGGTCACCATCGGATACAACGCAGCGCCGTTCTTGAATCCCAACTTCGCTGCATTCTCAATGGCTTTGTCTAACTGATTGTATCTGTAAACCAACAACTGCTTCGCCACGTGCGAATCACGCGTGCTCTGATAAAACGGTAAGCAATACGCCTCGGTGTCCCAATAGGTACTTCCGCCGTATTTCTCACCCGTGAATCCTTTCGGACCAATGTTCAATCGCGCGTCTTGTCCGGTATAGGTCTGATTCAAATGGAAAATATTGAAGCGAATACCTTGCTGCGCTTCATCGTCTCCTTCAATAACAATATCTCCCAACTCCCACACTTGCGCCCATGCAGCAACGTGTGCAGCACGAAGCGCTTCGTATCCTTCAACTGCTGCAGACTGCGCTGTCTGCGCAGCAGCAGTAGCCAAGTTTTCATTCTTTTCATTCAAAGAACTTACAATGCCCACATATTTTTCAATGATCAATGGCGCATTTTCTTCAACATGAAATACTGCTGTATTTTCTATTCGGGTTGAAGTGGTTGAAGATTCAATTTTTGCTTCAGCGTTGTAACGCACTTCTTGCGCCCATGCCACTTGAAATCCGGTCTTCAACGTTTCCGATACTGCCACTCCCCCACTTGCTGAAACCGACGTTGAGACAGGCTTCCAGAATAATTCATCGTAATTGCTATCGTGATTGCGGACTTCCGTTTCAATGAATGCAGCGTATTCAATTTCCGCTTTTCCATTCAACGGAGTTATGCTGTAGCGAATAGCAGCCACATCGTCATTGGCTAAGCTGCAAAAGCGCTCTGCGATTAACGACACCTTCATTCCCTTCGGCGAAGTAGCTATGCACGAGCGTTGCAATAAGCCTTCGCGCATGTTCAATTCTCTTCTAAAATTCGAAACGGTCCATGTATTCAAGTCGAACACTTCTCCGTTTATAGTCACATCTATTCCAATCCAAAATGCCGAGTTCAACACCTTTGCGAAGTACTCGGGATAACCGTTCTTCCACCATCCCACGCGGGTTTTATCTGGATAGTACACGCCTGCCACATAACTTCCCTGCAAGGTCTTCCCCGAAAACGCTTCTTCGTGATTGGCGCGTTGTCCGAATTTTCCATTACCAATACTGAAAATACTTTCAGAACTGCGTTGCAGATCGGCATGAAAATCTTCCTCAACAATAGACCACGGATGCGTATATAGATACTTTATCATGATTTCTTTTTATTCGAATTGAAGACACAAAGAAAAGAAAGTGTACTTAATACACCAACTCTATTTTTTCACAACTAAAATTTCAAGGCCCACTCGGTTGCTTCGCGAATAACTTTCTTCGCGTCGAGCAATGTTGTATCATTCGCACCACCGAGAACGTGAACAGGAACCCCCTCTACCACCAACGATAAAATGTGCGTGGGAGTCGATTGCTGCCCCAGACACAAAACGATTGTGTTCGGCTTCAACACATAATCTATTCCGTTTGAATTGAACAACAATTCTTCGCCAACGATGCGAATTCCTGTAGTGCCGTTGAACACGCCCACACCCAATTGCTGCAATTCGGTACGGTGCGACCACACGGTGGTTTTGCCCAATTTATTTCCCAACTTCTTATTGCTTCGCTGAAGAATAGCCACCTTGCGAAGAGGAGTGCGTTCTTGTTTGGATTGAAGCGCACCGCGATGTTCAAGCTGCTGATCAATTCCCCAAAAAGCATTATACTCTTCCTTCGTTTCGCTGTGTTGTGTGAGCAACGAAGCCACGTCCATGGCAATGCCGCCTGCACCCAGAATAACAATTTCTTCTCCTAACGATTTGTATTGCTGAATGGCTTCAACGTAATTCAACACAGGAATAGAGCCGTCGTTTTCTTCCCAAGCATACGCGCTGGGAACCACGCCAGTGGACCAAACCACTTCTTCAAAATAATTCTCTTTGAAATTTTTCAGTTGGAAGGAAGTGTTCAAATGAATCTTCACTTCGTGCATTTTCAACTGCTCTGTATAATAACGCAAGGTCTCTGCAAATTCTTCCTTCCCGGGAACCTGTGCCGCCAAGCGCAACTGTCCGCCAATGGAATCTTGCTGTTCAAAGATTTCCACTTCATTGCCGCGCTGCGCCAAAACCAGCGCGGCTGTAAGTCCAGATACTCCTGCCCCTACAACGGCTATTTTCTTTTTGTATATTGAAGGAAGAAGTTGCATCGTCAGTTCTCGCGCGGCAAACGGATTCACCAAGCACGAAGCTATTTCACCCGAGAAGATCTGATCAAGACACGCTTGATTGCAGCCTACGCATGTGTTAATGAGGTTCGACTGATTCTGTTTCGCCTTCAATACAAAATTCGGATCGGCTAAAAACGGACGCGCAAGGCTCACGGCATCGGCCTTTCCAGATGAAATAATTTCTTCGGCCAACTCGGGTGTATTGATTCTGTTCGTTGCAGAAACCGGAATGGAAACGTGTTGCTTCAACAATTCCGCAGCCCAAACAAAAGAGCCTCTCGGGACGCGCATGCTAATGGTGGGAATGCGCGCTTCATGCCACCCAATGCCAGTATTCAACAAATGAATGCCTTCCTTTTCCAAGGCCTTTGCAAAGGCAATGATTTCGTCTTTGCTGCTTCCTTCTTCCACCAAATCGGCAACTGAAATGCGATAGATAAGCATGAACTTTTCGTTCACCGTTTCGCGAATGCCTCGAACAATTTCAAGCGGCAGGCGCATTCTGTTTTCAACAGAACCTCCGTATTCGTCTTCGCGTTTGTTGGTTCGTGGCGCAATAAACTGATGCAAAAAATAGCCTTCGCTGCCCATGATTTCTACGCCGTCATATCCTGCAAGTTCTGCCAATTCCGCGCAGCGAATAAAATCGCGAACGGTTTGCTGAATCTCTTCAATGCTTAATGCGCGAGGTGTGTAGATGTTAATGGGTGCTTGCAATGCAGAGGCACTCACGCATTTGTCGTGCACGCCGTATCGGCCTGCATGAAGAATTTGCATGGCAATTTTTCCTCCTGCTTCGTGAACGGCTTCGGTAATGATTTTGTGTTTCGAAATTTCATTTTCTTGGTTGAAGCAAATCGCTCCCGGCCACAGGCATCCTTCTTCATTCGGAGAAACACCTCCGGTAATCATAAGTCCCACCTCACCTCTTGCGCGTGTTGCGAAATATTCGGCCATGGCCTCGAATCCGTTTGGAAGTTCTTCCAATCCGGTGTGCATAGACCCCATGATAAATCTATTCTTTATTTCATTCTTTCCAATGGAAAGCGGACGAAGAGCGGCGTTAATCATAGCCACAAAGTAAATGAATTTTTTGCTTTACCTTTGAAAGTGTATTTAGCAAACGAAGTAAAATGAGTAAGAAGAAAAGCGAACAAGCCCCTACGAACACCTTGGGAATGGATGTTTCCGTTGACTGTGTGGTTTTCGGATTTGATAACGACACACTGAAAGTTTTACTTATAGAACAGAAGCAGCCCGATCACACTGAATTGAAAACGCAGAAAGCGGTGCCTGGAGATTTGGTGCTTGATAATGAAAGTTTAGACGAAGCAGCAAAGCGTATTCTTCAGGAATTAACTTCGCTGAAAGGAATTTATCTGAAGCAATTCCACGCCTTCGGAGATCCGAATCGTGTTCGCGGATTGAAAGATCAGCAATGGCTCCGCACCTTCCGTGTGAATCCGGAAAGACGCGTATTAACCATTGGATATTATTCCTTGGTGAAGTTGTCTGAGTTTAAACCGAAGGCAGCGTCGTTTGCAGGAAACACCTATTGGGTAGACGTATACAACATTCCATCTCTTGCTTTCGACCACAACGAAATTGTACACAAAGCCTTGCTTATGCTGCGTCATGAACTCATGGCCGACCACATTGGCTTCGAATTACTTCCAGAAAAATTCACGTTGTCGCAGTTGCAGAAATTGTATGAGATTATTCTCGACAAAAAATTAGACAAGCGCAACTTCAGAAAGAATATTCTCCGCACTGAAACAGTAACTGCTTTGGAAGAAAAACAACAAGGCGTGTTGCACAAACCCGCACAATTATTCACGAAGAAATGAGAACGCTCCTGATTTCATTGGGGGTGTTTTTTCTTTCTCAAATCTCTTTCTCTCAACAGCCTGCATTCAACGAGGCTTTCCTTCAAGATGAGGTTGCGAGTATTTCCATTACAATAGATCCCGATTCGTTGTTGGCTATGTACGACAACTTGGGGAATTCGCATGAGTTTCCTGCATCAATGGTATATACATTCTCCTCGGGTTTTTCTGCCTATTCTGGAGTTGGAGTTCGCTTCCGCGGTAACACCTCTTTAAATGCGCAAAAAAAGTCATTCAAAATTATTGTCGACAAATTCGTAGACCAAAAATTCTATGGCTTGGAAGAACTGAATCTAATCGCGAATCAAAACGACCCTTCTTTGCTGCGCGCGAAATTGTGTTGGGACTTTTTCCGAAACGCAGGACTGCCCGCCTGTCGAACTTCATACATACGCGTTTATGTGAACGGAACGTACATGGGTGTTTATTTGAACGCAGAGCAAATAGACAATCACTTTGCAGATAAGCGTTTCGACGACGGCACCGGAAATTTATGGAAGTGTTTGTGGGGATCAGACCTTACGTTTCAAGGCACCAATCCGACGTTGTACACCGACGATGCTTATGACCTTGTGGAAAATGAATTCCTTTTCAACTACAGTGAATTGGCGCAATTCATAAACGTGTTAAACAACACGCCGCTTTCTTCGCTTCCATGCGAACTCGAAAAAGTTTTCAATGTACATGACTATTTGAAAATTATGGCGGCCGATATTCTTTTAGGAAATTGGGACAACTACATTTTCAACAAGAATAATTTCTACCTCTATCACAACGAGAGAACCGGAAAGCTCGAATACATTCCATACGACTTAGACAATACGTTAGGGATAGACTGGGTGAATGTCGATTGGGCGCAACGCAATCTCTACACATGGACCACTTCGAGCAACAGACCGCTTTTCACAAGATTGCTTCAAATTCCTGTTTATCGAAATGAATTCAGCAATTACGTCTATGAATTTATAGCCACCTCCTTTAATGCCACAACTTTTGAATGGAGAGCTCAACAAATTCAAAATATAATTTCTTCTGCAGCTCTTGAAGACCCGTTGCGTCCGCTCGACTTCGGTTTTACGACTGATGATTTTTTGAACAGCATCAATTCAGCTTGGGGCGGACAAGTGGCCTATGGCATTGTGCCCTTCGTTCAAACGCGTGCTACGCAAGCGCTTCAGCAACTCGAAAACCTTCAGCCTTTCACAAGCATCTTCAACGTGGTTCCAAAATTTCGAAACGACAGTCTCTTCGTAACCTTTCAAAGTAATTTGAATGCAAATGAACTTGCTGTGGTTTGGAAAGAAATTGGAACTTCAACTTGGAATGTTGAAACGCCTACCTCTGAGGGATTCTATGGAATCACTGACAAACTCTACTCTTTCGCGGGTCTGCTTCCAACCGATAGCATAAACATTTTAGTAGGTGCCATTCCTTTAATTTGGGTGAACGACATAGATGCGCACGATTGCAATTTTATTTATTTATATGGAAAGGAATCGTCTTCTCCTTTAGTGATAAACGAATTGGCACCGCTGGGCACCGACAATTGCATTGACTTTTTAGGATCGAATGAAGATTGGATTGAATTGTACAATCCTGGTCCAGCTGCAGTCTATTTAGGAAACAAGTTTATCTCTGACGACGCCAGTAATTGGAACAAATGGCCTTTGCCGAATGTGACGCTCGACCCGGGAGAGTTTCAGTTGTTGTATGCCGATAATGACCCCGAGCAAGGCGTGAATCACTTGGATTTCAAATTAGATGACCTTTCTGAAACTGTTTATATCTCAGAGGTTCAGAACAATGCGCGTGTGCTTATCGACTCCATTACTTATTCCAACATTCCAATCAATCATTCTTTTGGAAGAGCAACCGATGCCAATCCCAATTGGATCAATTGGATTGTTTCTACTCCGAATGCAAGCAATCTTCCAGTAAGTGTGAATGAACTTGTTTCAGGAATTTCGCTTTATCCGAATCCGGTTATTGACGAACTTCATAGCACCGAAAAGATTTCAGGAAGAATCATTTCTTCAAGCGGACAAACAGTTTTGTTTTTCAGCAACACGCAAGCAATTGATTGTAGAAACTTACCTTCCGGCGTTTACACTTTGCTCACTGACAAAAGTCTTTTTCGATTTATTAAATCGAATTAGAATATTCTAGACTTGCCTTTGTAACTTGCAGGCATGTATTACAGCGACTATCTAAAACTGGGTGACGTTCTTAACGCACAAGAACTCGAAAGCGACAAACAAGGTAAACACGCTCACGACGAGATGTTGTTTATTGTTATTCATCAATCGTACGAATTGTGGTTCAAACAGATTTTATTCGAAATGAAATCGGTGTACGACATTCTTGCGAAAGAGAACATTAACGACAACAGTCCAGAGTTGCAAATCGCTGTAAACCGCATGCACCGAGTAACAGAGATCCTTCGCATTTTGGTCGACAAGATTAACATCTTGGAAACCATGTCCGCGCAAGACTTCTTAGACTTCCGCGATATGCTTCGTCCGGCAAGCGGATTTCAAAGTATGCAGTTTAAAGTTTTAGAAACCTTGTTGGGATTGAAGGTTGAAGAGCGTCATGGACAAGAATATTTCACAAGTCAATTGCGCAGCGAAGACGCAAAGCAGATATACACGTTAGCGAAAGAAAGAACACTTTTGGAATTGGTGAACAACTGGTTGGAGCGCATGCCTTTCTTCGAAGAGAAATATTGGGGAAGTGACGATTTTTGCGAGCAATACAGAAACGCTTATTCCTCTTCATTGAGTGAAATGGAAATGCAAAACTTGAAAGCGTTCGATGAATTGTTCATGTCGAATGAACCCGTTGAAAACCGAAAGTTAAGCGCGAAAGCCAGAAGAGCTGGGCTCTTCATTATGTTGTACCGCGACTATCCGATTCTTCAAAATCCGTATAGAATCATCAACTCACTCTTAGACATTGACGAATTGTTGGCTACATGGAGATGGCGCCACATGAACATGGTTCACCGCATGATTGGCGGAAGAGCGGGTACAGGCGGAAGCACCGGAAAAGGATATTTAAGAGAAGCGGCTATGAAGCATTATGTGTTTCAAGAGTTCGCTGAATTAACTTCATTCTTAGTTGAACGAAGAAAATTCCCGGCTATTAGCGATGAACTTGCAAAGAAATTAGGCTTCGAGAATGGATAAATGAGACAGATTGTTTTCAACGAAAGCCTTTGGCGAATGCTTCGCGAATGTCTTCTACGATTTTGATCTTAACTTCTCTTCCCCTTTCTTTCCTTCTCTTATCTTATTTTAAAAGTTACTCAGCGACGCACTAAGTAAAGCATCGCCCACTCATCGCGAACGCGAGTCTCTTTCCACTCGAATGCTGAGAAAGCTTCTAACAATGCAGGTACGTCGTTTTCATAGAATCCGCTGAGCAACAAGGCAGCTCCTAATTGGGTGCTGTTCTCATAGTGTTTCGCTTGAGCCAAAAGAATGTTGCGATTGATATTGGCTATGAAGACATCTGCCATCTTTCCTTCCAGTAAATCTTCAACGCCTAAAAGCGCTTCAATCTTCGTGCAGCTGTTACGCTCTAAGTTTTCAATGGCGTTCTCATACGCCCACTCATCAATGTCAATGGCCCAAACTTTCTTCGCGCCGAGTTTCTCAGCAGCAATGGCCAACACAGCCGTTCCACTGCCCATGTCAATGACTTCCTTTTCTTTCAAGTCGAGCTCGAACATTTTCTGAAGAACCAAATACGTGGTGGCATGATGACCAGTGCCGAAGCTCATCTTCGGCTCAATGATTAAGTCGAGAACGCCTTCCTTCGCTTCGTGAAAGGGGGCTCTAACTCGACAAAGATTGTCTACGTCAATTGGATCGAATTGCGATTCCCACTCGGCGTTCCAGTTGATGTCTTCCATTTCTTTTTTCGAGAAATGAATGGTCACGTCTTCAATGGTTAATTCCAATAAAGTATTTTGCAATTCTTCTGTATCGAATTGTGTTGGCACATAAGCCTCTACTCCACTTTCCGTTTCTTGAAAACTATCGAAAGCCAATTCGCTTAATGAAGCAATCACTAAATCGTTTCCCGGAATTAGCGGAGAAACTTCAAAGGTGTATACCGTGTATTGCATTAGGCGTTGTAGATAAATTCAAAGTCAGCTACCTTCAAAGAAGCGCCGCCAATAAG
>JANQWV010000021.1 GCA_030729695.1 Flavobacteriales bacterium | reverse complement strand
AACAAACTCAGCGGTGTTGTCTTCAATTTTCTTGATCTTGATTTTGCCTTTTTCGTTGGCTTTCAAGATGGAATCAATCAATGACGATGTCGTTGTTCCAAATGGAATTTCAGTAATAATCAAGCAACGCGCTGCGTCGTCTTTCTTGATTTTCGCGCGAACGCGAACCTTTCCACCGCGAAGTCCACCGTTGTAATCCGAGAAATCGGCCATTCCACCAGTCAAGAAATCGGGAACAATGTGCGTTTTCTTTCCGCGCAAAGCGTCAATACTCGCATCAATGAGTTCAACGAAGTTGTGTGGAAGGATTTTACAAGCCAATCCTACTGCAATTCCTTCAACACCTAAAGAAAGTAAAAGCGGAAATTTAACAGGAAGCGTTTCCGGTTCCTTGTTTCTTCCATCGTAACTCGCTAACCAATTCGTTGTTTTCGGATTGAAAATAATCTCTTGCGAGAGTTTGTTCAAACGAGATTCAATGTAACGAGGCGCTGCTGCGCTGTCACCTGTAAAAATATTACCCCAGTTTCCTTGGGTATCGATGAGCAAATTCTTTTGTCCGATTTGAACCAAAGCATCACCAATAGAAGCATCACCATGCGGATGGTACTTCATGGTGTTTCCGATTACGTTCGCCACCTTGTTGAAACGACCATCGTCCATTTCCCACAAGCTGTGCAAAATTCTTCGCTGAACCGGCTTCAGTCCGTCGTACAAATGCGGAACCGCACGTTCCAAGATTACGTAGGAGGCATATTCCAAAAACCAACCTTCATAGAGGTCGGTTACCCCAACAACGTTTCCTAATTTATTCTCTTCTGGATTTGTATTCTCTTCCATCTCCACTCCTATTCTGTTTCTGGTTCAGTTTCAACTTCCTTCTTCTCTACAATTTCGTCTTTCTCTACGCGAAGGTTTCTAATAATAAAGTCTTGTCTATCGGGAGTGTTCTTCCCCATATAGAATTCAAGAATGTCTTTGATGTGAATGTCTTTCGTAATTACAACGGGTTCAAGACGTATGCTTTCTCCAATGAAGAACTTGAACTCGTCTGGAGAAATCTCTCCCAATCCCTTGAATCGTGTGATTTCCGGTTTGGTTCCTAACTTCTGAATGGCATGCTGACGCTCGAGATCGGAATAACAATAGATGGTTTCCTTCTTGTTTCTTACACGGAACAACGGTGTTTGAAGGACATATAAGTGTCCAGATTTCACCAAGTCAGGGAAAAACTGAAGGAAGAATGTGATCATGAGCAAACGAATGTGCATGCCATCGACATCGGCATCGGTTGCGATAACCACGTTGTTGTATCGAAGAGAATCAAGTCCGTCTTCGATGTCCAATGCCGCTTGAAGCAAGTTAAATTCTTC
Source organism: Flavobacteriales bacterium (assembly GCA_030729695.1). Taxonomy (GTDB): domain Bacteria; phylum Bacteroidota; class Bacteroidia; order Flavobacteriales_D; family Sanyastnellaceae; genus CAIZGX01. Next base: position 4,619 of record JANQWV010000021.1, on the reverse strand, counting down.
GTTTTCGTAAACAACCTTCTTCGTTAAACCATAAGTATTTAAAGGTTTTCCCTTCAAACTGAAAACGGCTTGGGTCTGCACATTTCGAGAAATGGTAATGGATCCCGAAGCCGAATCTCCCTCGGTAATAAACAACGTTGTTGCATTGGCTAGGTCGCTTTTGTCGGCGTAGTGCACCTTGCAATCGCGCAATTTCTTGTTGTGCAAGTTCGACTTCTTTGCACGCTCTCTGGCCAATTTAGCAATACCCGCAAGTTCCTTTCTTTCTCTTTCCGATTGAAGAATTTTCTTCAAAAGACTTTGGGCAATTTCCGGATTTCTATGTAAGAAATTGTCGAGCTCTTTCTGAAGGAACTCCAAAATGAAGGCTTTAACGCTCTTACCATTCGGCTCGATTTCGTTAGAACCTAACTTCGTTTTGGTTTGTGATTCGAAAACAGGTTCAATAACTTTGATAGCCACTGCTGCAACAATTCCCGAACGGACATCGACTGCTTCGTAGTCTTTCTTGAAAAAGTCACGAATCACTTTTACATAGGCCTCACGGAATGCCGCTTGGTGCGTTCCACCTTGTGTGGTGTATTGTCCGTTTACGAAACTGTAGTATTCTTCTCCGTATGAATTGGTGTGTGTAATTGCCACTTCAATATCATCACTTTTTAAGTGAATAGCCGTGTAAAGTGGGTCTTCGGTCATGTTCGCCGCAAGTAAATCGCGCAATCCATTTTCCGACTTGAATTTCTGTCCGTTGAAAATGATGGTTAATCCCGCATTCAAATAACAGTAATTCCAAAGCAAACGCTCGATGTGTTGCGAACGGTATTGGTAGTTCACGAATATGCTATCATCGGGAACGAATGACATGAGTGTTCCGTTCTTCTCAGCCGACATTACTACTTTAAAATCTTTGGTGATTTCTCCTTTTCCAAATTCAGCTGCCTTTACCTCGCCTTCGCGGAATGATTCAACACGGAAGAATGAACTTAAAGCGTTTACGGCTTTGGTTCCGACCCCGTTCAAACCCACTGACTTTTTAAAAGCACGCGAGTCGTACTTACCACCGGTATTAATTTTCGAAACGCAATCAATTACTTTTCCCAATGGAATACCTCTTCCATAATCGCGAACGGTAACCGTTCCGTCTTTGATCGTAATCTCGACATTCTTTCCATTCCCCATGACAAACTCGTCAATGGAGTTGTCCATAATTTCCTTCAACAAAACATAGATACCATCGTCGGCGGTAGTACCGTCTCCGAGTTTACCGATGTACATCCCAGGGCGCAGACGAATGTGTTCGTACCACTCGAGGGATTTAATATTGTCTTCTGTGTATTTAACTTCTTGAGCCATCTCGTCTATTCTAAATCAGACTTCGAAAGTAATACGCAGAATAACTTTGGAAATTCACAATGGTTGGTAGTTTTCAACACATTGACTTTTCAATTAACCAAAACCTTTTGTTCTCAATTGCGTAACGTAGATTTGATAAAATTCCATTTTCATGAAAAAAGCGTTATTTCTTGTACTGACAATTTCTCTTTTGGCGAATTCACTTCTCGCCCAAAGTTCTAATTGGAGAGAATTTATATTGGATGGGACCACTAATTTCTATGAAGTTCAAAAATCTTTTGAAGAAGAGTGGCGAGTAATTGAACGTCCTTATCCAAAGGGAAAAGGATTCATGGCCTATAAACGTTGGGAATGGTACAACGAGCCTCGAGTTTATCCATCTGGAAAACGAATTCCAACCAACGCCATTCAATTGGCCAAGCAGGAAAATCCTGCTATGTTCCCTCCCCCATCTGGTGCAAGCGGATTATGGACCTACATTGGAAATAACGCTGTTCCTGGCGGTGGTGGCGGCGCAGGAAGAGTAAATGCAGTACGTCCACAACCTGGAAGCAGCACAATTTTTTATGCTTGTGCCCCCGCTGGTGGATTATGGAAAACAACCGATTCAGGAGTGACTTGGAGTGTCGTCAATACTGATTATCTAGATGCGATTGGAGCAACAGATGTTGCAATTGACCCTTCAAACAACAATATTCTATACCTCGCAACAGGTGACGGAGATGCAGGTGACACCTACTCAATTGGCATTTTGAAGTCGACTGACGGCGGTGCAACTTGGTCAACCACAGGCCTAAATTGGAATGTCACGCAAGGCAGAATGATTAGCAGACTTTTGATTCACCCAACGAATTCAAGCATCCTTTTAGCGGCAACAAGTCTCGGAATCTACAAGTCAATAAATGCAGGTGTAAGCTGGGTTCTCACTTCAGCAGGATCTTTTAAAGATATGGAATTTAAGCCTGGGGATCCTACTGTTGTTTACGCTTCAGGTACTACCTTTATTAAAAGTTCAGACACAGGTGATAATTTCACAGCGATAACCAGTGGATTACCTGCTTCAAATGTAGGTAGATTATCGATTGCTGTAAGCGCTGCAAATGCTGCAACTGTTTATGTTCTTGCAGCAAAAAATACAGACTCTGGATTTCTTGGGATTTACAAGTCTACGAACTCAGGTGTTGGCTTTACTTCGATGGCTACAACTCCAAACTTGTTGGGTTGGAACGCCAATGGAGGTGGTGCTGGAGGTCAAGGTTGGTATGATTTGGCGATTGAATGCAGTGGAACGGATGCGAACACACTTTGGGTAGGAGGAGTAAATATTTGGAAATCGACAAATGGAGGAACAACATGGGCGTGCAATGCACATTGGACTGGTTCAGGAGGTTTACCTTATGTCCATGCAGATGTTCATTGCTTAACATGGGTGCCAACAAATAACAGTTTGTATGTAGGATGTGACGGAGGGGTTTTCAGAACCACGGATAACGGAGGAACTTATTCTGATGTTTCGAGCAATCTTCAAATCTCTCAACAATACAGATTAGGTATTGCCCAATTGAATGGCAATAAGATTCTCACGGGATGGCAAGACAACGGCTCAAACCTAAAAAACGGCGCGGCGCATTCCCAAGTTTTAGGTGGAGATGGTATGGAATGCATCATTGCCCGAACGAACGACAATATCATGTATGGCGAAATTTATTACGGTGCGATTTACAAATCAACAAACAACGGCGGAACTTTCAACCCGATTGTTAATAGTGGTGGAACTGGGGTAAATGCAGATGGTGCATGGGTTACACCATATGCAATGGGTGCAACTGACAATGATTTATATGTCGGAAAATCGACAATATATAAATCTTCTAATGCAGGTACTTCCTTCACTGCAATGGGAACTTTCGGAACTGGAGTTGTGAATGCCTTTGCTGTTTCTTCATCCAATGCAAACGTCATTTATGCTTCTAAAGGATCAGCACTCTATAAAACATCAAATGCAAATGCATTCTCGGCATTGACCGGATTACCTAACCTGTATATTACATCTATAGCTGTTTCGTCTTCCAATGAAAATAAAGTATGGGTTACATTCAGCGGATATACAAGCGGTTCTAAAGTCTATTATTCGGCTGATGGAGGGGCGACTTGGACTAATATTTCCGGAAGTTTACCGAATATTCCTTCAAATACTATTGTTTATCATAATACAGGAAGTGATGCTCTTTATGTCGGAACAGATGCGGGTGTTTATTACAGAGACAACACATTGGCAGACTGGATTCCATATATGAATGGATTACCCAATGTAGTTGTTGACGAATTGGAGATACATGTTGGATTGAACACTATAACAGCTGCTACTTTCGGAAGAGGAACATGGCGGGCACCGTTGTACACGCAACCCAATCTTGATCTTTCGGTTGTTTCAATCACCAGTCCTAGCGGGAACTTTTGTTCAACAGACGTGACTCCAACAATTGCTTTGATGAACTCTGGTATTAATGCCATTACAAGTTTTCAATTGGAATACACAATTTCAGGTCAAACCACTCAAATTTATAACTGGACAGGTAATTTAACTGCGGGTAATTCTGTAAACATCACTTTACCGAGTTCGACTTTAGCGGCCGGAGCGTATACACTAGCGGTTAATCTAGTTACGATCAATGGAGGAAACGATGACAATGTCGGGAACAACATTTCTAATTCCACTTTTACAATTGTTAGTGGTGCTGCCAATGATATATGCAGTAGTGCAACGAATCTTGTTATTAATGCCGCTTATGTAACAGCAAATAACACCGTTACATGTTTTGATACTGCTGATCCAAACTGTGGCGGTTCTGGAATAAAGGATGTTTGGTTTAAGTTTACTTATACAGGTGGTGATGTTACCATTCAGACAAATACAGGATCTATGTCTGACACGCGGATAGCTGTGTACTCAGATTGTACAGATCCATTTGCTATTGCATGTAACGACGATATTTCAGCTACAAACTATAATTCTCGAATTACCTTATCATGTGCTCAACTCACGAACGGTGCTACCTACTATATTCAAGCAGGTGGATATGCGGCTGGAACTGGAACTTTCGGAATTCAAGTATTAGCAACTACTGTTGCGGGATGCACTGATGTATTCGCTTGTAATTACAACGAATGTGCGAATCAAAATAACGGAACTTGCTCCTATCCCGCAACTTGGTATCTAGACGCTGATGCCGATGGATACTACGTTTCAACAACATCTGCTTGTA
>JANQWV010000020.1:26427-31194 GCA_030729695.1 Flavobacteriales bacterium | reverse complement strand
CGGTGTGCTCTTGATGTAATCTTTGTAAGAATCGTATTTCGAGTTAGAGATTCCTTCACTGAAGTCGGCGCTTCCTTGGAATAGAAGAACGAGCAACACTGCCCCAACCAAACTTCCATTCAACCAATTCCCGCTTCCGCTTCCACTGAAGAAAAAGAAGGTGATCCATATGGCTTGCTCACACGCGTAGTTCGGGTGACGCATAAGTTTCCATAAGCCAGTATGTGCGAAACCTCTTGAGTAAGGCAATTCTGTATTTGTTCCAGCCTTGATGCGTCTGTGTTTTTCATTCTGAAAATTCCATTGCTGCTGATCTGCGATGGTTTCAATAATTAAAAAGAACAATAAGATTCCTGCAATGAGGTAGTCGGCAGTTCCAAGCGGAGCAATAGAGCTTTTGTGCGCAAAAATTGCAGGAACCGTAATTAGCCAAATGAGAATATTCTGATAAAATGAAATGAAGAATAAGTTGAACAACGTCCACTTCCATCTTGCATTGAACATGGGCATTTTACGAAGCACTTCCCAACGGTAGTCCTCTTCCCCGCTCCAGAATTTCCATGAATAAGCATCTCTGCGCGAAAAGTTGTACGTTAAACGAACACCCCAAAGCGTAACGAGAACGGCCATTAAAACAAATCGCGGATGATAATTTGTGAGATACGCATATTCCCAAACATAGATGATTGGAACAACGCTCCAGATTTTATCGACTTGACTGCAATTGCCTGTCAACTCAGCGAGCAAGAAACAAAGTGTTGCAACGATTAAAGCGGAGCCTCCGCCCACTTTAATGAGATGCCATTGAATTTCTGTTAAACTCGGATCTAAATAGTAAGCCACAAGTGGAAGTCCAACAAGGGCAAGAATAAGTAGGACAATTGTTTTTAGCATAATTCAATTTCTATGTTCTCGATGAAGATAGAAAAATTGAATTAAATACAAAAACGAATTATTGAATTTCCACCAAGAGAATGTCGTAGACCACCGCTGCGTTCATGGGAATCTTTCCTTCTCCTGTTAATCCGAATGCGCGATAAGAGGGTAAAACGAATTTCGCGCGATCCCCTTTCTTCATCAATAGCATGGCTTCATGCAAGCCACTTTCGACATTGTCGTGTCCAATTTTTACAGGAGCTTTTTCTCCCGGTTTGCTCTTGTAAACAACAGTACCATCGAGCAAAGACACTTCGTATTCAACCATGGCAATTTGCTCTGACTTCACGGTCTCTCCTGTTCCTTGTTGATAGATCCAGTAATGAATTCCTGTTCCAGTAATGGTTGTAGGCCATTGCTTATCGGTTACAAATTTTTGCAGCCGCTCCTTTTCTTGCGTGTGAAAATTTCTGTTCTGCGCAATGAGCATAGAATCTATTTGCGCTTGGGTCATTTGCTGAACCGCTTTCTTGTCTTGTGAACAGCTGTCGCAACTCATTAAAATAGCAGTGAATGCGAAAAGTAAATAAGCGTATTTCATTAGATCTCTCCTTTTTGTAACAACTCCTTAAACTTCGCAATAGTGTGTTCTAGGGATTCGTGTAAGCGCGCACCTGCTGCATTTTTGTGTCCGCCCCCGTTGAAATGTGCACGTGCCATTTGATTCACATCGCGCGCACCCTTGCTTCTAAAACTAATCCGAACACAATCATCGTCCTCTCTGAAGAAAGCTGCAATGGTTGTCCCTTCAACACTTAATGCCATATTCACCAACCCCTCGGTGTCGCCCGATTGCGGTTGAAACTGATCTAACTTCTCTTTCGTAATGGCAATGAACGCCGCGTTGTACTCTGGAAGAATGGTCATGCATTCTGAAAGTGCATATCCCATCAGACGCAAACGATCTACACGTTGTGAGTCCAATACATTTTCATGTACCACATGTGGCTTCAATCCTTTGCGCATAAGCCATGCTGCAATCTCATGCGTTTCTGGACTAACGCTTGGAAAGCGGAACGACATGGTGTCGGTCATAATTCCACAATAGATGGCTTGAGCCGTTGGAGCGTCAATTAATTCCAACCAATTCATTGCACCTGCGAAGTGAAACACCATCTCACAGGTACTGCAGATGCTCGTATCGGAATAAACAACATCTGGAAAAGTGGCTGGCTGCTCGTGATGATCAATAAGAATGAAAGGCTTCACCCCTATTTGTGCATCGAGTAATTTCTTCACCGTCTCACCAATTCTTCCCAGGTGATTGTAGTCTAAAATAAAAATAGCATCGGCCTCTTGAATGCGTTTTGTAGTTTCTTCAACTTGTTCTTTACAGACCACTACGTATTCGTTTCCTGCTAACCAATTCAAATAAGTGGGTGCTTGATCAGGAAGCACGATTGTCACTTCCTTACCTAATTTCACAAGCATTTGTGCCATGGCGCATGAAGAGCCAACAGCATCGCCATCTGGAGAGATGTGCGTGGATATTACAATTTTATTCGCGCTGTCTACAATTGACTTCGCCTTTAGAAGTTCATCACTATTCAATGTGCATTTTAACATGGATCAAAGGTAATGCGTAAAGAAGAATTCGTTGTATTTTGGCGAGATGAAATCGGTAGCACTAATATTCTTCGCTCTATTTACTCTTACTTTACAGGCTTCTGCCCCCTCATTGCATAAGTTTTATTTAAGCAATACGAGCTTAGAATTTAATGCTCAAAACCGAGCTATAGAAATCACTTCCAAGATTTTCACCGATGACTTGGAACATGCTATTGAGGCCCAATGTTACAGATACCATTCGCTTTATCCGCAAACACCAGAAGTATTTGAACTCGTGAAAAAGTATATCGGAGAAAAACTAAGTCTTCAAGTTGCTGGAAGAAATGTTGTTTTAAATTTTTTGGGGTACAGTGTCGATAACGACATGACCACCCTTTTCATTGAAGGAGGTTATTTCGAACCGAATCAGGTTGTGGTAACCAACACTATTCTCTTGGAACAATTCGCAGACCAGCAAAACATTACTGAAGTTCGCTGGAACGGACAATCGAAACGAGAATATTTAACAAAAGACAAAACACAATTTCAATTTATTCCCTGATGCGAAAGAAAGAGGCGGCGGATTTTGTGAAGATTGAATTGGAACGACTTTATCCGGAAACACCCATTCCGCTTGACCACTCCGATGCATTCACTTTATTAATAGCTGTGCTACTATCGGCACAATGCACAGATGCACGCGTCAATACGATTACTCCACATTTATTCAAGCAGGCGAACAATCCGTTCGACATGATAAAATTGAGCATTGAAGAAATTCGAGAAATTATTAAACCATGCGGTCTGTCTCCCGCAAAGAGCAAAGCCATTTTCAATCTATCTCATATTATCATTAATGAACACAACGGAGAAGTTCCAGCTTCGTTTGAAGCATTAGAGGCTTTGCCTGGCGTTGGACACAAGACTGCAAGTGTCGTAATGGCACAGGCGTTTGGTGTTCCCGCGTTCCCTGTAGACACGCACATTCACCGATTGATGACACGTTGGAAACTTACTAACGGAAAATCCGTAGAGCAGACGGAACGCGACGCGAAGAAACTATTTCCTGAAGATTGTTGGAACAAACTTCATCTTCAAATTATTTTTTATGGAAGGGAATATTCCCCAGCGCGCGGTTCATTGAAGAACGATTTTATTACACAAACATTAAATCCTAAATTATATCACTCATGGGATTAAGGAATAACTACAGGAAGAGCATGCCTTTCTTCGAGGTAATAGCGAAAGACATTTCCTGTCTTGTGAGAGAGGGAATTTTCTTCATTCAGAATGGTGGCAAACTTCCAGTTTGGGTAGCTGCGCCAACTTACCCGAGCAAGAAAACGACACTTTCAAAAATCGCGAGAATGAATAAGGCTCGACTAACAAACAAGTTGGTTGCAAATCCTGATGTTATTGTTTATTTCGAAAATGCCACCTATGGCAGTGCAAGTGCGTTGAGGAGAAAATATCCCAAAGCGAAAATCATAAATGTAAACTGCCCTGATATTTCCAAAGAACGCGTGCATGTGGTTCACTTGGAAGCGTTGGGATACTCAATGAATTTAAATCCTAAAACCTATATCGGTGTAGCGGTAGAAAAGAGCGATGAGAATGCGGTGCACGACGGACAAGAGGTTGTGTGTCCGGTTGCCTATCCAAAAACAGACGCTGTCTATCAAAAGGTACTCGACAATACGAATGAGGCTGGAGAATACGTCGACATTCGTGTTCCTGTAATAGCTGGAAAAATTCCGTTGGTTTACTTGAAATTCAAAACATTAAAAAATCGCTTCACGAACAAGGCACATCGCGCAACGCTTCACAAACCAGAAGATCTATTTTCTGAAGAAGAAATTTCACAGATTGAAAAATATGCCGCTGCTATGAAAGTCGATTTTTGTGAATTCGATGTTCTGCGTCATAACGGCAATAAAAAGATTTACATCATTGATGTAAACAAAACACCCTACGGCCCCCCGGAGCCATTGAATCAAAAAGACAAAGCTATTGCCTTGAAGAAATTATCCGATGCATTTATGCAACTGATAAACTCTAAATTGTAATAGAGGTGATACGGTTGGAAAGAGAATCGTCGAAAGGAACTTGAACTTTAATATAGTTTTCCGTAAACCCAGAAATCTTTCCTTCGTCATTTACCGACTCCCACAAGACCTTGGCTTCGGTTCCCTTAAACGACGCATCAAACGCCGCGCGTTTCTTCGCGCTTAACAAGCGTAGAATTTTATTTCGTTCGTTACGAACTTCCATGGGGACAATGTC
>JANQWV010000020.1:1400-26327 GCA_030729695.1 Flavobacteriales bacterium | reverse complement strand
GCGCAGAAATAATTACATCCATCTTGAACCTTCAAAAAAGTTCGCGTTCGATCTCCTGATGAAAAAGATGGAATGAATTCCTTCACATCCTTAATTTCTCCTGCAAATATTTTCCCTTCCGATTCGTCGTAGGCTTTGATGCGATCTATCAAATTGAATTTTTCATTTGCGCCCAACACCACATTCACTCCTTCAATCTTTGAAATCTCTTCAGGTTTCAATTGCGCGTAGCATCCGATAACTGCAATGAATACATTCGGATTCGAGCGCTTTGCTCTTCGAACGGTATAGCGACATTTCTGATCGGCTTCGTCGGTAACGCTGCAGGTATTAATGACCAAGACATCTGGACCTTCCTCCAAATCTACTCTGCCGTACCCTTGCTCTTGAAAATCGCGCGCCAAGGTGCTCGATTCCGAGAAGTTCAGTTTGCATCCGAGTGTATGAAATGAAAATGTCTTAAAGTCTCTCATGATTTCTTTTTCTTCGGAACCGCACGCAGACGAAGCTCCATTATTCCCAACAACACATCTACAGGATGATTGAACGAAATCTCATAGGTATAAACGCCGTGATCTTCGTATTGCTTATTCGAATCTAACTCACGTTCAATGTCACCTAAATCTCCGCTAATGTCTCCTACAAACCCATTCTTGTCTCGAATTGCTACAGTCACATCGCGCGGAACAACAACACCCTTCTCTGAAATTTCTTTGATGTGCAATTCCAATTTATCGAAAGGAAAAAGGGTGGTGTAACGAACATCGAGATACAACTCGCAGGGCTCGGCGTTTTCACGAATATCCAATTTCAATGAAACAGGCTCGCTCTTTTTCCATTGAAGGCTTTCATCGAATTCGAAATTGGCTTCAGCAATGGGCGTTGGTTTGCAACCTGCCATTCCAAATGCAACAAGTAAAACGAAGAAAAATGCCTTTCTGAACATGTTGCAAATTTACAAGAAGATTCGCAGTGTTATTCCTGAATAAAAATTTCTTCTCGCCATTGGGTTGAAGAACCTTCCACCCACACCATTCAATTGATAGAAAGTGGTGTAATTGGTATTCAAGACATTGTTCGCTCCAGCATTGATGTTAATTGAACCTAAAGAACGAACTCGAGTAACTAGATCATAATCTCCGGCAACTTCGTCACGTCGAATAAATGAATGTGTGTAGGTGAATTCAGAATTTAAAACGTTTCTCGCTGCAGACCATTCGGCTTGAGTGGAATTCAACGGCGCCTTGTCTGTCCATTGATTCGTAACGGACCATCCGAATCCATAAAACCCAGTAAAATTCAATCCGCCGTTACACTGCGCCAAAGGCATTCCTGGCATTCTTCCCGAACCACTTTCGTCGAGCAATTCATAGTTCGTCCAAGACCCGCTCACCCAGCCGTAAACACTGGCTCTCTCCAACTCAACAGTACCACTTCCCGTAAACTCCATGCCTCGCTGAACCAACTTGCCAGCGTTGATGTAGGTTGCATAATAGCCATTAAATAAGGCTGCCTTCGGGACAATCGCATCTGTAATTTGCTGGTCGTACAAACTCATTTCAACGAACCACAATTTCCCAGCCCCCTTCACCCCTACTTCTACATTTTGAGCAAATTCATTTTTCAAGTTTTCGTTCAAATATTGATTTGAATAATCGTATTGCTCAAAGACCGTGGGCGCACTGCTGCCGGTGCTGTAATTTCCGAAGACATTCCAGTTTCCTGATTGTTCACTTCTCTTCAAGGAATAACTGATTCCTACATTCGGATAAAGCCTTGCTTGTGGATTGGCATTGGTGTACGCCTCTATGAGCACCGACTGCTGCGCTGCATCTTTCGAGGTTCCTGTTATACGCGCTTGCGTATTGTTCAACCCAACTGCCGCCGTTGCAAACAAGCGCTTCGCCACTTCCGCTTCCACCTGATAGAAAAAATTCGAAGTGATGTAGTCTACGTTGAAGTTGTATTTCGAAACACCGTCAGATTCACCATTCAACAATCCGAATTCATTCAAGTTGAAATTTTCAAATTGAAACTCTTGTCCCAGTGATGATTTCAACTTAACAGGAAATTTTCCATTTTTATTTAAGTCGAAGGATTTCGTTAAAACCGCTCGTTCGCCATTTCCATTTGCATTCTCATCTTTATATCCGTTTGTAAATGGAGATGTTCCGTAGGGATTTATTTTTTCGGTTTGAAAGAGATTCGCTGAAAGTTCAAGAAGAAAATTCTTTTTCGAAATGAATTCTCCAGAATATCCTAGCATGTCTCGCGTGCGATCGACATGTGTGTTATTCGCTAAGCTGAAGGCATTCGCCTGACGCGGATCAACAGCTATCTGAGCTGTTGAAATAGCTCCAGGCAATTCCCAATACCCTTTGTAACGCATGGCCATGACATAGTGCTTCCAGCGTTTCGTGTTGGCAGAAAACTCAAGTAAGGTTTGTTCTTTTTTGTTCGCTTCTTGATCGCGGTAACCGTTTGTTTCCTGATTAATCTGACTCACCATTAAACTGAATCCATTCTTACTCACACCCGCTTGAAAAACAGATTTACTGTATCCGAATTCACCATGCTCGTATTGCGCCTTTGCATATACCGACTGGTTCAATGAAAAAGGCGTAAACAAAACAACTCCACCTGTACCATTTCCCCAAACCCCACTGCCCGGGCCTTTCAGAATATTCGCGTTGGCAACATTCGAAGGATCTACAATCTCCAAAGGTGACTGTCCGTCTGCGCTCGTCAATGCAATTCCTTTCCAATACATCTTTACATTTCGAATAGTAGTTGGCGCTCGAAAAAAGCTTCCGCGAATATTCAATCGTGTGCTTCCTCCATATCCGCGAGAATCGTAAGACACTCCGCTAACCGAATTGAATGCATTTTGTAAAGAAGAACCATCGCCATAATGCGCATTAACTTTTACAAGTCCAATGCTAGCTGGAGTGCTGAGGTTACTGCGCTTTATGTTGTAACCAACAACAGTAAGCGCTTCCATTTGCTTTGAAATGGGACTCATGTCAAGCCGAATCACCTCATTCTTCTTGACCTCTTCGTTATTGCTCAAACAATATCCTCTATCGTAATAACCTTCTGCAACAAAATCAACACACCTTCTGATTTTACAGTAAACAGAAACTCTACCTAACTCGTTGCATTGAAATGTTCGCCCATCAACTTGAGCCGTAGCCTGAATTGGATATCCGGTGTAACTGTCATAAACTTCAATGGTTACAAAAGCCGAATCTTCAAGGACTTCGTATGCAAGATGTTTCTGCACTATTTGAGCAAACAGAACGTTACTCACTAAAAAAAAACAGCAAAGTGAAATCCACTTTGCTGTCTTCAACATAAAAATATTATTCATTTATTATTGAACGATAAACGTCTTTGAAGTTGTTCCGATTGAAGATTCTGAAACCACGAAATAATTTCCTTTCGACCATTCAGAAACATTCAATTCGTTTTTCAACGTTGAAATTTTCCCTTCAGCAACAAGAGCTCCTGAGAAGGAATAAACTGAATAACTTCCACCCAATTGATTCGAAGAGAATTCAACTGTTACTCTTTCAGAAGCTGGATTTGGATAAACATTTAAGTTTTGAGAAACACCTTCGTTTTGAATTCCTGCCCAAACTAAGTTCTGGAATTTCTTAATGGTGTTAGGTCCTGATCCAGGATACTGAGAACCATTTAAAGCAACGTATACCGAACCGTCGTGCGGATTAACACAGATATCACGTAAACGTTTGTTGAAGCTTTGGAAGAACGCATCTGCGTTGCTGTTTGAACCACTCACATCCGCAGTAGTTAAAGACTGTCCGTCTGCACTCAAGTGCAAAACAGTCATACGCTCGTAAGAGCTATTCAATCCGCCCAACACTGCCATTAAAATACAGTTGTTCCATTCTGGAATTGACGGGTGATTGTAATACTCAATACCGTTTACAGCGCGACAAGGAGACCATTCAATCAAAGGTTCTTTTACGTTGTTCGCTGTGCAGTAGTTAATTTCATTGGTTGTGTTGCAAGCACCTTGAACAGTAGGCCAACCGTAGTTTCTTCCAGCTTCAATAATATTGAATTCATCGCTGTTGTTTTGACCGTGCTCAGATGCGTAGATAATTCCGTTAGGACCAACAGCCAAACCTTGACAGTTGCGATGTCCGAAAGAATAAACGTATGATGCTGGATTCGGATTGTCAGAAGGAATAGAACCGTCTAAGTTGATTCGAAGAATCTTTCCATTCAACGAATTCATATCTTGTGAACTCACTCCGCCATCTCCGGTATCTCCCGTTGACATGATAATTTTTTGATCTTGGCTAATCACCAAACGAGAGCCGTTGTGAATTGAGTTTCCGCCAATCGCATTGATCAATTGAACTTCGTTCACTAAAGCAGTTCCGTCCCAATCGAACATAGACAAACGCTCTTTCACGTTGTTACCTTGGGTATAATTGTACACCACGTAAACCTTCGGGGAATTTAAAAAATCGGGATGCAAAGCCATTCCCAACATTCCAGGCTCACTGCTTCCACTGTATGGTATTACAGAAGTTTTATCTAAAACCGAAGTGTACGTTCCTGTTGAAGGGTCAATGCGTAAAACCTTTCCTACGCGAGTGGTGCACCAAATGAAATCGTCTGGACCCCAAACCATTTCCCATGGTAGGCTTAATCCTGTTACTAAATCACTTTCAGTAAGTGTTGTGTTTCCAACTTGCCACGTTTGTGCATTCATTTGAAGGGCACAAATAAGAGAGAAGAACAATGCTATTTTTTTCATAGCCACGAATATAATTCCTGAGGGCCTAACAAAAAGCCGATTCGTAAAAAAAATAACAACATAAATGGAAATGATTAAAGTGTCAGAAGCCCTCTCTTCTGTGTCAACGTTTTCTGACGGAAACCTCGAGGGGCCTTAATGGTATAGCCCAACGTAAATTCATGAGAGCTGAATCCCAATGCCTGCGATACTCCTGTGTTCATTTCATAGGAATACCAGATAGAATATCCTTCAAACTTCCATCCTAACATGGCGGCCCAAGCGGCCTTCGGACGATAGGTAAGTCCAAAACATAAATCACGATTGTAATTCACCATCGCATTCAAATCCACTTGAATTGGTGTAACCGCAGTAAATCGAGAGAACATGCTGGTTGAAAGCCCCCAGTCTTTTGTCAATTTGAATTCATACGAACCCATGATCTGATAGTGGCGAATGATGCGCTCATTGATGTTACCACTTCCAAAATTTATTTTAGGTTGAAGGACATACGGCACACTTACTCCAAAGAAATAATTCTGTCCATATAACATCATCCCCGCATTTGCATTGAAAGCAAAAGACGATTGCCTCACTCCTCCACCCAAAGCAACATCATTTGGATCTTGCACAACTGCGTTACTCAAATCGAAAACATACTGCGTTCCGATGCCACTTAAGCCAAAAGCAATGGACTGCTTGCGATTGATTGCAATATGCGATGCTCCTGAAAACTCAAATGATGTTGTTGAATACGCACCGGTCTTGTCTTGAAACAACACACCTCCAACGCCAAAACCGTTTGGCAATTGCTTGTTCGCTGTCAAATAAAATGTCTTCGGATGATTATTCATTCCGTTCCATTGCGAACGATAAGTTGTGTAAAGGGGAATGTCTCTGTTCACTCCGGCTGCAGCGGGATTCACAGCGTATGGATTGACCATGAATAAGGTGCGACGCGGATACTGTTGTGCTTGGGAAATTGAAGCTGTCAGCAGAATCAAAGCAACCGTGATGCTTGTGAAACACCTTTCGAAGAACCTTTCGAAGAATCTTGCCTTAACAGTATGTAGCTTGAGATTATTCATACTTGATGGATACAACTCCGGTTAAAGGTTCTTTGCTCTTGTCGTAACTCACCACGTAATAATAATCAGCTGGGGGAAGTGGTTCGTTGTTCACTGTGCCTCTCCACGGATTAGTGTAACCCTTCGACTCGAAAACAATTTGTCCATATCTGTTCACCACTTGAACTTGCGCATCTGCGTATCCGTCTAATCCACCAATTACCCAGGTGTCATTCGCACCATCTCCGTTTGGAGTAATTGCATTGGCAATGAAAATGCACCCGTCTTTCAAAGGAACAAAAACGCTTCTTTCATAAACACAATTATTCACATCGGTCACTTCCACCCGATAGTTTCTATTGCCTACAAGTCCCGTTGCCAAAGCTGTTTGCTGCGCTTGCAAATCATTCCAAAGAAAACTAAACGGTCCATTTCCCCCTTGAAGAAGCACCTCGGCGGTACCGTCCAAATTATTGAAGCACGACTCTTCCGTTGATGTGGTATTCAAATTCAAGTTGGAAGGAAAAACAGATTCAACCGAAATAACTTCATCTATTGCACAGCCTAAATCATCTTCCACATGAATGGAAATTGTTCCCACTCCAAGGTTGGCCAATTGATATTCAACGACCGACTGCGGAAGGACTTCGAAAATTCCATCTTCGATATCAATAAGTAAAGAACCAGTGCCTCCTGAAAAAAATAAGTTTGCGAGACCGTTTGTATATTCATCACACGTCGGCTCAACAACATTGCTTTGAATTTGCAGTGAATCGGGATAATTCAATTCGAATGGAAGTTGAAACAAACAGCCGTTTCCGTCTGAAATGATAAGTGTATCTAATCCTCCACATAAATTCGTTAAGACTCCTGAAGCCTCGCCTGATGTGCCGTTCGAAAGAAGTTCGAAGGAATAATTCCCCACTCCTCCGCTTGAAGAATAGGCAATCGATCCAGAGCATTGTGTTGCGCAAATCAAATCCGTCTGTTGCGTGAGTGATGCTTGCAGTGCAGTCGGCTCTTCCAACAAAATGCTATTTGAAGCCAAACATCCATTTTCATCAATCACCTGCACATTCAACACACCTGCACTTAAGTTCGATAGTGTGAATGGAAGTTGTGAAAGCGAAACCATTTCGGTCAAAACTCCCGTACCTCCGCTTCCAGTCACATCGACACTTCCTGAAGCGTCTCCGAAACACAAAAGATTTTGCCCTGCCAATTGTATGCTTGGTGGAATAAATTCTAAAACTGAAATAACGTTTGTTGTATCTCGACATCCGAAATTATCGGTTGAATGAATGACAAATAAACCTGCACTTGGCGCATTGAAAGAACAAGTCCCATCGAAGGAAGAAGTAGTTGCTACTGGCGCATTCAGCGCGGTGTTCCACAATTCATAAGTCACAGGAACATTTCCACCCGCAATTAAATTGATCAATTGTGTTTCTGTTGAGCATCCTGTTTGTGTAACTGTTGCCGTCTGTGCAATCGGATTCGAAAGACACGGATTGTTAAAACACCCTTCCAACACTTCGGTTTGAAATGGAGAGCCTGGTCCTAAATAATTTTCAAAATACTGAACACCCAACTTCACGCACAAATTTCCACACGTAGTAAATCTTCCAACTAAAATTTTATTCTCTGAATTCAACAAAACCGAACCGTCGTTCGGCATGCGGAAAAATAAGGTGTTCGATAAAGACAACGCTGTACTTCCGGCTTCCCACGCATTCAGGGCGTTACTCTCTGAAGTCACTAGATACAAATGCTCACTCGAATTGTTGCAACTGCTGCCTATGGCAAAACGACTGTCCCATTCCAATGCTGGGTTTGCTGCATAATCTGAGCAGTTTATTCCTTCCGAAAAATAACTTCCATTAACATGCTGAAAAAAATTACAATCGGAAGAAAGTTGAACGGTGAAATTCGGATTGTTTTGCAGACCTCCTCCTAAAGCTGTTAATCTGTAATTCGAATTCGGAAAAGAAACATAGACATCGTACGTGACATACCCCGTTAGGTCTATCCCTTCAACAATTCCGTAATGGGCGGTATAATCGGCAACCAGCGAAACCTGAGCACTTGAGGCACACGTCACTAGCGCAAGCACAAACACTTGAGCAACTTGAAAGAAATTCCACCGCCTATTCATTAGCGATAAAATTAGAGCAGGAAAACTTAATACGAAAGGACTTTGTCCAATGTTGTTCTCAATCGATTGTTAGCCATGAAATTTATTTCAAGGCCTGCATTGAAAGGGATAGGAGTATCCAAACTCGCGCAGCGCGTTACAGGAGCGTCGAGGTATTCGAAGCATTCTTCCGTAATACGCGAAGCCAACTCCCCACCAATTCCGCCTGTTAGCGAATCTTCGTGAAGAACAACCACTCTTCCTGTTTTCTGAACTGATGTCATTACGGTTTCGTAATCTAAAGGTGCCAATGTGCGCAAATCTATCAATTCAATTCCCGCATACTTTTCTTCCTTCAATACTTCCAATCCCCAATGAACGCCTAGTCCGTATGTCACAAGAGTTAATTTATCTCCAGCTGAAACAATTCGTGCCTTTCCAAAAGGAAGCGCAAAATGTCCTTCAGACACTTCTTCTTCAATACTTCTGTAAAGCATTTTGTGCTCGAAGAATAAAACTGGATTCGGATCTTCGAAAGCTTGACACAACAAGCCCTTCGCATCTGAAGGAAAAGCTGGATAAGCAATCTTAAGTCCTGGTGTGTGGAAGAACCAAGCTTCATTGCTTTGGCTGTGGAACGGTCCTGCAGCAGCACCGCCGCCTGTTGGCATGCGCACCACAACGTCTGCATTTTCTGCCCAACGGTAGTGAAGCTTCGCCAAGTTATTTACAATCTGATTGAAACCGCAAGTCACGAAATCGGCGAATTGCATTTCAACCATGGCCTTGTGGCCTTTCATGCTTAAACCCAATCCAGCGCCCACAATAGCAGACTCGCACAACGGCGTATTTCGTACACGACCTTTTCCGAATTCTTCAACGAATCCCTCGGTTACTTTGAAAACGCCTCCGTATTCAGCAATGTCTTGACCCATTAAAACCAAACGATCATGCTTCCGCATACTTTCACGCAATCCATCTTGAATAGCATCAATAAAACGCATTTTCTTTTTGGTTGAAGACGCTGGTATTTCATCATTTGAGAACGGAGCGAATAAATCGTCAAACTCCTCATCTGTGTTTGCTACAATGTCAGGCTCTGCATAGGCTGCCTTTAAATTCGTGTTGATTTTATCTTTCAACTTTAAATTCATTGCTTCAACATCTCCAGGAGTAATTATTTTATCGGACAACAAAAACTCTTCATACAATGCTACCGGATCTTTCTTCGACCATTCGTCGATAACTCCTTCCGGATAGTACTTCGTTCCACTCGCCTCTTCATGTCCACGCACACGGAAGGTCATACATTCCAAAATAATAGGACGTGGATTCTTGCGAATGCTCGCAGCTATCTCTTTTACCGTTGAATAAACCTCAAGAATATTATTTCCGTCTATTTGAATGGCGTCTTCTTTAGGCATCCCATAACCAATGGCTTTATCTATAAACTGCTTGCAGCGAAATTGCTCGCGACTTGGTGTAGACAAGCCCCAAGCGTTGTTTTCAATACAAAAGATAACAGGCAAATCCCAGACAGTAGCCACGTTTAACGCCTCGTGAAAATCTCCTTCGCTCGCTCCTCCGTCTCCACTGAAAACAATGGTCGCCTTTGGAGACCCCTCTAATTTATTTGCCAATGCAATTCCATCGGCAATGCCCAACTGTGGACCAAGGTGAGAAATCATACCAACAACATGATGCTTTTTCGTTCCAAAGTGAAACGAACGATCGCGTCCCTTGGTGAATCCGTCCTTCTTTCCTTGAAATTGAAGGAACAATTGCTTTAAATCTAGATTTCGAGATGTGAAAATTCCCAAATTACGGTGCATGGGAAGAATGAACTCATCCTCTTCCATAGCCATTCCTACGCCTACACTTATTGCCTCTTGTCCATAGGAAGAAAACCACTTCGATATCATACCTAAACGCAATTGGCTCAACATCTTATCTTCAATCAAACGCGGCAATTTAATTGCCTCGTACAATGCCAATAATTCCTCCTTCGAAATGTTCTTTTTATTGAATTTCATAATGCTCAAATTGAGCCGCTAAAGTAATCCGAATGATGTGTTCTTTAAATTTTCTTTGCGTTTTTTAACATTGTGTTAGGATTTAAATTTAAATTCGCGCGATATTTTCGCAATCATTAATAAATAAAAAGTTATTTTTATGAAACTATTAAACGAAATTAAACAAGAGATTGCTCGTCGCGAGAAAGAACTAAATTCATTGGTAGACGCAGCCAATCTTATCGCTTCATTGCAAACTGGTCGTGGCAGAAAAGTTAAAATCACTGCTAAGATTGCATCTATTTTAGGAAAACCAGCAAGCCCAAAATCTGCAACGGGTTCGAAAGGACGTGGCCGCCCAAAAGGTTCTAAAAACAAGCCTGGAGCTAAAAAGACAGGACCGAAAAAAGAAGCTACAACAGCAACAGCAACTCCGGCAGCTGCAGCAGCAGCAGCGCCAAAGGTTTTAAAGAAGCGTGGAAGAAAACCAGGTTCTGTAAAGGCGAAGGCTGCGAAAGTGGCGAAAGCATAATATTTTTTTAATCATATTTTTTGGTTGAATAGACCAACAGCATGAACACCATTGAACTTCAAGTAAGTCCAGCCCAATCGGCAGACTTCAATTATTTAGAGGAGAAAATTCAATTCACATTGAATTTATCTCCTCTTTCTTTTAAATGGCGTATCGACAAAAAATCAATCGACGCTCGAAAAAGAAACCCCATTGTCATTTTAAGAATTTCTGTAATTGGAGCCACTGAGGAGTTCCCTGCTGTTCATCAACGTTTGTTTCAACATGAAATAAAAGGTTCCGCAATTATTATCGGCGCCGGTCCTGCTGGATTATTCGCTGCATTAAGATTGCTTGAATTAGGTGTAAAGCCCATTATTCTTGAAAGAGGAAAGGACGTTAGAGCAAGAAGACGGGACCTTGTCGAGATCACTCGAAACGGTCAGGTGAACGAAGATTCAAATTATTGCTTCGGCGAAGGCGGTGCAGGAACATACAGCGACGGCAAGCTATACACCCGTAGTACCAAGAAAGGCAGCGTGGTTCGCATTCTTGAAACCTTGGTTCAATTCGGTGCAAACGAAAACATTCTCACCGAAAGCCATCCGCATGTCGGGACAAACAAACTCCCACAAATCATAGCCAACATGCGCGACAGTATTTTGGCAAATGGAGGAGAAATTCATTTCGAAGAAAGAGCAATTGACTTTAAACTTTCGAGCCATGAAATTCAAGAAGTAAAAACTTCGAAAGGAAATAATTTTCAAGCCGACAGTATTTTATTGGCTACAGGACACAGTGCTCGTGATATTTTCGAATTACTCCATGAAAAGAAAATTACCATAGAGTCTAAGCCTTTTGCCATAGGCGTTCGTATTGAGCACGACCAACGCACAATAGACAAGCTTCAATACAAATGCGAAGATCGCGGAGAATTTCTTCCGCCTGCTAGTTATTCGATTGTTACGCAAGTCAACGATCACGGAGTCTATTCATTTTGCATGTGTCCCGGCGGTATAGTGGCGCCTTGCGCAACATCGCAAGAAGAGATAGTTACAAACGGATGGTCGCCAAGCAAACGAAACAACCCTTGGGCGAACTCAGGTATTGTCGTTGAAGTAACGTTGAGCGATCTTGAGAGATTAAATTACACTGGACCACTTGCTGGAATGCACCTTCAACGAGACATCGAAAAAAAAGCTTACGATCTTGGAGGGAAAAATCAATTCGCTCCTGCACAGCGTGCAACGGATTTTATTTACAATAAGAAAAGCACAACACTTCCAGACTCTTCTTATAGCCCGGGAATTACTTCAACAAATCTTCGCGATTTATTCCCGAAATTTATTTCGGAATGTTTAATCGGTGCTCTTCAACACTTCAATTCGAAGATGCCAAATTTCGCAGGACCGAATGCGCTTCTAATTGCGCCTGAAACACGAACGTCATCGCCTGTGCGAATTCCTCGCGACAAAGAATTATTGAATCACCCGGAAATTAAAAACCTCTTCCCTTGTGGTGAAGGCGCGGGTTACGCGGGTGGAATTGTTTCTGCTGCAATAGACGGAGAGCGTTGTGCAGACGCTATTTCAGAGTTTATTTCGGAAAAGAAGAATCAATAAGTCCTGCTAATTCTTGTCCAACGAGCGATCCAATAGCCACGCCTATTCCACCCAATCGCGCTCCAACAAAAACATTCTCTTCCACTTGCGTTACAACAGAACGCTCATCCTTCCCTACACCTAAGATACCGCTCCAAGCTATGTCAATCTCTATCTCAGATGTCGTGTGAATTTTATGTTGAAGGAAATTCGTCAAGGCACTTACAACTTCGTCTGTATTGCCTTGAGCACTTGTAGATTCTGTATTTGGAAATTGATGGCGCATTCCGCCTATTAAAATTCTTCCATCTATATTTCGAAAATAATTGAAGCCTTTGTGGTGATGAAACGTGCCGTTTAGTTTTAAATCGGCAATGGGTTTTGTAACGACAACCTGATTTCTTTTTGAACTCATTTGAAGATCTTCAAACAATTCTGAATGAAAGGAACTCGTGCAAAAAGCAATGCGCTTCGCTTTCCAAATTCCGTTTGTGGTTTCAACTTTTACTTCATTCTCTGAAGAAGCATAACCCTTCACTTCAACACCGTTAAAAATATGTACGCCCAAGCTCAAAGCACTATTTCGCATAGCATTCAGCATGGCACCGGTGTTTAAACCGCCTTCGTATTTATTCGAAATGACACCAACTAAATTCGTTATCCCTTGAAATTCTTGGACAGTTAAAACAGTGTATGGACGAATATTCAAAGTCCTTTCAAATGCATCGTTGAACCGATCAACAAAGGCGCAGCATTCCTTGAAGCTTGATTCATCTTCCTGAAAGAACACTTCATGTCCGCCATTCCATTCCAACTTCAAAACTTCTTCAGAATATTCCTTCACTAATTTTTCTATTCCACGAAAACGACGAGTCGCAAGACTTACAACATCGTCAAAGGACATGTCCTTTATGTCATCTACAAATTCAGAAATGCTTCCGAAGCAAGCAAATCCAGCGTTCTTTGAACTAGCACCATCACTGAGCCAACTTCTTTCCAACACGACAACGCGAAAGTCTGGTCTATTTTTTTTTAGTTCTAATGCTGTTGAAAGCCCAGCAATACCTCCACCCACAACAATTATATCGTAGCTCTCTAAAAACGTTTCTCTTTCCCAATAACTCGTATTCATAAAACAAATCTGCAAAAAAAAATCACGGCTCACACAATAAAATAATATTTACTCAAAGGCAATTAATAAAAAATAAATCTCGTTACGAAATAAGAATCTCAAAAACTCCAACGCTATGAAAAAATTAATTGCTGTTTTATTTTGCGCTGGTTACTTAATCAATGCTCAAGCGAATTCAACCATCACCATTGAATTCCAAAAGGACTCAGAGAAATTTACCGAAGGAACTGTGCGCGCCCTTTCTATCTATGCTGAAGAACTTTATTTAGCAAAGGGTATTAAAGTCACCCTTCAAGAACCAAGCAGAAATGCCGAAGCAAAAAAGCAGGCACTTTTCTACAAAAGAGAAAAAGAATTAAAAGAGTTCTTCAAAGAGGAGCACTTAAATTTCGAACGCATTTCTTTCAACTACGAACAAGAAGGAAAAAAGAAGGCGCCTGTTATCTCAATTGAAATTGTCCCTCACGCTGTCGTTGCTGAAATCATTCGTCCAGACAGCACCTTCACCAACAAAAACAAGATAGCTCTTACTTGTAAATACAACGACCTCGAGCTCGCGAATGAAATGAGCGTAGTGAAATTTAGTTCGCAAGAAGAACTGTATAATTCACATGTGTCATCCTTCTTCGACAATAAAATTATATTTATTCGCGATTTATTTCGAGTTGAATTTCCTGAAGGAAAAATACCTACAAGTGGCGTTACAGCAGAAATCGTTCAAGGTGCTGAAAATGCGAAGAAGAAATTCACCCTTCTTCACTGGAACAACATCAATAAAGAATGGACAAAAATTGGAGCGACGAAAAAACCGACCAAAGGGGCGAGAGGTTATTACTTCAGCGCCACGTTCGAAGAATCTGGTTTATATGCCATTGTCGAAAATAAATCAACCAGTGTTGTGCCTGTTGTTGCGAAAGCAAAGAAAGATGTAGCCATAACTTACATTGAAATCTTATCTACCGAACCCTTCCTTCGTATTGAAGGAAATGTTTCAGACAATCAAAGAGAAGCCACTTTCAAAGCTCCGAAAAATGTAGAAAACTACGTCATTCGAGCAGTGTGTAAAGATGCCCAAGGAACAGAATGGATCGAAGAAACGAAGGTTTCCAAAAAAACGATCATTCGCTATTTCCAGAAAAGTAAAAAAATTAACGCCTACTTCAATAATTAAATAAAGCCATGAAAACGATCACCACCACCCTCTTTCTGTTTGGCTTATTGCTGGGAGCAAATGCCACGGATACGCCCGACGTTCGATACTTGAAGTTTGAAGAACTCGCGGCAAATTTCAACACCTTGAATTCAAAAGGACAAATGCTTGAGTGTCATTCAGCTTTTGACGTTTTTCTTCCTGAAGGAAAATTCGCAGCAGAGGGAATCGACATTCTAGTTCCCGAGACCCCGAATGTTCGCGGCGAGAAATTACTTTTTCTGAAGTGGAATTACAGTGAGAAAAAATGGAATACGATTAAAGGAAAAAAAGTAAGTTCGAAAACCATTAACAAAAAGAAGTATCACCTGGTGCACGTCAATGAGACCGGTGTTTACGGGCTGTTCAATGACGACCGTGCAAAAGGAGAAATCAAATTTGTGCTTGCACCTTCCCTTCGCTTTTCGAAGATTGAATTCTCACAAGAGAACGTTCAGGTGAATTTCGAGAAACAGCTTTTCGAGAAACCACGAACGACTGAAGTTCCATTCGGTTCAGTTTCCATTCTTTCCGAAATTAAGATGGATGTTTATTCGAAGCGCGAAAACAAAACGACTACCTACCAATATAGACTTGGAGAGATCCCGAGCAGTCATAGACTAACGAATAAAAACAATCATACGTTAGTCCTCATTACCAAAAAAGACCTCGAAAGAATCAATCGTTCATCAACCCCTCAAACCCCAGCACCATGAAAAACAAAATCTTAATCATCGGCCTTTTGTTT
Source organism: Flavobacteriales bacterium (assembly GCA_030729695.1). GTDB lineage: Bacteria > Bacteroidota > Bacteroidia > Flavobacteriales_D > Sanyastnellaceae > CAIZGX01. The sequence goes on along the minus strand of JANQWV010000020.1, from coordinate 11,162 downwards.
CTCGGATTGGAAACAATTGCCCAAAGTGAAGTTCAGCGCTGCAATTTCGAAAAAGCGAAAAAAGAAAAGAAAATTTCGTTCAGCGGAATCGTAGAGCATGTCCGCAACCACGGTTACTTCCAACTAAAAGTAAAAAACACAACGAAGGATTCTCTTGCCTTGCACGTTGAGACCGGTCGCGTATTTTACACAGCAACGAACGACTACCAGCCTTTTGTTGTGTTGCGCTCGAGAGAAATCTATTTAGCTCCAGGGGAAGAAAAAACCACGCTGTTAAATACTGCTTGCGGCAACGCGTCGGCCTATGCCACTTCCGACGGATTTCATGATTTAGGCAAAACAGATATGGCAACTCCCGCATTGGTTGCTGCCTTGGAAGAGGTGGAAGCCAAAAGATTGGGTAATTGTCCTGGACTGCAAGCATTGGTTTGGACTTTTACCAATGATCACAGCGTTGCTTCAATTGTTACTTACGACGGGGGCAAAATGAAAGCCAGCGAACTTCAGGCGATTGCTGCGAAACACAAGCACGTTGAAATCCCGAGATATCAAGTCGACTATCAGGAAACCGAAGGAAACAATGGTCTTGCCTTCTCTGGCAAACCCAATCGTGTGGAGAGCAGTCTTCAATTCATTCTGGATGACCAAGAAGATGTACGTGTTGTGCTTCGCGACGAACAAGGTGAAATCGTGAAGTTTGTTGAACTGATTCATGGGCAAAAAGCCGGGCAATTGAATCTGCCGGTTGAGCTTGACGTTAATGGTTTCGCACGAGGAAACTATTCCCTTGTGGCTGAGAACAGTTCAGGAAAGGCGCTAAGTCAAATGACCATAGAAATCTAACTCCCTTCGGGGAGTTATTTTTCTTTCGATTTACGACTTTTCGAATTATCTTTACTTGTGATTTAGGAATCTTATTTTTCAATTATGAAGGCTATTCGTACAGTTTTACTTTGGGCGACTTTTCTCGGTCTACTTGTATCGAGTAACATCCTATTTGCTCAAAACGAAGTCATTCGAATCAAGAGTCAAGGTTCTATCATTGACAAAGACTCTGAAAAGAAACTCGACGGTGTTCAAGTTGTTGTATTCAAGAACGGCGCTCAAGAGAAAGTTTACGATGCTGGTTCTTCAGGGAAATTCGACTTCACCCTTCCTTTGGGATATTCATACGATTTAAAATTTTCGAGAGCGGATTATGTTACGAAAATCATTCGCATTGACACGCGGAACATTCCTGCGGAAGACCGTGCTGGTGGATTCTTGATGGAATTTGAATCTTCACTTTTCAAATATGTAGACGGATTCAATACAGAAATTTTGAAGGAGCCTATGGGAAAGGCGGCTTTCAACTCTCAAACGAATTATGTAACCTTCGACTTCGATTACACCGCTGAGATGAACAAGAAGATCGAGGCTGAATTCAAGCGATTGGCGGACTTAGCTAAGAATGGTGATAAGCTTAGAAAAGATTATGATAAATTAATATTAGAAGGTGATGATCGTATGGCTGCAACGAAGTTCGAAGAGGCCATGTCGAAATACAAAGGAGCATTAAACCTCTTCCCTACCGACAAGCCCGCACAAGATAAATACGACGAAGCTGAAAGACGATTTAGAGAACAGCAAGCCAACAAAAACAATGAGGCGCGCTATGCACAACTGATCAAAGACGGCGACAACCAATTTAAAAATCAATCTTGGGAATCTGCACAAACCAATTATAAAGATGCGCTAGACATTAAGCCCAACGAAGGTTATCCGAAAGCCCAGCTCGACGAAATCAACAAGAAACTCGACGCTCTTGAATTAGAAAAGCAATTTCGCGCCTTAGTTGCACAAGCAGATGGCGAATTCAACGATGAAAACTTTGCAACTTGCATAAACACCTACAAAGAAGCGCTAAAAATTAAGAGCGACGATGTCTACTCTAAAAAGCAAATTGACCTAGCGCAAGCTGCTATTGATGCGATTGCTAACGACAAAAACAAACAAGAGGAAATCGAGAAACGTTACAAAGCACTCATTGCTTCTGCTGATGATTTGTTTGCGAAAAAGCAATATCAAGAATCTATTGACAAATACGAAAGCGCTTCAGACGTTAAGCCTGAAGAAAGCTATCCGGGCTCTCAGATAAACAAAGCTCGAAAGGCGCTTGAAGCTGAGAACATTGTTGTTCGAAACACAACACCGGCTGAAGACCCTCAGCTCAAAGAGTATAAAAAATTAATTGCTGAAGGGGATAAATTATTCGAAGAAAGTGCGCTTAGTGATGAGCAAAAAATGGTGGCTGCAAAAAACAAATATGTAGCAGCATTGAATATAAAAATTGGCGAACGCTACCCGGCGAAACAAATCGAGAGTCTTGACGCAGCAATTTTAGAACTGCACAATACAGAAAGTCAAGCCGATATCGATTGGAGAGAAAAACGCATAAAGCAAGAGCAAGATTTTGAGGAGATACGCAGACAAAAAGAAAAAGAAGCGGAAGAAAATCGATTAGCGCGCATTCGTGAGAACGAAGAAGCTGAAGTAAAGAGATTGGAAGAAGAAGAAACCAGAAAACGCAACCGCGAAAGGAATAGAAAAAGCGATGTAGATGCTGAAGCTGAAAAAGCAGTTGATGATTTTTATCGCGATGCGCAGAAGAAAGCGGAAAAACGTAAGATGCTCGACATCTTCCAAGAGAAGTCTCAAGACAGTACCGATCAAGCTGGATTTCGCAGAAATCACAGAAGACAGATTGAAGCAGCTGAAGCCGAAATTGAAATTAAGTCAAATCAATTAATTGAAATCACTCGTAAGTCTGAGCCATATCTAACGGCTAACGAGACTGAGATTGATTCAGCGAAGAATGACATCGACGCCCGCAAAGAAAATTACACTCGTAGACAAAGACGAGACATTGAAAGGGCATCTGAATTCAGTAACGAAAACAAAACTCAAATTACTGAGTTCTCCAAGAACGATCGTGAACGCAAGAGGAACGAGCGTGATATTGAGACAACTTACTCTGAGCGCAACAGTCAATCGAACGATTATACCGAGCGTTCAAAACGTAGCCGCAACAAAAACGGAAACAGAATTGAAGAACAAAAAGACGGAACGAAAGACATCGTTGTAAAAGGCAACGAAGATTTAACTGCTGAAATTGCAGATGTTCAACGCGACAAAGAGCATTATGCTGAGGTTGATGCCAGCATTAAAGCAGCAGGACAATCCGGAATTATTACTCACGGAAAAGAGATAGAAAGGAATAAAACCTTTCAAGAAGAGATAAACGATGAGAGTCCAAATCTTTTGGAAAAACAGCGCATGGAGGTAAATGCAAATGCCCATGTTTTAGAGACAAAGATTTTAGACGATAAAGAAAAAGCTGAAAAAACCAAAAACAACAATTCTAAAATCCGTCCTGAATACCCAACAGGACCGAAAGACCCTTCAGAACTCAATCCAAAACCAGGTACCGAAACACTTGCCGAGGGAGTAACGGAAAAATCTTACGAGACAAGTCGTCCGAGTCAAAAAGTAATTGAACGAACGGTGAAGATCGGAGCGAAGGTTGATGTTTTTCAGAAGGTAATTTCAAAAACTGGAACGTACTACTTCAAGAATGATATCAGTATCACTGAAGATCAATGGACATTAGACACAACCGTTCGTAAGTGATGCGAATTCTCATTCTCAACGGCCCCAATTTGAATTTGCTCGGCACACGTGAGCCTTCTATCTATGGTTCTGAAAATCTAGAATCCCTTCTGCATCTTCTGATTGAAAAATTTCCGAACATCACATTTTCTCATCTTCAATCCAATCATGAGGGAGTACTCATAGATGCTATTCAAGATTCTGAAAAATACGACGCCATCGTATTCAATGCTGGCGGATACACGCACACGAGTGTAGCCATTGCCGACGCATTAGCAGCAGTTAAACCTAGAGTTATTGAAGTGCATTTAAGCAATGTTATGGCAAGAGAAAAGGAGCGACATACATCGCTCCTTGCAAAACATTGTTTGGGGACAATCTCTGGATTTGGTTTTGACTCTTACGTATTAGCTGTTGAACAGTTAATACGATAAATTCTACCCTCCTACTTCCGCCAATTTCACTTTAAGACCGTCGAAATTTGCAGCAATGTGCAATTGACATCCCAATCTGCTATTTCCTTTAACGAAGAATGCTTGATCCAACATTCCTTCTTCATCGTCATTTCTTTCACCCAAGTCATGATCGGAAAGAATATACATGTGACAACTAGCGCACATGGCCATTCCGCCACAAGTGCCTTCAACAGGTAGTTCATATGACTTGCAAAGCTCCATCATATTCATGCCCATATCCGTTGGTGCATCTAAAACGTGCTCCTTATCTTCTCTATCGATTACCGTAATCTGTACTGTATTCTCCATTCTTAAAATCCGTTTACTCCATTAACTGTGGTGTACTTCAAAACATAATTCTTATCTGGATAAATACGCTTGAAAGCGCTTTGAACCATCAGAGTAGTCTCATGGAATCCGCAAAGAATTAATTTCAATTTACCTGGGTATGTATTGATGTCTCCAACTGCGTACAAACCAGGAACATTCGTTTGATAATCAAACGTATTGACTTCAATACTGTTCTTGTCAATGTTCAATCCCCACTCAGACAATGGACCCAACTTCGGACTTAATCCAAAAAGTGGCAACCAATGATCTGTCGTCAACACCGTTTTTGTTTCATCGTTATGTTGAAGGGTAATGTTGCGAAGAGCATCGTCCCCGGCAACTTCAACCACCTCCGCATCTGTGTGAAGATTTATTTTTCCTGAAGCTGCCATATCCAATACCTTCTGAACTGAATCTGGATGGCCACGGAAACTCTTACTTCTATGAACCAGAGTTACTTCTTTTGCCACACCGTTGGCAAGAAATACAGCCCAATCTAAAGCTGAGTCTCCTCCTCCACTGATGATTACCGATTTCCCTCTATAGAATTCAGGATCTCGAACGATGTACTCAATTCCTTTGTCTTCGAAATCTGAAATGTTGGAAATCGGAGGTTTACGTGGTTCGAAACATCCCAATCCGCCCGCAATAGCTACTATCGGTGCAATGTGTTTCGTTCCGCGAGAAGTTGTAACGATGAACTTTCCATCTTCCGTCTTTTCGAAAGACTCAGCGCGTTCCCCAAGTGTAAATCCCGGTTTGAACGGCTCGGCTTGTTTCATTAAATTATCAATTAGCTCACCGGCTAGTATCTCTGGAAAACCCGGAATATCATAGATCGGTTTCTTAGGATAAATTTCAGTCAACTGTCCGCCCGCCTGTGGCAGAGCATCAATCAAATGGCAACGTAATTTTAGAAGTCCAGCTTCAAAAACGGTAAACAGACCACATGGGCCCGCACCAATAACAAGGATATCAGTTTCAATCATAATTGTGAAGTCGAGCAAAATTACTTCTTTCAACAGATATAATGCTCAAACTTATAAAAATCATTAACATTTGAAGGAGAATAATGTTTTTTGAGGATCGAAAAAGAATAAATCATAAATTAGGCTACCTAAAACCTTCCAAATGAAAAAAACACTACTTGCCTTAGCAATTGTTTCCGGATTAAATGCCCAAGCGCAGTGCGACGGTAATCGCTATTTAAATTACATCTTCAACGAAGTTCAAGTAACTTCAGATGTTCCCTACGGAGAGAATTTAAAATTCGACGGTACTAACCAAGTTTTAGCTTGTGATATTTATGAACCCGTTGGAGATAACGTTTCCAATCGCGCTGCTGTGATTGTCGCACATGGCGGATTTTTCTTGTCTGGATCGAAGACAGGACCAGACGTTGTTCCAGTTTGTCAGAGACTTGCAAAAATGGGATATGTTGCCATTTCTATTCAGTATAGATTAGGTGTAACTGTTACAGCAAACCTTGCTGGTCCAATGACCGAGGCGGTTATGCGCGGTGTTCAAGACGGCAAAGCTGCAGTGCGTTTCCTTCGCAAAACCGTTGCTGTAGATGGAAATCCGTACAACATTGATCCCAACGAAATCTACATCGCAGGTTCTAGTGCGGGCGGATACATTGCCTTGCACATGGCTTATTTAGACGAAATGGCTGAATTGCCTTCGTTCGTAAATACGAGCAACCCTGGATTAGCAGGAGAACTCGAAGGCGAAAGCGGAAATCCGGGATACCCTTCAGACGTAAAAGCAATCGTAAACATTTGCGGGGCTATTGGAGATACAGCTTGGATTCATGCAGGCGATGAACCCGCCTTGTTGTTTCACGGCACGAATGATCAAACAGTGCCTTACGGTTCTGACATGCAATATGCATTCGGAATTGCTCCCGTGTTAGAAGTTGATGGAAGTGCAAGTATCAATGAAAAAATGAATGAAGTTGGATTGCTCCACTGTTTTGAAATATACGAAGGGCTAGACCATGTTCCACATGCTAGTAATGCCGCTGTATTGGACACGACTATGAGCATTATGTCGAACTTCCTTGCCCATCACATTTGTGCTATTCCACTCGATTGCAGCTACCGCACAATATCTGTTGGAACAGAAGAGTTAAGTATGGAAGAAGATAATTTATTGGTTTACCCGAATCCGGCTAATTCAACTTTATTCATTGCAAGCAACGATTTAAAGCAAATCGAAGTCTACAACATGACAGGTGAATTGGTGTCAACCGAATTCAATACGAATCGAATGGAAGTATCTAATCTTCCAAATGGATTGTACGTATTCCGACTAACCACTTCAACCGGAAAAACCAACAAAACGGTCATTATTCAACATTAACATGAAACGCTTTTTCAGAATCTCCTATTTACTTCTAGCCTTATTGGGAACTGCTACCGTTGTTACCACGCAAACGTCTTGTTCAAGTCCGAAAAAAGGATTTAACTATTCTTCGCATAACAAGCGGAATAAAAAGAACCAACGATTTGTAAACTCCCGCGTTAAGAAAACGAAAGGAGATCACACCAAAGTGAAATGTAAAACACACTAAAGTAAAAAAGCCCCTCGGGGCTTTTTTTTTATGCGTCTAATTCGCTTGTGAAGTGGAAACTCAATTCCGGATAGTTCTGCTTTTCCATGTCGAGCATAAACTGACTTGGTGCTAAGAACACATCGCGATCTTCTTTGTCTTTCACAATATTATTTCCTTTAATGCGCAAGAACTCTGCGAGTTTCGCTGGGTCTGTTGTCGTTATCCAACACGCCTTGTAGTATGACTTCGGTTCGAAAATACATTTCGCTCCGTATTCGTTTTCCAAACGGTATTTAATTACTTCAAATTGAAGTTCGCCAACCGTTCCAACAATCTTACGTGAGCCTGGCTCTTGAAAGAATACTTGAGCAACGCCTTCTTCGGTAAGCTGACGGATACCTTTGTCCAATTGCTTTGTCTTCATTGGATCGCGATTCACCAACTCTTTGAAAATCTCCGGTGAGAAACTTGGAATACCCTTGAACATCATGTTCTCACCTTCCGTTAAGGTATCTCCAATTTTGAAATTCCCAGTGTCGTACAATCCTACAACATCACCCGGATAAGCTTCGTCAATGGTAGACTTTGCTTGCGCCATGAATGTAACCGGATTGGGATACTTGAACTCTTTCGTTAAACGAACGTGCTTGTAAAATTTATTGCGTTCGAACTTTCCACTGCAAACGCGCAAGAACGCAATGCGATCGCGGTGACGAGGATCAATGTTCGCGTGTATCTTGAAAACGAATCCACTGAACTTCGCTTCAGTCGGATCAACCTCGCGTGTCTCTGTTTCGCGTGAACGTGGCGTTGGAGCAATCTCAATAAACTTCTCTAACAACTCACGAACCCCGAAATTATTCATGGCCGAGCCGAAAAACACAGGCGCCAATTGTCCTGCCTTGTATGCTTCTACATCGAACGGATCGTATACACTGCTGATGAGCTCAACGTCGTGACGCAATTCATTCGCGTATTGTCCTGCCAACTCATCGAGAATCGGATCATTCAAATCTTCAATGTGAACGATATTCTCTTCAACCTTCGTTTTATTCGAAGCGAAAAGATTGATGCTCTTGTCGTAAAGTTTATAAACACCTTTGAAGCTGAATCCCTTCGATATTGGCCAAGACAACGGTTGAACTTTAATAGACAGCTTCGATTCCAATTCATCGAGAATATCAAAACCATCACGCCCCTCCAAATCCATCTTGTTTACAAACACAATCACCGGTGTGTCGCGCATGCGACAAACTTCCATCAAACGTTCAGTCTGTGTTTCAACACCCTTCACACTATCAACAACGAGAATTACGCTATCTACTGCCGTAAGTGTGCGATAAGTGTCTTCAGCAAAATCTTTGTGACCGGGAGTATCGAGCAAATTAATTTGCTTGCCCTGGTATTCAAAGACCATCACCGAAGTCGCAACAGAGATTCCTCTCTGCCTTTCAATTTCCATAAAATCGGAAGCTGCAGTCTTGGTAATCTTATTGCTCTTAACAGCACCCGCTGTTTGAATAGCACCTCCAAAAAGCAACAGCTTCTCTGTTAAAGTTGTTTTACCCGCATCGGGGTGAGAGATAATCGCAAACGTTCTTCTTCTTCCTATTTCTTCTTGCGCACTGGCCATGTTCTTCCTTTGTTATTTCGCTGCCGACGGTTCTACGTAGGCCTTAATTTTAATGACTGTCTTTAAATCGGGTTCAGTGTTAGCCGTAATCGTAACTGACTTCTCCTGATCCTTTTCCTTCTTTGTGCTATCGAATTTCACTTTAATGGCTGCAGTCTGTCCCGGTTTAATCGGATCCTTGGGCCATTCCGGAACGGTGCATCCGCAGGAACCTTTGCAATCTTCAATAATCAAATCTTCCTTACCTGTATTCGTGAACTCAAAATCATGCTCACGCTTTTCGCCTTCTTTCAATCGACCGAAATTGTGTTCCATTTTCTTGAATTTCATCTTTGTCTTTGGACGTAATGTCGACTGCTCTCCTGTGCCCGGCTCTGGAACAGGCTTTGGAATAACAACAGGCGCAGGCTGACTAGGAATTACTTCAGCATTATTAGAGGTCGAAGTGGAACAACTTGCAAAAACAACAAGCGCACTTCCGAATAGAAAAGCTAGCTTTTTCATTTTCTTATTTCTTCGGTTTTGATTTAACCATTTTGTATTCATCGAATGCCAAAGGAATTTTTTCAAACTCACCATTGACCAAGATTTCCATTCCGCGTTTGAACGCTGGATTTAATTCGTTAATGATTTCATAGAACGATTCGTTCTCGTATATGCCTCTTCCAACCAAAGCTTTCATGCGAATAAGAATGACTTGCTTTGAACGAGCAAATTCTACTTCGTTCAATTTCACTTCTTTCTTCTCAGCTGCTTGAATGAAATTCGTGATTTCATCTTGACTGAATGAAAATCCTGTGATGAACTCTTTCGAAGTTGGATACTTTTTCTTCAACTCATCGCGATGTGCATCTACATACTCCATGGTCCAATCGTTGGTAATTCCAATGCGTAACAAATCCGAAAAGTACTTGCTGTTCTCTGAAGTATCTAGCGGCACGAAGATGTCTGGCATAATTCCTCCTCCGCCATAAACGGTGCGCTTCGTTAGACGAGTTTCGTACTTATCTTTTTCAGAAAACCAAATTTGATCACGCCTGAATAAAGAATTATTTAATAAATTTATATTATTAGAAATTAAAACTAATTGAGCATTATATTGATTAGTTTTAATATTATGAAATATATCTATTAACGAT
>JANQWV010000020.1:0-1390 GCA_030729695.1 Flavobacteriales bacterium | reverse complement strand
TTTTCAGAAAAATTAATGCTATCGGCATGTAATAAGTAACGCTCATTCAAACGCTTCAAGTAATCCATTTCGTAATCTTCCAATCCTTTCTCGTAAGGCTTCTGTATGCATCTTCCTGCCGGAGTGTAATACTTCTGAACGGTTAAACGAACCATTGATCCGTCTGGCAATGGAATAGGACGTTGAACCAATCCCTTTCCGAAAGACCTTCTTCCGACAACAACTCCACGATCCCAATCTTGAATGGCACCGCTTACAATTTCACTTGCACTTGCAGAAGACTCGTCAATCAACACCACCAATCTCCCTTCTTCAAATCTTCCTTTCACACGCGGCTTCGCATTTGTTTTCTCTTCAGGAAATGCTCTTCCCTTCGTGAATACAATAAGCTTGTCTTTGTCTAAGAACTCGTCGCACATATCAATAGCAGCGCTTAACATTCCACCGCCATTGTCTTGAAGATCGAGCACTAAATCGCGCATTCCTTTTTTCTTTAAATTATCTAAAGCCTTGCGCAATTCTTCGGTAGTCGTTTTCGCAAAGCGCGATACTTTGATGTATCCAATTCCGTCAGCAGCCATGTAGGCCGCGTCTATAGAATAAATCGGAATTTTATCGCGAATGATATCATACGTTTGAACCCCAACAACTCCCTTGCGTAGGATACCCACTTTTACTTTCGTTCCGCGCGGACCGCGAAGCTTTTTGAATACGTCGTTATTCTTAATTCCTACGCCAGCCATATTCACTCCGTCGACAGTTACAATCTTGTCTCCACCGCGAATGCCTAATTTTTCAGACGGCCCACCTTGAATAGGCTCGACCACCATAATAGTGTCGCGAAGTATGTTGAATTGAACACCTATACCGTCGAAGCTTCCTTCCAAAGGCTCATTGGCCTCTTGTAATTCTTCAGCGCTGATGTATGTTGAATGTGGATCTAATTCTTCGAGTAGCGAAATAATCGCTTTCTCGGTTAGCTCTTTTGAATTTACCGAGTCCACGTACAAGTACTCGATGTAGTTCAACAACGATGCGAATTTATCTGTTGTTGTTTTCGGATCTGGTTGTGCCCAAGCGGTTGCTGTAAGAAGCGATTGCACAACTAAAAACAGGACGATTTTCTTTTTCATAAGTTCGGGATAAAGGTACAACGCACTTCCGTTGTACCAATGTCCCTAACTAAAAAACCGTACCACTATTGCACGTTTGAGAATTACCAAGATCCTCCCGCTCCGCCGCCGCCGAAGCTTCCACCTCCAAAACCGCCGTAGCCTCCGCTACCGCCTGATCCTCCGCCGAAGCCTCCGCTTCCGCCACGGAATGAGTTGTAATAACCCGAGTAATAACCCGAGTGACGCGTGTTCATAGATGCCAGTAAAGCCCATGC
>JANQWV010000019.1 GCA_030729695.1 Flavobacteriales bacterium | reverse complement strand
GGCCGGTGGCATTTTTTCTATGGTTCAATTGTGGGTGAATCTTCCCGCCGCAGATAAACTTTCAAAACCGAAATACCAGGAAATTCTAAATTCGAATATCCCGAAAATTGAACTTCCGAACAACGCCGGTATTGTGGAAGTCATTGCTGGGAATTTTGAATTCAACAAAGGTGCTGCTTCAACTTTCACCGAAGTGAATCTCTTCAACGTAAAATTGAAAGCAGGAGGATCTGCCACTTTTTCTTTCAGTGAAAGAAATAACACCGCTGCCCTTGTCATTGAAGGGAACATTGTTGTGAATGAAGAACACCAAGTTGGAACCAGTCACTTTGCACTGTTCAGCAACGACGGAGAATCATTCACCATCTCTTGCACAGAAGACGCAACCATTCTTGTTCTTTCCGGAGAACCTATTCTAGAGCCCATTGCAGCATACGGTCCTTTCGTAATGAATACCAAGCAAGAACTCATGGATGCCTTCCATCAGTTTGAACGCGGCGAGTTTGGGGAATTGGAATAACCCTTCAGCAGGACCTTTTAATTCGTTTTACTCAAATACGTCCGGAAATACCCGCACTCACCAATAACCTCATTGTAGAATTTCGTGTTTGAATATTTCGATTTCAAGTTTACGAATCCGTCCCAAGCAAGGAAATCAATTTCATTGTTCACCCAACCGAAATTGTAGAACTCGTTTCGATCACATTTCGCAATGAAATATTCGCACTTCGCGCGTTGCTCATCTGACTGCGCATATTGCAAAGCCGTGCGATAATAGTCTTTCGCGCGATTGGAAGAATTCAGAAACTTCGAATGAAAATCATCGATTGAATTTCCCCAACTGTAAAGAAGTTTCGATTGATAGAACGCACGTGCATTTCCATAATACGACAAGTTGTAATACGCATTGCCCAAGGTCAGAGCCGAATAATACATATCTGTATTTCGAAGAAGATTCTGTTGAAGTTGAATCATACGATTGAGCGTGGTCATGCGCGTCCATTTGCGCCCGCGGTAATTCTCGTGATCGCAATCGTGACAGTCTTGAATACCCGCAACGAAAGGATCAGATCGCAATTCTTCATTCGCCAATTTCGTTTTAACAAAATGCTCTTTGGCCTTTTCCAATTGTCCGGCGTACGCCAATACCAAACCTTCGTACAACTCGATGTCTTCCAATTTAATTGGATAAATCTGAAGAAGAAGTTTTTCGAAATCGCTTCGCTCTCCTTGCATGAATTTCTTCATTTCTGAAATATTGTATTTATCATGGTAATATGCTCCATTCGGACTGGCCAATTCACTCTGTATTTGATAAGCGTAGAGCATACCGAGCATTCGCTTGGTCCAAGAAAAAACCAATTCAACTCGCACCTTGGTTTTCTTTGAAGAAACGTCCCAATAGCTGTAACTATCATAAGTCTGCGTTTCGCCTTGAGAGACAAGCCATTTCAAATGCGGATAAATGCGCGATTCGAAAGCGCGAGCTTCTTCGCCATCATATAGACTCCAAAGATTTTTATTCTCAAAACCCACGCGCACAATTTCATTGACAATTGAAAGCGTGCGTGCCTGATCTTTTTCTATTTCACTTCCACTTGCAAAAACTTTATTCAAATCTTCTTCTGCCCGTCTGTTCTCTCCTGTTAATGCGTTCAAATAAGCTGCAGCTAAGTTCCAGGTGTGTTTGTCTCTGGTCTTCCCTTCGTTGTTGACTTGATTGACAAATTCAATCAATTTCTTATCAATGGAAAGTTGCACATCAGCAATGTATTCGCGGTAATTATCACGATTTGAATTAGCCAAAGCCGCTTCCATTTTGTTCATGCTTCGTGTTAAGAGAAGATCTAACATTTCGCTGTTCGGCTTTAGGGCATATATCGCCTTCATTGCCTCCATCTCATCGGTGTAATACCCCTGCAACACCCACATGGCAGCCTTTTCTTCAGTGTCTGAAATTAAATTCAGCGCGAAATTGAAGTCGCTCTGATTCAGGGCATGATACGAAGTAATAGCATCCATTCTCAACGGTGCACAATGCGCCATAACCTTGCTGTACATGGCATTTGCCATTAGGAAATTCTGTAACGAGTGATAGACACCACCCAGATAACTCAAGGCGCGATAATAATAAGCACCTTGAGGAACTGCTCCTTTCGTTTCTTCAAGAAATCCGATTAACGCTTTTTGATTTTTACTGTAATACATGGCTTTCACTACTTGAAACCACCACTTCACCTTCATGATTTCATTGGAAGCCGAGTTATATTTAATCTTCAACTCCTCAATAAAGAGATCGCCAACGTACACTTGATTTTGGTATTTGTAATCCCAAGAAAAATATCTTCCATCCGCTGATTTATCAACTTCCATAGCCAATCGCAAGAAAGCTCTGAATTCCTTCATTTTCGGAGTGTCCCAATTTAAGTCTGGGAAAGATTTACTCGACTTCGCTCCTTTCAGTATAGTCGCGAACTCCTTTTCTCCTTCAGAAGTAAACAAATAAAATCGCAAGGCTTCTTCAGGAACTTCCCCTTTGAAAAATTCCCTCCATTCAATCATGGCTTGGTCTTCTTTCCAATCCCAATCGGAATAACTGGAATACCATTGCGTTTGCGTTTCATAAAACATAGGAGAAAGCGTAGAGTCTAACTCAGCAACCTCAGGGGTGAAAATCGCTTGCCATTCATTATTCATTCCAAACCAACCATCGGCGCAGGCTTGAATAGATTTATATCTAACTACTGCAACTGCACTAGAAAGAAGTGCAAAGACTATGAAAAAATTCCTTTTCATAAATTTGATTTTCAAAATTAAGTTCGTCTAAATCGTAGAGTATTATTTCCTTCGGAGTCTCCTGAAGGTATTCTGAAATATCTTGGATGGCGGTGCGAATGTCTTCAGGAGAAGCGTATTCCAGTTTCAATCGGTCGCCTTGAGCAAAATACACATCATCGAAAATCCCGTTGTGTTTGGCTTCAAATACTCTATCAGATACTTGGTTGAATAGTGTATCTGACTTCAATTGATTGAAATCTATTTTATTCAAAAGATCTACCACGGCATTTCCACGCGATTGCACTCCCCATGAAAAAACAGGTATGGCAATGTTCAAAGGCAAATTGTAATCGTCGAGGCCAGCAATGTATTGTCGCGCTATGTCTCGATCATAAATAGAATTGAGCGAGTCCGCTGCAATACGGCCCATGTTGTAATACATGAGTGTTCCCGAATGAACGTTCGGTATACCGGTTCGTTCTTGATATTTGACCTGATGCAAACGAATGGTTGAAGAGACCAATAAATCGGGGCTCCGCTCTTGAATTAAATCTATAAAAGCAAAATACGCTTCTTCGGTGCTTTCGTTCCAGTCGCAATCGAATTGCACTTCCTTGTATTCAATTCCTTGTGATTTCGAGATGTTATTGATCAAAAGCAAAACGCTGTCGGCTAACGCAAAGTTGGATGCATAACCGCCTTTCGCAATCATGGCATCGGTGGTCATGTAAACGACAGGAACTACTTCGCACGTCGGCTTCTCCTTGAATTGCACAATAGCATCGGGCTTCAATCCTTGTTCACTTGAAATCACATCGAAATAGCGGATGTACAATCGCTTTACCTCTAAATCCGCCAACAACTGATGTTCTTTCTCGGTCAACTCAAAGACTGTTTTCCAGTAATAAAATGAAATAACCGGTTTACTGGAATAAGATGAAATAATTCTCCAACAAATAACAACCGCCAAGGCAGCCAGTGCGACGAAAATTAATTTTCTTTTCATTGTGTTGGGAATGTTGAATTAAAAGTAATTGAATTCAATTCTGAAAATGTAATTGTTAGAAAATAAAAAGGGCCCTTCAAGAGCCCTTTAAATTTCAATTCGAAAATTGAATTAATTCTTCAAAATTAAATACTGATAAGCCGTTAACGACAGTGAACTCCCCAAGGTAACCGAGGCACCCGTTAATGCGTTAGTCCACGTTGAATTCAACAAAGCCGTTGGAATGGAGTAATTCGTTGTGGTATTTCTAACATTGGCAATAACCAAAACCTGATCGGCATTCAGTACCTTTTTAAAACACACAACATCTGTCGCGGTATAAGGAACCGCTGTCCCATAGCGCGACACCGCAGACTGTGAATAGAACGAAAGCATGTCGCGGTAGTTCTGCTGCATATCCAAATTCACAGTCCAGTTTATCGGAGAATTCGAAAAGAACGGAACCGTGCTCACTCTTCCAACTTCTTGTCCGGTGTAGATCAAAGGCACTCCGTTGTAATAAGTCGTAATTACTGACGCGCAAGTAGCACCGGCCTTTCCGTTGAACAAAGTCATGGGCGTTGCTTCCCAAGCGCTTTGATCGTGGTTCGTGGTAAAACGAAGTTTGCGCTTTCCCGCAGGAACACCGGCATACTCTGAAGTATTCGTCGTGTATATGGTTGAAGGTGCACTTCCCGCAAATACATTTTTTATGGAAGTATAAAAATCCCAAGCATAAGTCATTTCAAAGCCTGCATCGTAATGATCGGCACGTGTTCCTTCAGCAAGAAAAATTAAATTTCTATTCGGAATTGTATTGAGTGAATCGATGGCCTGCTTCCAGAAGTCATACGGAACACCGTCTGCATAGTCGCAACGAAATCCGTCGATGTTCGCTTCCAAGGTCCAATACTTCATTGCGTCAATCATGTTCACACGCATAGTCGCATTACTGAAATTCAAATCAGCGACATCATTCCAATTGGTTCCTGGAGGAATAATGATGTTTCCTGCGCCGTCTTGTGAATACCACTCCGGGTGCTGTGTAATCCAAGGATTGTCCCAAGCGGTGTGATTAGCTACCCAATCGACCACAACAGCCATGTTGCGGTTGTGTGCTTCGGTAGTGAGTGTGCGTAAATCTGCAAGTGTCCCGTATTCACTTCCCACCTCATAATAATTCTTGACGCAGTATGGTGAATTAACGGAGTTGATTTGCCCAATTGGATAAATTGGCATGAGCCAAATGACGTTAACATTCAAGGCCTTCAACTGATCGAGTCTATTGATTACCCCTTGAAGATCTCCACTTGAACTGAATGCGCGAAGATTCACTTCGTACATGATAATATTCTTTGTTTCTGGAACGCTGTCGAAAGGAACCCCGTATTGCTGATATCCAACAAGCACAGTTGGATTTTCAATTACAGTATCAGGAGGACAATCTTTTTTGCACGAAGCAAAAACAACAAATGATGTTAGTGCAAAAAGAAGCGTAAACCGGGTAATATTCATGAAGCAAAGCTATGACATCTGTTCGCTAAAAAATCTCTGCAAGCATACATCGCGCGCTTCCGCCACCAATGGTTTCAATGGTTTCAATTGGAAGAACAACTAAACGTACTCTTTCCGAAAGGAAATTCAATTGATTCTGATTCAAACTTTCCTTCGCTGTCGATGATAGAACAAGTAACGGTTCCCCTTCTCCATTTTTTAGAACCAGCATATTCCCCGCGAAATTTTCAAGCTGACTCATTGAAATATCTAAGACTTCCTTACCAGAGTTTCGAATAGTTTCCAAAATGAGTACGCGCTCACTTTCTGTGGCAATAGCTTCAAGACAAATGACAACGAAATTTGTTCCATTGCACATGATCACATTCGTGTGATAAATAGCCTGTCCCAATTCATCTTCAGCATGAAATAAAACCGGATTGTAATTGAGATGAGCGCAAAGTTCATTCAACACTTCTTCATTGGTTCGAGAAGAAATTGCAGCATACGCTTTTCTATTCTCATGGTCGAAGACAACACTTCCTGTCCCTTCCAAAAACATGGACTTCTCTTCGAAATAACTTAGATCAAAAACTTGCGAGAAATTCAATTTTTGTTGAAGTTCAACCACCAATTCCAATCGCCTTTCGCATCTGCGATTGCGGGCTTCCATGGGATACAAAACCAACTCGCCGTTGGAATGAAATGAAATCCAATTGTTCGGAAAAACAGCGTCAGGTTTTTCTGGAAACGAAGTGTCCTGCGCAACAAACACTTCAACACCCGCATCCCGAAGAATTTCAACAGCACGATCAAACTCAATGAGCGCTTGGTGAAGAATTTCATCACGAGACAAGGCCACTTGATTTTGAAACGCATTGCTCTCTGCGGTTTCAATGTTATATCCGAACGCTGCGGGACGAACCATTAACACGCGATTCGTAAAATGTTTTAAACTAATTTCCTTCAAGATCATAAAAACACCAATTTAATCAACTGCCAAATACTTGTTGAAATGACAACGAATAATACTGCATATCTAAAAAACAAAGCCGAGGTTCTAGCGAGAATTAATTTTCCGATAAGTGAACCTAAAAACGCGACCAAAATAAAAGCGGGAATCAAGATGATGTGTTCCTTTTTGAAATAACCCAATCCGATATAAACGGCAGCTCTGCTAGCGTCTACTCCTAAATCAATGGCAGCAGAAGTTGCAATAAACATGTTCTTCTCTAATTCGAAGGCTACTAAAGTAAGGCCTCTTATGGCGCCTCCCGTGCCAATCAATCCAGCCAAAAAACCTGAAACAGTTCCTCCTGCAATCAAATTAAAATTATTTTTCGCAAGGAAATAAGACTTATTAAATACAAGGTACATCGAAAGTAAAAGCAGCACTACGCACAAAATAAGTTCTATCGTATCCAATGGAATGTAGCTCGTAAGCAAGGCTCCAATTAGAACGAACACGACGGCTGGTATACCCAGTTTCAAAAGGATTTCTCGATTGACTCCATTTCGAAACAAGAAAATCTTTGAAACATTACTGAACACATGAAAGACGGCAGTGATACCCAAGACGATTTTAAAATCGAAAAACAACGCCGCTAGAGGAATGAATAAGATGGAAGAACCGAAACCTGAGACTGTCCCGATTATTTCTGCAACTAACGCAAGAGCAAAGAAAAGTGCGAGGTTATCCATTCCTTCAAAAATACAATTAAAAAAGGGAAGCGATTTGCTTCCCTTTCTTGAATGACTTATATACTGAATTATTCAGCAGCAGGTGCTTCGTCAGCAGCAGGTGCTTCAGCAACTGGAGCTTCTTCAGCAGCTGGAGCCTCTTCAACTGCAGGAGCTTCTTCAGCTACTACAACTTCTTCAGCAACAACTTCTTCTTCTTCTACAACTGGATTAGCTTCTGCGTGAGCAGCAGCATCTGCAGCAGCACGAGCAGCAATACGCGCTTCGTTAACCGCACGCTCAGCCTTCAATTGCTCAGCTAAAGCAGATTCTTTAGCAGAAGAAAGACCGTCGCGTTTCGCTTGAATCTTAGCCTCTTTAGAATCTAACCAAGCGTTGAATTTAGCATCAGCTTGTTCTTGTGTCAATGCTCCTTTCTTTACTCCTTTGTTCAAGTGTGCTTTGTATAAAACACCTTTGTAAGAAAGAATTGCACGAGCAGTGTCTGTAGGCTGCGCTCCGTTAAACAACCAAGTAACTGCTTTGTCTGTGTCTAACACAATTGTAGCAGGATTGGTGTTCGGATTGTAGCTTCCGATACGCTCAATGAATTTACCATCACGCGGTGAACGCGCATCAGCGGCAACAATGTGGAAGAATGGTTTACCCTTCTTACCGTGGCGCTGTAATCTAATTTTAACTGACATAGTTTTTTGTTTTGTGGGTACGAAACCCGGTTAACAATTTTTAATTGGACGGCAAATATAGGTTATTTTCTTCAATTTCAGGCAAAAAACTAGTTTTCCCTGACTATGGAAACCTTAACCACTTGACTACCCATTCTAACGAAGTACATTCCTGAAGGCCAGTGCGTTGAGTTGAAATGCATGGTTTCATTCAGCACAACACCTCTTTCCATGCAGTTTCCGGTAATATCGTAGATACCATAGGTTTCTCCCATAGCGTTTGGACTCACTTGAATTTTAAACGAATTCGAGGCCGGATTTGGATAAGCCTTAACATTTGTTAACTCAGGTTCATCGTTAATAGTTGAAGTTAGGCAGTGCCCCGGGATATTCTCATCTAGCCAAGCAATACGCTGAGAGATCCATGCTTTCAACGTATCCAATTCAGCATTGTATGTCGCTGGCATTGCCCCTATTTCAGGCGCTGGACCACTAACCCCCAACAAAGGCCAACGCTGAAAATGTCGTGCCTGTGCATTCTGAAGAAGGGTTCTATTGAATTCGATGTTAGCGAAAATGATTGCAGTATCGAGAACGTTCGTTCTGTAATATTCATAATCGCATCTTAACTCGTTTTGAAATGTTGTGTCTTGCAACAAGCGCACGTAATAACCCGTACCGTAATTATCTGTGCCGCAATCATTATTTAGGTGAGCCCATCCAGACCCATCTATGTTTTCATAAATGGAACATCCATACAAGTTCTTCCAAGCCCAATCGAAATCCCAAACCGGTCCCGCCTTCAATTTCCCTCCATTAGAATTTTTATCCTTATTGAAAAAAACACTCTTTTTAAATCCATCTGCATTCCTCGAAACTTCATTCACTAACAAATAATCGATAAACGATTTAGTGTCGAGGTATTTTCTATAGCCCAATTCCGGATCTGCAAAATCTGCACTGTACAAGGCAGTCTCTAAAGAGTCAATGAAAGAAGCGATGTAATCTTTTTGTGGTTGAAGCAATTCAAGTTCATTCGGAGATTGATAAATAAAATGAATATCAAAACCGGGATGATCAATAGGCGAATAATTCGACTGGAAACTGTTGTTCCAGTTCCAAAGATTTTGTTGAAGAATATACCCACCGGTAATCGAATCTCCTCCCAAATCAAGTGGTCTGAGGTTCGCAATATCAACACGAATAGAATCTCGTTTAATTTTTTCAGCCAATAAATAAATACCCTTGTAAGAACTGTCAATTCGGACTTCCACCAATCGTGAACGAACGCTGTAGTTACCCATTCCTCCGAACATTTGAAAAGCCAAAGCATTTCTTAGCATTGAACGGTCGTTGTAGTTGGAAAGCAATACCCAATCGTTCTCTGCAGGCATTCCCAAAATAGAAACGTTGTTGTTTGTCCCATCGGCATTGCGGGTTTCAAAAGCATAAGGTGTTTGCGGATAACCCGAAGATGACGCCCCTCGAATTTCAATTCCAACGGTTCCGTTATACACATTTGCACTGTCGTTTACAAAAGTCAAATTACCGAATCCGTTGTATTTGATTTCCATGGTACAATTGATTTTGGTGTCTTGCACAATGGTTTGTCCTTGGGTATTGATTAACACAATGGGTAGTTCCGAACTATCGAAATTAATGACGCCCATATCGTTTGCGCACAATTCAAATGTTCCTGTTGCACCGCCGTATCCGAATACTTGAATGTATAAGGTTTCTCCGGGCGTCATGTCAAACAAAGAAGCTAATGAGAAATATCCATCACCGCTATCATCATCACACGCCACAGCATAAACACTACTGCATTGCCCACCTCGCCATACTGCAAGCCCCGTATCATTTAAACTTCCATTACTCGTAGAAAAAGTCAGATTACCTGAAACAGGAACGACAACTGAATACCATTGATCTGCTCCGGAAAAATTTGCACAGCCCGGATTGAATCCAGAATTATTCGCGTTTACGTTTGAGCCGTTAACACAGGTGCCAATATCCATCGGAATGGAATTACAAGGATGGTTTCCGGGAAGTGTATTTGAATTGCAATTGGCTATCCCTGTGAATATATTTCCAACTGAGGGATAAGGTCCATTAGAAAAAACTAAATTCCAAGAAGCATCATAAAGACTGTAGGAGTTTTCATTTTCATAATCGGCTGCTGTATAATTCAGTTGAAAGGCATCGTCGTTGCAAATTGAGAATGAACTTTGGCTGCCGTATCCCGAAGCGAAAAATGTTCCTGCATTATTTCCATTCACAGAAACCGTCAAGTACCCACCGTTCCAACCATCGCCATAACTATCGAACATGACCAATGTGTAATTGCAACATTGGGCATGCGTTTCTTGAATGAAAAGAAAAGTAAGTAGAATGAATAAAATTTTCTTCATTCTGTAAAGATAAATGACAAGTTAGAAATTACTTCAATCGACTCTTTGCGAAAGCAATGTAACGTTCCCAATCCCACCGCAAAATCTCATGCTCTCCTGCGCGAAGATGATACGCCAACTTACCTTGCGACACTTGCTCGCTTGGAGCGGTGTATTTGTATTGGATATCCAGCAGCGTATCATACATACCGTAGACCGCTTGAGATTTGTAGAACGACAAATACTCTCCTTCTGCATCGGCCCAAGAATCTTTACTCGCGCTGGCAACATAAAGAGCACGCGGAGCGACAAGTGAAAGCAACATTTCTTGATCAACTAAAAGCAAAGAATCGTTTCCTCGAAAACTTTGAAAGTTTCGGGCGAACCAATACGGAAAACGATTGGTTATTTTCTCAATGTCTTCACCACGCATGGTTCTGAATTGCGCTGCACCTGCACATCCAGAATTGTTTGAAACAACCATATCAAATCGCTCATCGGTAATTCCTGCCCAAAGCGCAGCCTTCCCTAATCGCGAATGTCCAATGACTGCAGTCTTGGAATTCTTCGTTTCAGGTTGAAGTTCTAAATACGTTTGCAATTCTGAAAGTCCCCATGCCCAAGCAGAGATACTTCCCCACTCATTTCCTTTTCGAATATGAACTCTTCCTTCGGCTAAACCATGAACCCCATCGATGAAGCCGTTGTAGACATCCGGATCGAAATCGGCATAGTGCGCAGTAATTAATCCACATTCACTTCCAACTATTAAATCCAACGGCCACCGATAGGCTTTCGTTCCGCGTGATTCTTCTGTAACGCGATGACCTTTCGTTTTCACTCCTGCGTTCTTCATGACATAATGCTTCGATTGTGTCAGAGTCGAAAGTGTATCGATGGTGCTATTTCCAAAAAAATTCAATCCAACAAAAACAATGGGATCCTTAATATTCAATGGAAGAAACTTCGCATAGTACGACTTCATCTTTCTTCCTCTGTATTTGAAATCCGCTTGTATCTCGGTATGCTGCATAGCTACACCTCCGATAGAAATTGTGTCCACACTTAAGACTGAATACGCGACAGTTGGCTTGAAAGACGGGCGCTTCCCAAAAACATAATTCTCGTAATATTCAATGAGCTCTGGTTTACGAACCTGTTCCCAAGTTGAGACATCGTTGATCTGCCTGTTGCTAAATGACTTCCTCACCCCTTGAAGTGCCGGATCTAAATCTCTCAATTCAGTTGAATGAACTTTTTCAATAGAACGAACACATGAATTAAAAGAGAACGCGAGAGCGCTTCCAACTAAAAATAATATAAGTGTATATCTCTTCATTTATTTCGAAAAACGAAGCGCTAGTTTATATCCAATCCAAGCCATTGGAATATAGGCCAATCCCAAATCCACGGCATCAAACCATAACGGAGATGGCAACTCAAATACCATCCATGCACCGCCTAAGAAAAATAGAAATCCAACTAATAACGCTCGGAATAACTTTCGGTCTTTTATGAATAACGTAACGAAGAAAGCGCCAACCAATGTTCCAATAGCGTGCGCTAGAAATGGCATGATGAAATGCTTGGGGGCCATTACGGCCATTGCTGCCTTCAATCCTTCTTCCGTTTTTAAATTCGAACCAACCGGTGCTGGAATAATCGCATCGCTGTAACTAATGATTAATCCGTTAGCCATTCCACCTGCAAATACGCAAGCAACAAACACCAATACATTTAAAACAACTCCTTTCATAATTTGAAATTTCGTGGTGAAGATAAGTCGATATCAGCAGCGCACCTAACTACCGCTTGCACCATTGCTTCGGAGTGAAGACGGGTAAAAGCGCATGCTTGTAATCTTTCACATTTCTCGTCACCAAAACATCAATCTTTTTCGAGCGAAGAGCAGAAAAATACTGAACACCATCTTCGAAATCTGAGAACTTCGACTGAATGGAATTTTCTATATCCTCGTTGTTTGCATCAATAATTTTAAAATGCTTATTGACGAATAAAATGGAACTATTCGCAAATTTTATATCATGAAGTTTCCGAATAATGAAATGCATGTTCGCCAAAACAATTGAAGACGTGTAAAGGGCGCACTTGCCCTGCTGATACTGACCAAACAAATTCTGAGCAAATTCGAAATGATCGTCACGCTGTAAAACCAAATCCAGAATAACGTCTGAATCAACAAAGAGTCGCGGCTTATTCATTCTTATTCAACAAATAGTTCAAACGCTCTTCTTCTATATTGAGTTTTCGCTTGGCCTTCGATTTCTTCAAGAGTGAATGAAGGGCTTGCAACTCAGTGTTCACAGGAGTATAACTTCCACCATCCTCATTCACCAAAGATGCTAAGTAATTTTCCACCAAAGATGAAATAGACTGATTGTGCTCAGCTGCGTACTTCTTCGCCTTTTCAATCACATCTTCGCTCACGCTGAGAGTGAGCTTCGGACGATTTTCTGATTTAACTTTCGCCTTTTTCATTCCCACAAATATACGTATACTTTTAATATTTATTATACGTATACTTTCTGGTCAAAAAAATTATCCGTCTTAACTACCTTTGCACCCTTACTGCAACATTATGAAAAAGATTATTGAGTGCGTTCCGAACATTTCGGAAGGAAGAGACAAAGAGAAAATCAACACCATTGCACAAGCCGCTGCTGCTGTGCCGGGCGTAATGTTACTCGATGTTGACCCAGGAGCTTCAACAAACAGAACAGTGATTACCATTGCAGGTGAACCGCAAGCTGTGCTCGAAGGTGCATTTCAATTGATGAAGAAAGCACAAGAACTCATTGACATGCGCTCACACAAAGGCGAGCATCCGCGTCAAGGTGCAACAGACGTTTGCCCTCTTGTTCCCATTGCCGGAGTTACACTTGAAGAATGTGCAGCGTATGCCCGTCAATTGGGTGAGCGCGTTGGAAGAGAATTAGGCATCCCAGGATATTTCTACGAAGCCGCTGCGAAACAAGAGGTTCGTGCGAATTTGGCGAATTGCAGAAAAGGAGAATATGAAGCGATTGAGAAAATATCTACTGCTGATTGGACACCCGATTTCGGTCCGAATGAAGTAACCGAAAGCGTTCGCAAGTCTGGAATCACAACCATTGGTGCACGCGATTTCTTAGTGGCTTATAACGTGAATTTGAATACTACTTCTACACGTCGTGCAAACGCTATTGCGTTTGACATTCGCGAAGCTGGACGTGTTTTGAATGAAGGTGGAAAGCCTGTTTTGGATGAAAGCGGAGAACCGAAGCGCATTCCAGGCACATTGAAATCTGTAAAAGGAATTGGTTGGTACATTGAAGAATATGGTGTGGCTCAATTATCATTGAACCTCACGAACATCAATATCACTCCTGTTCATATTGCCTTTGAAGAATCGTGTAACAAGGCGGCCGAACGAGGTGTTCGTGTGACAGGAAGCGAGTTGGTTGGATTAATTCCGAAGAAAAGTTTATTGGATGCCGCTGACTATTTCTTGAAAAAGCAAGAACGTTCATTGGGCATTTCAGACAACGAAAAAATTAAGATCGCTGTTAAGTCTTTGGGGCTCGACGATCTCGCTCCTTTCAATCCAGAAGAAAAAATTATTGAATTCATCATTGAAAAGAATTTAGGCGGCGGAAAGAAATTGGTTGACATGAGCCTAACAGCTTTCGCCAATGAAACGTTAAGCGAATCTCCTGCCCCTGGCGGTGGATCTGTTAGCGCCTATTGCGGAGCCATGGGAGCTGCCTTAGCAGGAATGGTAGCAAACCTCAGCGCTCACAAACGCGGATGGGATGCTCGTTGGGAAGAGTTCTCTAATTGGGCTGTAAAGGCAAAAGAAATTCAAGATGAATTGAATTGGTTGGTCGACGAAGACACGCAGTCTTTCAATAAAATTATGGAAGCCTTCGGTTTACCAAAAAATTCTGATGAAGAAAAAGCAGCACGCACCGAAGCCATTCAAAGCGCATCGAAATACGCTATGGAAATTCCATTGCGCACTGCTCGTGTTGCATTCAAAGCCTTTGAAGTTTGTGAAGCCATGATTGAAATGGGCAATCCGAATTCTGTTACCGATGCTGGTGTTGGTGCGTTGGCTATTCGCACTGCTGTGCTTGGCGCATGTTACAACGTTCGCGTTAATGCTGGAGGAATTTCAGACAAAGCGTTCACTGAAAAGTTAATGAGCGAAGCTGCGGATTTGGAGCAATTGACCGATGCGAAAGATGCGGAATTACGTGCGAAAGTGCTCTCTAAAATCTGAACTACTTCTTCCAAAGAATCCAAGCTGGACCGATGAGAAGAAATTGAAGATCTTTCATGAATGAAGGCTTCTTGCCTTCTACTTTGTGTCCGTAAAACTGACCAATCCATGCGAGCACGAAAACCGCTAACGAGAAATAGAAAATCGGAACAACATTCAATGATTCTATATAGCCGTTTAGTGAGATGCATATCAAGCTAAAGACGAGCATGACCAACATCAATTGGAATTTCAAACGAGCGTAATAAACCATTACCAACGTCAAGATTAGGTAGACCCATCTAATTTCAACACCCTTCCACTCCCCTAGTTTCAAACCGAAGAGCATTCCAACAATCGAGAAATAAATAAGCGGAACGCAGATGTAATGAATCTTCTTATTCAATACATTCTGGTGACTCTCTGCGTATTCGTTTAATAAGGCATCTAGTTTCGACATGTGGCGAAGATAATATTTTGGTTGAATTCTTGTTAAACAAACGAACCGTTCAAAGAAACTACTAAATTTATCGCATGAACAAAGTAATCACCCTTTCAGCAATCATTATAGCGCTGGCTTCTAACGTTTCTGCACAAAGCCTCAAGGACTTGAAAAAACAAGCCGAGCAAAAGCTTCAACAAACCGCAAAAACTTCTGGATTTACCGAAGAAGAAGCTGGTAAAGCACTGAAAGAAGCGTTGAGCAAAGGAGCGACAAAAGGAACGGAGTTGGTTTCAAAAACCGACGGTTACTTCGGGAATACGAAAATTAAAATTCCATTTCCTCCAGACGCCAAAAAGGTTGAAGACAAATTGCGAAGCCTCGGATTGAATAAAGAATGTGACGACGTAATTCTTTCACTTAATCGCGCTGCAGAGGATGCCGGTAGCGCAGCGAAAGATATTTTCATTCGAGCTATTTCAGAAATGACCATTACCGATGCGATAAACATTGTTAAAGGTGGAGAAAACGCCGGAACAGAATATTTGAAATCGAAAACACGCGCTGCCTTGGTTGAAGCTTTCAAACCGATCATCAAAACATCACTCGACAAAGTTGGTGCAACAAAGAATTGGGAATTCGTGATTACGCGTTACAACAAGATCCCACTGATTGAAAAGGTGAATCCCGACTTGGTTCAATTCGCAACCGAACGCGCCATTGACGGCTTGTTCGTTAAAGTTGCGGAAGAAGAATTACTGATTCGCAAAGACCCGATTGCACGCACTTCAGAATTATTGAAGAAGGTTTTTGGAGGGTAGTATCACGTCCCGCAAAACGTTTTAAAACTCAAATCATTTTTCGGATTGAAGGTTGAAAAAATATCTTCTTCCGATGATGATTCATACGGACGCTGGAGTCGTTCTTGGTATTCGTTAAACAATTTCCAATTGTTATTTTCGACAGCTTCGTTCAACACACGCTCAACCCACTCGTTTCGAGGAATAACAATTGGATTTGAATTTCCAATTTCAATTTGAGGAAAACTATTTTTTCTTGAAAGCCAATTTTCAAAGCGTGTGCTCGTCGATAAATAAACTTCACCCGCATCCTTCCCTTCCAAAAACAAAAATGAGTTAGTGTAATCCGATTGCGTTTCCTCCATGATTTCCAATAATTCTTCTACCCACTCTCTTCCTTCCTGAGTAGAAATTTCAACACCCAATTTCCTTCCCATCATAGCATAATATGCTTTACCGAACTGTTCTGGAAAAGCATCGATCACTTCAATGGCCATTTCCTTGGCCACCTTGGCGTTTTCATGAATCAAAGGCATTAGACTGTTCGCGAAAACCCATAAATTCCACTGCGCAATGCCGGGCTGATTGGCAAACGCATATCTTCTCTGTGTATCTATGGAACTGAAACAAGTGTTGGCTTTGTATACATTCATGAATGCGCACGGACCATAATCAATCGTTTCTCCGGCAACACTCATGTTATCGGTATTCATCACTCCATGAATAAATCCAACACGCATCCATTCAACAATCAATTCGATCTGCACACGAACAACTTCCTTCAATAAGTTTAAATACGGATTTTCTAAACTCGCACATTGCGGATAATGTCGTGCAATTGTATAATCAGCCAACGCTTTCAACTTACTTAAGTCGTCTTGAAAAAGCGCATACTCAAACGTCCCAACACGCAAGTGACTCGATGCCATGCGCGCTAACATTCCACCCTTCTCCATTCCATTGCGATGAATGAAATCTCCTGTGTCCACAACAGCCAATGTTCTTGTTGTTCGAATTCCCAATGCGTGAATGGCTTCGCTCATTATGGCCTCACGCAGCATAGCCTTCAGCGTTGCTCTTCCGTCTCCTCTTCGCGAATAGATGGTCTCGCCACTTCCCTTTAAATGCACATCGAAAAGATTTCCTTCTTCATTCTTCCATTCATCTACCAAGGCTGCTCTTCCATCACCTAAAATATTGAAGTGACCGAACTGATGTCCAGCGTATGCCATAGCCAAAGTTTCCTTCAACCAAGAATTCTCTCCACGAACCATTGATAGAAATTCGTTCGATGAAAATGCATTTTTAAATTCAGAAGCCAACCCTTCATTCCAAAAAACAAGATTTGCCTTTTCAAATTTCGTCGGTGATATTTCGGAATAAAAATCGGTTGGCAGTTTCGAATAATTCAATTTCATTTTACAGAAGGATTTAAGGCATCTACTACAAAGGACACCACGCGCTTTCGAGGATAGTCTTTTAAACTTGTCAATTGCACCAGGCGCATGGGCACAGGCGGCGCAAACTCGCGTACATTGGCGCGTTGCTTTGCAGACAAGAATTGTATGGATGCTGCTGGAACCAAGGTCATCCCGCCATTTTCATCGACCAATCGAATGAGCGTTTGAATACTTCCTGCATCGTAACTGATCTTCGCTTTCTTTTTCTTTTTGAAACTACAAACCTCCAAGGCCTGTTCACGAAAACAATGTTCTTCCGACAGAAACCACAACTTTTCGGAAGCGATGTGCTTGGGTTGAATGAATTTTCTAGCTGGCATTTTTTCCAATGGAGAAACATACGCTACAAACTCTTCTTCGTAAATGGGGTGAGAAGTATAAAGGGAAGAATCACTTTCTGTTGCAAGAATAGCGAGATCAATTTCGCCTTGCGTTAAAGCCAC
The DNA here is from genome assembly GCA_030729695.1 of Flavobacteriales bacterium. Classification (GTDB taxonomy): domain Bacteria; phylum Bacteroidota; class Bacteroidia; order Flavobacteriales_D; family Sanyastnellaceae; genus CAIZGX01. Next base: position 16,519 of record JANQWV010000019.1, on the reverse strand, counting down.
CAAAGCTTTCTCTGTAGGAAGTTCCTGAATACTAATTTTCAAATCATGATCTCCTCTTTCAATATTCTTGATGAAATGGGGAACCACAGTCGAAGCCAATGAAGGAATAACTGAAATACGAATTTCTCCATCGAGTCCTTTCGAAATTTCTTTCGAAATCTCACGCATCATCTGTTGTTCGGCTAAAATTCGCTTGGCTTGATTCAACAACAACGTTCCCTCTTCGGTAAATTCTAAAGGTTGTGCGCCTCTTCGAACAATGACTATTTCAAGCTCTTCTTCCAACTTCTTAACCATCATGGAAAGAGTTGGCTGACTAACAAAACAAGCCGCTGCTGCGGCAACAAAATTCTTATGTTTCTCTAATGCGACAATGTATTCGAGTTGCTGAAAGTTCATAGGTAAAATCTATACCTACAAAAATACAATTGTTTTTAGTAATATGGAACGCACACCTTTTTTAAGGTGCCGTGCTTCAACTTTGGAGGAACAATGTAGACAATAGAAAATTCCAAACCTCCCCTTCCAGTGCTTGCTGGACGTAAGGTTGACGTGTTCAAATCATAAGACATACCAACGCGCCACTCGTTATATTCCACTCCCATTTCAATCCATGCAGCATCGCGAAAACGCCCGTGGATTCCAGCAAATACGCGTTGGTTTTCCCACTTCTCTGAAGGAAGTTTGTAGTACACGCGTGGACCAAAAACCAATTCTTTCATTTTTCCTTGTATTTGAAAAAGCGACAAAACTTCAACTTCATACAATTGATTGATTGACACTCGTGCACTCGCTTGAATAGCATGACGCATATCCAACACGATAGCGTCGTTATCCATGAAACTTTGTCTCGGACGCGTGATGTTGTTCAACGAATATCCAGCATTCCAGCGAAATTCATTTTCTTGTTTCTGAATAAAAACAGCCAATCCAATAGAAGGGTAAACCCGCGCGGTAGTGGCATAAATCTCATTGTTGGCAAGATTTGGATCGAAGCTCAATCCGTTCCATTGCGAATCATAAACCAATGCACTCGGATCGAATCCGCGTGAAGTAATTCCGAATGAACCTCCCCCTCTAATTTCTAGGCTGTCATTTGGCTTGTATAACGTATGCGCCGCGTGCAAATGCACTTGCGATGTCCTGAAACGAGAATCTCCTGCAACATCACTTCCTGCATTCAAGCCGAAAGACCAAGGTTTTGCATTGAACTCTTTCGCTTCAGCGGAAAAACCGAACGTCTGATAAGGAGTTGTAACACTTCGCCATTGGTTCCGTTGATTCGCAGCAAAACGAAACTGCCCGTTGAATGCACCAACTTGTGCACTGTTCTGCCAAAGCATGGCTTGATCAAACTGACTGAAGTGAATATCTTGGGCAATAGAGCGAGAGCAAAAAACGAATAAGGCGAACAAGCACGCGAGCTTACTCTTTCTCATTCTCTTTCCGTTTCTCATTCTTTCTATCATTCTGATCTTATTCTAGCACCGTAATATTTCCCTCTTCGAAATATATTTCTCCACCCTCACACACAGTGCGGAGGTAGTACACAAAGACAGCGGGATCTACTTTCTTCCCTTTGTAATAGCCATTCCAACCAATACTTTGATCTTGTGTTTCGAAAACCAATTCACCCCAACGATCGAAGACCTTGAAGTTTAATTCTGTGATGAAGTTACCTCTCACGTATAACCAATCGTTCGCTTGATCTAAATTCGGAGTGAAGGCGTTCGGAACGTACACGGTTGGTCTTCCACATATAAAATCGACCACGCGCACCGTGACACTATCCTGCTGAATGCAATCACCATCAGAGACCGCTACATTGTAGGTTGTAGTCGTTTCAACAAAAGCATTTGGATTGTGAATGTTGGCATTGCTTAATCCAATATTGGGTGTCCAGACATAATTATAACCGGCATTAATAGGACTCGCATTCAACTGGACGTTCGTCCCTACCAAAACAACAGCTGGTGTCGCACTCGCATCAATTGTCGAAGCATTCAACGCACTCACCGCAACTTGAACAGTGTCTTGAGCGAAACATCCGCTTGGTGTTGCGGCAGAAACAGACACTGTTGTACCTGCTGTAATTATAAACTCAACCGAAGAAGTCCCTTGTCCGCTTAACAACTGCGCATTTGATTGCCACTGGTAATTAAATGTCGGATTTGGATTCAACACAGACAATGAAACCGTGTCGCCGTAGCACGCTGTAAAATCGCCTTGAATAGTTGCTTGATCACCAACCATGAAAACTGAAACGCTGTCTTCAACGGTGCAACCTTGACTAGTCAATTGCGCGAAATACGTTTGCATTCCGTTTACAAAAACATTGATTGAGAGGTCTTGGAAATTGGTGTTTAATGGATTCGAAAAGTCTGGAGAAGCGCTCCAAATCAAGTCTCCTGTTGAAGGACTTACGAGTGCATTGAGATCAACATTATCAGGAACACAAAGTGAAGTGTCATTGGGAAGTGTTAATTCCAATTGCGGAACTACAACGTTTTGAGTCAGTGTATCTGTGCACACATCATGCTGAACCAACAACTGATATGATGCGTTGGAACTTCCTGTAAAAATCGGAAGTGGTCCGTTCACATCGCTCAAATTTCCATCGTTTGGTGTCCAGGTATAAACCGCATTCGGATCAGCACTCACTTGTCCCAACTGAACAGGAATTCCGCTACATACAGTAACATCGGCGAGCGTTTCAACAATTGGCGCAACGACAGTAATTGTTCTTGAAATAGTATCTACCGCATTGCACGTATTTGGGTTCTGAGCTGTCAAAGTTATCGTATAGGTTCCAGGCGTATTGAACGTGTGAACCACGCTGTTTCCAAATACGGTAGAGTTATCATCGCTGAAATGCCATTGAACTGAAGCGGCTAAAGAAGAGGTGCTTACCAACTGAATGGTTGAACCTTCGCACAAAAAGGGTGGAGCATTGAAATTAGCGACAGTAAGCGGCAGTTGGAAATCGTATTTAAAAACACCGTTGTTGCAACTGTTGTTATTGATTGCTGAAACAGCATTCGGAGGAAAAATTGGGAAGTCGCTATTCCCACCACAACCCGCGCAAACACTTTGATAAATAATTCCCTTTCGGTCGAAGCGACTGGTTCCACCATCTACGTGTTCGGCACTGATGTTTCCACCAAAGAAAGAGGCGTATGTAACAGCACTTGCATCGGCTTCCAAGACTAGCAAATAAAAATCACTTCCGTCAGTCGTAGTTTGAAATGCGTCAGGAGTTGTGATCAAACCTGTTGTATATCCCGCTTCCATAGTGGAGTATTCATTCACTGCTCCTCCCCATCCACTGAGGTAAATCTTTCCACATACATCGACCAAAAATGCAGTTGGAGAAAGATTCGGTTCTCCACCACCCGTTCCGAATACGGTGCTCCAAACAATCGACGATAAATCATTCGGGAATTTCGTAACGAGCATACCGCTGTTGGGCTGACTGAATGCGGCATTCACAACAAAGGTTGAATTCGCAGCACGCGTTTGTCCGTATACAAAAACATCATCGACGTTATCCGTTTCAATAAAATACAATTGATCAAAAACGTTGCTTCCGAAATAGGTCGAAGTTAGCAGCGACGCTCCTGAAGGATTCAATTTTGCTATCCATCCGTCGCTATTTCCACCATTAAAAACTTGTCCGTATCCGTTTCCTGCTAAAGGAAAATCAACCGATTGAGTTCCTCCACACACGAAGACATTCCCCGCATTATCTTCAGCCAAACTGAATCCGCTGTCGTCATCGCTTCCGCCTAAATACGTACTCCAATTCATTTGCGACAAATCACTTGAAAGTTGAAAGACACACGCATCCTGCAATCCACCTATGCTCGATTGAAATGCATTCACTGTCGGAAAATTGGTTGAATAGGTTGAACTCACGACATAGACATTGTCGTTTGCATCAAGATCTACTTCACCTCGAAATTCATCGGCATAATTGAACTTCAATCCTGCCGCAGTATTCACACCGTCGTTACCGGTTCCACCCACAAAGGTGGAAGCTTCAAGCGTGTTTCCATTCACATTCAATTTCGCAACTATGATATCGCTGCCGTTTACATATTGCACACCTACACCGAACGGAGCGAAGTTGGCACCGCCGTTAAATGAGTTATCAAATGCATTGGATGTTACAGGAAAATTTCCACTTGAAGTCGTTCCTAATACAATCAGTTCGTCATTGCTATTGCAGATAAGGCTGTGCGGCAAATCATCATTTGCACCACCCAAGAAAGTGCTCCATTGCAAAAAAGTTCCTAAGGCATCGTATTTCGAAATGGCCATATCTGTTCCCGCCAAACTTCCTTGTCCATCGCCACCCCCCCATGTCGTTTGATAGGCGCCGATTGTCGTTGGATAGCCTTGTCCAAAAGCACTGCTTCCAGAAATTAAATTACCTTGACTGTCATAGGTTGCGGTATATCCGAAGTTATCGTCGAAACTTCCGCTGTAGGAAGAAAAGATGAGCTCGGGATCAATGATTAAAGCATATCTCGGATTATACTTTCCAACTCGAAAAGAAATGGTATTTCCGTTTTTCACGAATGCGCATTCAACGCGTGTCTTCCATGGCGGATTGTTTCCCGCGGCCTCGCCTTCCATCGGAATCATTTGATATGCGATTGGAATTTGCTCAACGATTTCACCTAATGCAGTGCGAACAATAAGCCTTCCATCTTCCACACGAACATCGTCGGTTCCTTCGTAAGTCCATTGAATTTGCGCAGGTGACGCACCTCGTTGCAACTCCCAATCGTACTTCATGAAGAAGTCGTTTTGATAAACGTGCAGATGAATGCCTGAATAAAAATTTTGATAACGAAATCCTTTCGCCTCGCGGCAGTCTCTTCCCCACTTCAACGGATCGTTTCCTAAAAAGTAATTGTATCGCGTTTGTTGAAAGGCATCTGCTGTAACCTTTTCGGGGTGGGCATTTCGAAACACTTGACGAAACACGTGTCCGCGCATGACAGGCTCAAACTCCTTACCAGCATGGGCCTTAGCTATTTCAGACAAATCGAAGAAGTGATGAGTGAAGGCGTTGTTCTCGAAAAAAGTCCTGCCGTTTTCTGTAGCAGCACTGTACTTCACTTGCGAAGGCCACTGACCTTTGTTCTCAATGAAATGAACCACCTGCGCAAGTCCTAACTGAACCAACAGGCTTAAGCATCCAATGAGTAAAATTTTGCGCATTGAACGAATTTAGTAAAAAGTTTGTGATTTTACGACTTCAGCTTCGATTGCAGTGCAAGCATTTCAACCAATGCCTGAGCGCAGTCGACACCTTTGTTTCCGAGAACACCTCCGCTGCGAGCGCGACTTTGTTCAATGTGATCATCGGTAAGAACACCGAACACCACAGGTTTTCCTGAATGCAGTCCTATGTCTTGAATACCTTGAGCAGTCGCCATTGACACGTATTCAAAATGTGGGGTTTCTCCTCGAACAATACATCCTAATGCTATAACACCGGTCACGCCTGGCTTTTCAGTCGCCCATTTCGCGCCAAGAGGTAATTCAAAACTTCCAGGAACGTATTCCTTTTCAATCTGAGACTCTTGAAAACCAAGACGGAGCAGTGTTTCCAATGCTCCGTTGTATAAATTCTCTGTTACTTCTTCATTCCAACGAGAAACCAAAATAACCACTCGGTGATTTTGAATTTCAGGAAGAACAATTGCTCTTTCTTCTGAAAGATTAACTGTTGCCATTATCCTTGCGCTTTCAAGTAGTTCAACATTTTGTCTGCCTCAACATATGTTGCAGAACGATTGTCGATACCTTCCATTGCCTTTTCTAATGTCTCTTTCGCTTTGTCTTTGTTGCCTTGCTCAATGTATACACGAGCAGCTTTCAATAAGTACTCTCCAGCTAATGCGTCGCGGGTTCCGTTTGATTTAGATTGAGCAGCTGCTTTCTCGAAGTATTTCGCCGCTTCGTCTAACTGACCCAACTCTACATTCATGTCACCGATATTTCCAAGAACATACACAGAAACCGCTTGATCGTCAACGTTTACTTCTTTGAAGTGAGCCAATGCATTTCCGAAATCTCCTTTCGTACGGAAACAAATAGCAGCGCCGTAATGCGCTAATTCCGCAGCATCTGTCCCTTCGTAGTTATCAATAACGCTTTGGAAACCTGGAGCATCTTCATGACCATTCAAAGCCCAGTCAATACTGTCGATTGACAAATAATACTGCGCCTTCCATAAAGCGTTTGCCGCTTCACGTTCGCGAGGTTGAGCAATTGTTGCATCGTAAGCGAAGTATCCGCCAACTCCAACAACCAAAGCAATACCTACTGCCATCAATGGCTTTCTGTATTTTTCGAAAAAGTTTGAAGTTGTGTTTGAAGCATGAGCTTCGTTGTTGCTAACTTCTTGGTCTGCGATATTTTTCTTTGACATGTGCGTAAATTGAGGTGCGAATATACTAAATTCCGAATAATTTTGACACTTCTAATTGTATGTCAAGAATTACCCTCCATAAACTCCAGTTGTTTCAGTTTAAGAACTACGACGCTTTCGAGGCCCGCTTTGGCCCCCGAGTGAATTGTTTATTGGGGAAAAACGGGATTGGGAAGACCAACATCCTTGATGCTATCTACAGCCTGAGCTTCTGCAAAAGCTACTTTTCGCATACCGACAGCTTTTCCATTCAAGACGGGAAAGAACAAGGTGCGGCCAATGGCGAGTATGAAATCGAAGATGAACCCGCAAAAATTTCTTACGCACTCTTTCGAGATAAAAAGAAGCAGGTGAGTAAAAATGGGAAGGCATATGATCGATTGTCGGAACACATTGGTGTTCTTCCGTTGGTTATGGTTACTCCGAATGACATTGACCTGATTCGCGAGGCGAGCGATGTTCGTCGCCGATGGCTCGACCAGACCTTGTCGCAGACTTCTTCAGAATATCTCCGATTGCTCATTCAGTTCAACCACATTCTAGACCAACGAAACGCTGTCTTGAAAAACAACCGTTACGGAAAGTCAGAACTGGCTGAAATTATTTCCATATACAACGAACAACTGAATTACAGCGGCACGCAGATTTTCCTTGCTCGAAAAAGCTTCTTTGAAAGTTTCGCCCCTGTATTCGAATCGATTTACAACGAAATTTCTCAAGCCGAGGAATTACCCGTTCTGCGCTACGAATCGGAAGTAAACGAAGAAAATTATTTATCTCTGTTGGAAGGAAGTCTCGAGCGTGACATATACGCAGAGCGCACCACCAAAGGAATTCAGAAAGACGATATCATTTTCGAATTGCAAGGGAAAATGCTGAAAAAATTCGCCTCACAAGGTCAGCAAAAAACTTTCTTGCTCGCCCTTAAATTGGCGCAGTTGGAATACACGAAGGGGCTTCTAAATAAATCACCTTTACTTATTCTGGACGACATTTCAGAGAAGCTCGACGACAATCGTCTGCGATCTTTGTTACGCTGGTTGAATGACAATACGCAGTCGCAAATTTTCCTTTCAGATACGGACCTCGAAAAAACTCCGCGCTTATTAGCTGAAGTTGAAATGGAATTCGAAACCATTTCCCTTCAAAACAATTTTATCCTTCCTGAAGAAACCCACCAACCATGAGCACAAGAAATGAATTTTCCTTGAAAGACGCCATTGGCGAGTGGATCAAGAGGTCTCCTCTTCAACGCAAATTAAATGAGCTTCAGATAATTGAAGCTTATGAAAAAGCCGTTGGTCCAATTCTCTACAAAAAGACCAAGCAGATAACCATCAAGGGGAACCAACTTCATTTGCATTTCGAATCGGCCCCCTTGCGCGCCGAGCTTTTCCAATCGCGCACCGATTTACTCAAGGCAATCAACGATCAATTCAGCGAGCCGCCATTGATGGAGATTGTCTTTTCCTGACAAATCGCAGATTTTCCAACTTTCCTTCAATTATTTTTTTTGCTTAACGCGAATGAAATGTATCTTTCGCCTACAGAAAAAAAACGTATGTCGAGAATCCCAACACTCTGCGCAAAGAATAAGTCAATTACAGCATTGTTAGTCCTTCTAACAGTGGTCTCTTTGTTCAACATTTCATGGTCCGATGAGAAACCTAAAAAAGGACATCACGGAAGCGTGGAAATGGTAAAGCTGTTAACCCAAACAAATCTTCCTTTTGGTGACAATGGTTTTTTCACTGGGTCCGGACGTTGCGGCGGGTGTCACGGAGATGATCCAATTGATTTCGCTAATATAAATTCTGAAGGTTCTGATGTAAGTCCAGCAACCAATTGGAGAGGAACCATGATGGCCAACTCTGCCAAAGATCCTTTCTGGAAAGCCAAAGTGAATCACGAAATTTTAGTTAACCCAGCGCATTCACAAGAACTCGTAAACAAATGCACCTCTTGTCACGCACCAGTTGGACGCTTCACAAATCTTCTAGACTTAAACAATCCGAACTACACCATGGAAGAACTTGCCTTAGACTCTTTGGCACTCGATGGGGTTAATTGTGGAGCATGTCACCAACAAAAAATGGACGGTCCGCAAGGTGTCGGAAAACATTTCAGTGGAGATCTCTTCTTCCATAGAGATACCATTTACGGTCCGTTTATCACTGAAGAGCAGGAGGTTCCAATCTTCGAAGCTATGATGCAAAGCTTCGTAGGTTACCGCCCTCTTGGACACGCTAAAATGCGCCAATCGGAGACTTGTGCAGGATGTCATAGTTTATCTACGCACACCGCTGATTTGGAAGGAAACTACACCGGAAACGACTTCATTGAACAAGCCACCTATCACGAATGGTTGAACTCTTCTTACAACGACACACCTGGACTTCAACAAGAATGTCAGGGTTGTCACATGCCCGAAACAGGCGAAGGAGTTGTTATTGCGTCGGGATACCTCTTCCTTCCGCAACGCCAACCGTATGGACAACACTGGCTGGTTGGTGGAAACACATTCATGCTTGGCCTTCTAAAGAACAACGCAGCATTCTTAGGAGTGACCGCAACCGAAGAACACTTCAACACCGCTATTGAACGCACAACCACTCTTCTTCAAACTGAAACGGCTCTTGTTGCGCTTACCGAAACAGGCATTGAAAATGACACGGCGAAGTACTCAATTAAATTGTCAAACTTAGCTGGACACAAATTCCCAAGCGGTTATCCATCAAGACGCGCATATGTTGAAATTATTGCGGTTGACGATGCTGGAAATGAAATCTTCCATTCTGGAAAAATGGATAATCAATATCGCCTTGTTGGAGAAGACAACACATGGGAACCTCACTACGACCTTATTACTTCTCAAGACCAAGTTCAGATTTATGAAATGGTCATGGGAGATGTAAACGGAAACAGAACTACGGTTCTTGAACGTGCCGATGTGATGCTCAAAGACAACCGTCTTACTCCTATTGGTTTCTCTGTGAATCATGCTTCTTACGACACCACTAAGATTGTGGGTGACGCTTTGTACGACCCGAACTTCAATCACTTCCCGAACGGCAACGAAGGAAGCGGAACCGATCAAATTCGAGTTCACATTCCTTTGAACGGATTCTCTGGAAACTTGCACGTGACTGCTCGTTTGATGTATCAGACTGTTCCACCGAAGTATCTTGAAGAAATGTTCACCTTCGATAATGAAGCGATTAACTCTTTCCGTTCGATGTACGACGCGGAAGGTGCAGACCCTGTGCAAGTAGGCGCTCAAACACTTATGAGCACTATTGTTGGAGTTGAAGAAATTCGTATTCCTACTTTCTTGTTGTTCCCGAATCCAACTTCAGACGGTTGGGTGAACCTTACGTCGAACGGTGCAATTGTAGATGAAATTGCAATCTATTCCATAGATGGAAGATTTATTGAGCGAAGAAAAATTGGAAGTGTTGTTGCGCGTATTCAGCTGCCTGAAACTCGCGGAACTTATTTCGTTCAAATAAATTCTTCAAGAGGAAGAACACTTGAACGTGTGATTCGCAGATGAGCATAAGCATCCGTCCTGTTAAAATTTCTGACGCAGACTTCTGTTTAAGTCTCTACTCGAAGTACGTCGTGGGTTCCGCTGTCTCTTTTGAATTGGAAGCACCTTCGCTAGAAGAATTTTCAAATCGAATCGATACAATTTCCAAACGATTTCCTTATTTGGTTGCTGAAGAAAACGGAAACGTCATCGGCTATGCCTATGCTTCAGCCTATCGCGATCGCGCAGCCTACCAATGGAATGTTGAAGTCTCTATTTACGTCGAAGATCAAAACAAAAAATCTGGCGTTGCAACAACGCTATACACCCAACTCTTCAATGAGCTTGAACGAATTCACATTTGTAAAGCTTTCGCGGTGATTGCGCTTCCGAATGATGCGAGCGTTGGATTTCATCACAAGATGGGATTTGAGAAATTCGCTACTTACAAAAACGTTGGATTCAAATTGAATCAATGGCACGATGTGTTGTGGATGGAAAAGACCATTCAATCTCCTGAAATTCCTACTACCCCTTTGTATTGGAACTACGGTTTGCGTTGAAACAAATAAACGTGTCCACGCTGTTCAACTAAATTCCAAGTGCTATCGACTTGAATGGCTTGAATGAATTCGTTCATCTGATCTACACTTAACGGATAAGTAGACTCTACCGAACTGATTAGAATAAATTCAGTATCCTTCACAAAAGGCAACGTATAGCATTTGTCGCGATAGGCCAATTGACCAACATAAGCCGAATTGGCCATGACAGAAGCATCGCCAGGAATCTTTTCTATAAGCACCTTCACATCAGCCAAATCATAATGCGGTTTGAAATGCGGCTTTTGCCAGAAGATAAAGCGTTCTTTTTCCCAAGCCTTCGAACGTTCAACTAAACCGTATACCGTGCTTGACAGCGTGAAGAAAATGAGAACGGTTCCTACTCTATTCGCACTGAATTTCCACCTAGAAACTACTTCCACAACCGCGACAACAACTACTGGAGCAAACTCAATGCTGTATTGATAAACACATCCCCAGGTACTCGGCTGATTCGTCAATTCTTTTTGAATAATAATTGGAAGGATCATCACGAAATACCATGGACGAACAAACAGCGCCCATCCGCCAGCAACGAACAAAACCAAATAGAAGAAAACCTTTTCATTGTTGTAGGTTGGATCTTCAGGCATATGATTTACAAACAGCAAACGAATGAATTCAATCGGATGCATGATCATGAATTTGATTGCCGCAGTCATGTCTCCGCCTAAAACCGGATACTTCCCGAAATGAACAAAATCTTTTTCTCCGGCAATGGTCGGCATTACCCACTTCACCATAAACAAGAAATACAAGACACTGAAACCAGCGAAAAGCAGAATGTATTTCCGACTCTCTTTCACCTTGAAATATTTCCAGAACAAACCCAATGAAACGAAGAATAAAAAGAGTGAAACATTTTCCTTTCCTAAACACATAAACACCAGCAAGGCAAAGGCTTTCAACCATGCTTTTCGATTCACCATGAGAAAGAAAAAAGGAAGCGCCATGGCCGAAATCACATTGCTGTGATAGTCGTACGCCAATGCTGCGAGTGTTCCGAAAAACAAATAGAACATTGCCATTCCCCAAATTCTATAGGGGCGTGTCTCTTCATTTTCATTCAACAAAAAATAAATTCCGAATCCACCAATGATCACTGCCACACATTGCACAACGAGTAACGTGTACGATCTGAAAATCCACGAAAGTGGAGAGAACAACATGAGATACAAGTCGAAATGATCGGCTAACAGGTTTTTGTTTTCCGGAAGGAAAAGAGAAGTGTCTGCAAAACGAAAGTGTGCGTAGTCGTAAAGTGCGTTTGTATACAAGCCAAGATCTAGCGCGTAAGTCCTGAAAAAAATATGATTGGTGAAAGACACCACCGCGAACAAAGCAAATGCAAACAGAGCCGTTAACCAAGCCGAACTGTGCGTGCGAAATGAATTCAGGATTGCATTCATACTTGCGAACTTAATACTTTCCACATGAACCGGTGCATGCCAATAATTGGAATTTCATACTCCTCTTCCAATTCATTGAAATGAAGTCGGCGATAAAAATTCAGTGCGGCAACACGTGCATCGCACCACACCACTTCCACGCCTAATTCTCTCAAATGATTTAATCCAGCTTCAACAATAACATCTCCAAACCCTTGTCCTCTGTATCCTTCACGCACCGCCATGGCGCGCAAACGATACTGTTTTTCTTGCAACGCATCTTGTGAAACATCTTTCGAAGAATCTTGCTTCAATTTATCCGATTTTTCTTGCTGAAAAGTAACCGTCGCAACAGTAAGTCCGTCTACCTTCACACCGAAATGAAACGTTGTTGAAAGTCTATCGGTTTCCAAAATGCAATTCTCGAAAGACTTATGCGGCCATAGCACTTCATTGCGCAATTGCTGAATATCTTCAGGTTGAAGTTGCAGTGCTTTACTGGCTGTCATCTTGTTCGAGATCTTCGTAATACATAAAGTCGTCGAGCTGGCGACGATCTTTCTTCGTAGGTCTTCCCACGCCGAAGTACGGCGTGGCTTTCATTTGAAGTTGAATGCGTTCCAACTTCGCCAATTCATCGGCTGCTGTAACATCTTTGGTAACGGTTGAAACCAACTTCGCACCCAAGCGACTCTTTGGAAAATCGATGACTTCAAATTGAAAATGAATGGGGCCTTTTCTTACACGAACGACGTCTTTCAATTTCAATTCACGCGAAGCTTTAACGAACTCTCCGTTCACCCATACTTTCTCGGCTTTACAAGCAGCTGTTGAGAGCGAGCGTGTCCTGAAAACACGGATGCACCAGAGGTATTTGTCTACGCGCATGAATTAATCGATTACTAATTTGAAACGTTCCCAGAGCGTTTTCACCGCTGGGTTTTTCTCCATCATTTTTTCAAAACGCGCGCGATCGGTTACGATTTCCCTTGCTACTGAATTGCCCTGTGCGATTTCCAATTTCAACTTCAATCCTACAACACCCTTCTTACGCATGAAGCCCATTAAAGGAGCACGCTCTTCGTTGAAGTATTCCATTTGTGTCGTTCCTGGGAAAATCAGATGCAATTCATTATCGGGAAGAACATTCAGCTTTGTTACTTTCAGTGCAGATGCCGCTTGCGAGTTGAAATCCATAAGTTCTTCCACGTATCCCATCCAAGCCGCATTGATTTCCTCTTCGGTATAAATGCGTTCAGCCTTTTCTTCTACAACTGGTTCGTCAGCTTCTGTTTCAATCTGAATTTGCGGATTGTATCGTATGGAAATATTGTCGGGAGACAATCCGGCTAGCTTCCTTTTTTCAGGATCGAGTACCGTTTTATTCGGAAGTTGTTTCTCGTTGTTGAATTCAATTGCAACGGATTCCGTTTTCTCAATAACAAGTTCGTTTGAAGGACTTGGGGGTAGCGATGAAGTTGCTGGAGAAGTTGTTCTTGCTTGTGGTGCTCCGATGAACTTTTCAGCTCCGCGAAACGCTAAGATTTTCACTTTTTTTTTTCACCCTCGCGCAAGTTTTGCGGAACGCTACACAATTTCATGAGCAGAAGTTCAACCAACAAACGTGGGTGACGTGAAGACTTGTAGTGATAGTCGGTGTCGTTCACTAAATCAATACCTTGAATTAAGAAACGCAAATCGCTTGCAGCTGCTTGATCTTTGTATTTCGCGGCAACACCTTCAGTCACTTCCATTAATGAAAGTGTTTGTGCATCGCGACAAACCAATAAATTTCTGAAGTGTGCGCCTAATCCGGTTACGAAGTGATGTACATCGAAACCTTTTTCAACCACTTCATTCAACACCAACAAGGCGTTTGGAATATCTTCTTTGAAAAACAAATCAGTCAATTTGAAGTAGTACTCATAATCGAGCACATTCAAATTCTGAATAACTAGGTCGTAGGTTAATTTCCTTCCACAAAATGCAACTACCTGATCGAAGATTGACAAAGCATCGCGCATGGCGCCGTCTGCCTTTGTTGCAATCACGTGCAGTGCATCTTCTTCCGCCTCAATTCCTTCTTGCTTACAAATGTGTTGCAAATGCTCGGTCATGTCTTTCACTTTGATTCGATTGAAATCAAAGATTTGACAACGACTTAAAATGGTTGGAATAATCTTATGCTTCTCTGTTGTGGCTAGAATGAAAATCGCATGTGCAGGTGGTTCTTCCAACGTTTTCAAAAATGCGTTGAAAGCGGCTGCTGAAAGCATGTGAACCTCATCTATCACATATACCTTGTACTTGCCAACTTGTGGTGGGATGCGCACGGTATCAACGATAGCACGTATGTCGTCGACTCCATTGTTTGAAGCCGCATCTAGTTCGAAAATGGTAAAAGCTAATTCTTCGGGAGTGGCATCTAACATGTTGTTGATGGCCTTCGCGAAGATGCGCGCACAAGAAGTTTTACCTACTCCACGAGAGCCGGTAAACAAATAAGCCTGTGCAATTTGATTGGTTTCTATGGCATTGCGCAAGGTGGTGGTAATGGACTTTTGTCCAACCACTGAATCCCAGTTGTCTGGGCGGTACTTCCTTGCTGAAACGATGAAATTTTCTGCCATAACGATACAAAGATGAATAAAAAATCGTGGTTCGTCGAATTCAAATATCCACAACCTATTCACATCGGGAACTAACTTGTTGAAATAGCCTATTTTTAGGCCATGAGAATAATTAAACCTTTTCTTAAATCGTTGAGCCTTGCGGCAATTCTGATTTCGGCATCAACCCTTTTCGCTCAAAATTTCCAATTGCAGCTCAATCCGCAATCGCACAACATTGGCGACGGAACGGCCGCTGTAGTTAGTACCGATAGCATCACTTCTGCACATTGGTCGAATCTTCAAAGTGTGGATTCTATAGCAGCTTCAGGACTGAAAGAAGGAATTAACTATACCGTTCAAGTGACCTTTGCGAATGGCAACAAGCAAGAGCAGACTTTCTCCATACCAGCGGTTTCAAGCGAGGAAAAGATGAATTCATTTTTTGTTCCAATCGTTGACGCCTTCGGAACAGTGCTGTTCTACGACCCTTTCGCTGCATTCAATTTATATGACCGAAATTTATACGACAACGATGGAAAACAAATCAAACATCCGAATGGAGATCCGGTAAAAACAGAGATTTGGTTAGTCGTTGTTTTACTTATCGGCAGCGCTGTATTCTTTACTTTTTACTTCCGATTTATCAATGTCCGCGCATTTGGACATGCGTGGAAAATCACATTTGGACAATTCACCAAGAAGACCGACGAAGGAGAGGTTACCCCCTTCCAAGCCTTGTCTGCTGCGTTAAGTGGAACTTTGGGATTGGGAAATATTTCTTTGGTGGCAGTGGCTATTGCGGTTGGTGGTCCGGGTGCAACGTTTTGGATTATCGTTGCTGGACTGTTCGGAATGACGACCAAGTTCGTTGAATGCACCTTGGGTGTGAAGTACAGAAAAATCTCTGCAACAGGCGAAGTCAGCGGCGGACCTATGTACTATTTGAGTGCGGGCTTAGCAAAGAAAGGATGGCAGCGCAGTGGAAAAGTATTGGCTGTCATTTTTGCAATCATGTGTGTTGGCGGAACGCTTGGCGGAGGAAACATGGTACAAGCGAATCAGGCGTTTGATATGGTGAAAACCACCATTCCCGGTTCTGAAGAATACGCGCTTTGGATAGGTGTTGCATTTGCTATCGCAGTGGGATTTGTTATTGTCGGCGGAATAAAAAGTATTGCCCGCGTGACAGACAAAATGATTCCAGCCCTGGTTGTGGTGTATTGCGGATTTGCAATGGTAATTATTGGAATGAACATTTCGCACATTGGCGAAGCTGCTTCATTGATATTTAACGGTGCCTTTTCTCCAGATGGAATGAAAGGTGGATTCATTGGCGTTATGATGATGGGCTTTCGCAGAGCGGCGTTCAGCAACGAAGCTGGAATTGGATCGGCAAGTATTGCACACTCGACTTCGAAAACAAACAAGCCTGTAACCGAAG
Source organism: Flavobacteriales bacterium (assembly GCA_030729695.1). GTDB lineage: Bacteria > Bacteroidota > Bacteroidia > Flavobacteriales_D > Sanyastnellaceae > CAIZGX01. The sequence continues at coordinate 502 of JANQWV010000019.1, read as the reverse complement.
GAATGGTTTCGTTGTTAGAACCGTTTATTGACACTGTTGTTGTTTGCACCATGACCGCATTGGTATTGGTGTTCACCGGATTCGCAACAGACGCTCACGGACTAAACGGAAGCGCATTAACAGCAGCGGCATTTCGTTCTGTCTTTCCTTGGACCGATTGGATTCTTTTAATTTGCATTGTCCTTTTCGCCTACGCGACCATGATTTCTTGGTCTTATTACGGAATGAAAAGTTGGGCTTATTTGTTCGGCGAAAAGTGGTGGATCAAGCAATCGTTCAACCTCCTCTTCTTATTCTGCACTGTTCTCGGAACCGTTAGCAGTTTCGGTGCAGTCGTAGACTTTTCCGACATGATGATCTTAGGCATGGCCTTCCCGAACCTCATTGGATTGTGGGTGTTGAAGGATGAGGTGAAGAGGGAGTTGCAGAAGTATTGGACGGAACGCAAGAATGTGGCGTAGCCACTAATGTTGCGAAGCAACGAATGCCGGAGGCGAATGTG
>JANQWV010000018.1 GCA_030729695.1 Flavobacteriales bacterium | reverse complement strand
TTTTTATCGCCACGCTTGTTGCGAAGCATGCGCGCCGCATTCATAACCGTAATGGTTGTGCCGTGCACAATACCTTGCGGGCCTATGTACATGTACGATCCAGCAGTCATCTGTCCGTACTGCGTTACACCTAATGCATTGAATTTCTCCCAATCGTCTGGCTTGCTGTAATTCGGAATCATCATACCGTTCGTCACCACAACGCGCGGTGCAGAAGGGCTAGAAGGGAAGAGTCCCATCGGATGCCCGCTATACATCACCAACGTTTGTTCTTCAGTCATCTCACTCAAATACTTCATCACCAAACGATACTGCGCCCAGTTTTGAAAGACTGCACCGTTTCCTCCGTAAGTGATTAACTCATACGGATGTTGCGCAACGCGTGGATCCAAATTGTTTTGAATCATGAGCATGATCGAAGCCGCCTGCTCGCATTTGGCGGGGTATTCAGAAATCGGACGTGCATACATTTCGTATGTTGGACGATAGCGGTGCATGTAAATGCGTCCGTAAGTTTTCAATTCTTCACCGAACTCAGCTGCTAAAGTTTCGTGAAGTTCCGCTGGGAAATAACGCAGGGCATTGCGCAAGGCCAAGCCCTTCTCTTCATTCGAAAGAATTTCTTTTCGCTTCGGAGCACGATTGATGGTTGAATCCATGGAAGGAATTTCCGGCAAGTAACTTGGGATTCCTTCTTGTATTTGAGTGTGAAATGTTGACATAGTTTGAAATGCTAGAATTGCGCTGCAAGCGACAAATTTAATCCGTTCATGTGGTTTTCGCTGAAATTCTGAAATGCAAAGGTGTAGCTGTTGGAGGTAATGTTTCTCCATTCAGCTCGAAACATCAAATGCTTATCGAGTAAATAATTTAAATTGAAACTGTATCCCCATAAATCATTGTTCACCCCGGAAATAACCAAATTGTTTTTATCGCGTAACAGCTCTGCTCTGCCTACTAGGGCTAGCTTCTCATTCAATTGATAAGAGATTCCAAAAAATCCGGTCATCCAACTTTTGTCGAATCCGGCATTCCCCGTTTCTTGCATTCCATAGTCCGCTTGAAGTTGAACGGTCCATTTGTCTTTTAGCAAAATACTTGCATACAAGTTTTGAAAGAACCTTAATTGAGAACTATCCAAAACAGCCACTTCTCCGATGTAAGTGGAATGATTCAACGTAATCTTTGAGTTCGGTTTGAATTGAATTTGAGTCCCAAGACCAGGTAAAGCCTGTTGTGGCATAAGAGACATCGTTTGCCATCCGTTAAGAAGCAGGAGAGATCCGAACCATTTATTGTTATTTGAAGTGTATTGAAGATTTAATCCGCTTTCATAGTAGGGAGAATTCTCTGTAGCGAGACTTCTGGTCATAGACAAATTGGAAAATCCAATGGCAGATTCAAGCCCAATGTGCGAAGGGAAAACGCCTGCCTGAAGCCAAAGATCTTTTGAAGGACTTAATTTGTAAGAGATGTTTCCAACGTAGAGCGCGCCAAAGCCAATAGGTTCTGCTGATGTTACTTTGTTCGCGTATGTTCCTTCAACCAATGAAAGTTGCGTTTTCAAGCGCTTAGAACTGTATTTGAAATCTAATACTGCTGTGTTTAATGCGAAGTGATTGGTTGAAGTGTGACTGTACAAAAATTCAGGACGCTCGTGATTGTTCCAGTTGTGTTGATCTTGCGAGAAATAGATTTCAGTATATCCAGAGAAATGAATACTGTCTTTACGAATTTGAGAAAGAAGAAAGTTTGGAAAGAGCAGCCCGAGAAGTATTAACGAACGCATACAATTGTTTTTTACAAAGATGCGAGGTTATTTCTTCGTTTTACCTGTTTTTTTATCGTAGCCATAAGGACAATGCTTGCAGCCACTGAGACAGCAATATCCTCTTTTCAAATGATATTCTTCGGTAAAAATAAAATAACCTTCTTCACTCAAGTAGTAGTCTTCACCTTGTACTTTTGAATTCTCTTCTTCTTTCATATGGCAAAAATGCAATTTACTGACTTGAACAAAATAATTAATTTTCAACTTCCTGGTTACGATAACTTACTTATCGATGAAACAGTGAAATTGGCTGTCAAGCGTTTCGACCGCATGCACGCAACTATCAATGGGAACAAGTGGTTTAAGTTAATGTTCAATTTGGAAGAAATGAATCGAAGAGGCGCCAAGCAATTGGTCACTTTCGGAGGAGCCTACAGCAATCACATCTACGCAACAGCTGGAGCTGCAAAGGAATTGGGTATACATGCCGTAGGTATTATCCGTGGGGAAGAGCCGAAGTCATACAGTCCAACATTATTGTTTGCTCAAGAGTGCGGCATGGAGCTTTGTTTCATTTCAAGGGCCGATTACGAAGAACGAAACACAGAAGAGATGAAAGCATGGGTTCACGACAAGTGGGAGTCTGCTTTTTTAGTCCCCGAAGGTGGAGCGAATTATTTAGGAATGAACGGCGCCATGCAAATGGTGAGCGAAGAAGATTTTGCCTTTGATCATTGGCTTGTTGCCGCAGGAACAGGAACAACCGCTGCAGGTCTGCTTGTTCAATCGAAACCGCACCAGAAGGTTTGGATATACAGCGCGTTGAAAGGTGAGCATTACATGCGGAATGAAATTCGCAACAAGCTCATTTACTTTTTTCACGATGAAGCAGCAGCTGACGAAGTGTTGGAACGTGCAGTTGTTTTTAGTGAAGATGAATTTGGTGGGTATGGAAAATTCAATGATCAATTGGTGGAATTCATTCAACAGATTAACAATAAGTATAATCTTCCGCTTGATGTTGTTTACACCGGGAAACTCATGCACGCTTATTTAGTTGGAAACAAAAAACCGAACGAAGGTTCGGTTTTAATGTTTCATACAGGCGGATTGCAAGGCAATCCGAAAACTATATTCGGCTAATCTTTAACATGTTTGTTGTGCCTTGCTCCGCAATAGGCATAGACGCTACGTTTACTAAGAAATCTCCGTCTTTAACATATCCGTTTTTCTTCAAGATGTAACGAATATCTGCAATGGTTTGGTCTGTACTTACCATCTTATCGTAGTAGAAAGCTTTCACGCCCCAAACTAAATTCAACTGCGTTAGAATGCGCTTATTTCCTGTGAAGACGAATACATGCGCGTTTGGTCTCCAGCTTGATATTTTATATCCCGTATATCCAGAGAACGACATGGTTGCAATGCTGGTTGCACCTGTGCGCTTCGCAACACGACAAGCACTGAAGCAAATACTGTCTGTGATGAAACGAGTTTCATCCATTTCGTAAGGAGCTTCTTCCAAATAATAAAGTCCAGGGAATTTTTCCGCTTCCGTAATAATGCTACTCATCATTGCAATTGCAGCAACCGGATAAGCTCCAACACTTGTTTCACCGCTAAGCATAACAGCATCTGCACCATCCAATACGGCATTCGCAACATCTGTTACTTCTGCGCGTGTTGGAGTCATGCTTGTAATCATACTCTCCATCATTTGTGTCGCAACAATAACGGGTTTCGCAGCTTCAACACATTTCTTTACAATCATCTTCTGAGCAAGTGGAACTTGTTCAATTGGAATTTCTACCCCAAGATCACCACGCGCAACCATAACAGCATCTGTCTCACGAATGATGTCGTCAATCACTTCTAATGCCTCTGGTTTCTCAATTTTCGCAACCACTTTAGCATGCTTGCCATTCTCAGCAATAATGCCTTTCAAAACGCGAACATCTTCCGCCGTGCGAACGAATGAAAGTCCAATCCAGTCGATGTTCATCGAAAGAGCAAACTCCAAATCATTCAAATCTTTTTTCGATAGGGAAGGAAGAGACACTTTTGTTTCAGGAAGGTTTAATCCTTTTTTCGATGAAAGAATTCCACCTTGAATAATCTCGCACAACACTTCTTTTTTTCCGTCGGTGGAAAGAATGCGAATCGCAATCTTGCCATCGTCAAGCAGAACACGCTCACCCGGCTTTACGTCAGATGGAAACTCCTTGTAATTCGTGTAAATGTGCGTTGCAGTTCCGATTTGCTCTTCCGTTGTAATGATAATTTGCTTTCCAGCTTCCAACATTACACCGTTGTCTTGCATAACGCCCACACGCAACTTCGGACCTTGCAAATCTGCGAGTAAAGCAGTGTTCGTTCCTAACTCTTTGTCAATCTCACGAACAAAATCTACAACACTCGAATGGTCGTCGTGACTTCCGTGAGAAAAGTTTAAGCGCACAACGTTTAAGCCGGCTTGAATCATTCCTTTCAGAACTTCTTTGTTTGCAGATACAGGACCGATGGTCGCTACTATTTTCGTTTTTTTCATAATCAATCGAAGAACAAATGACTTACGTTTTTCAGGCTTTCTTGCGTCAGATGAAATGCGGCAAGCACATTGGTTATTTTTCTTATTTGTTTTAACAATTCGTCTATGTCTTCTCTGCCTTCAACTTTCAGCAGATATTCAATTTGCGCATATTCAGGAATCAATACTCCCTGAAGTGAACGATTAGAGATTAAGTGAATGGTGTAATGATTTTCTTCGGAAACGAACTTGAACAATTCATGTTCTGAGTTTTGCTCTTTCGTTTCAAGTTTGTGCGGCTTCATGCGCTCCAAACTCCATTTCATTTCACGATTTAAAAACCAGGCCAATCGAAAATCTTTCTCTCTCGAGTTAATTCCGATCAATTCGAAATTCAAATACTCGTCGTTTGAAAATGTTATGTTTTTAGCGCCCATCTTAGTTAGTGTATTTTTTACACGAACTACGCAAAGGTAGTTATTTCCATGTCAGTTGTGCAGAATTTTCATTCACAATTAATTCTGCGTTTCGTCCCATATAAAATGCCCGATTGTCGTTTAAATGTCCTGCCGGAAATCCAACAGCAACAGGAGTCTCATTACTTAATCCAATTTCAAGAATCATTTGCTCTACGGATTTTCCCCAAGGATTATTGCTCGAAAATCCGAATTCTTCGGTGTTGTCGCGCATTTGTGTGAATCCTCCGAGAATCAATCCTGAAATATTCTTGAACATTCCCGCACGTTTCAAGGCGGTGAGCATACGATCCACGTGATAGAGCATTTCATCTACATCTTCCAAAAACAGAATTTTTCCTTCCGTTTTCAATTGCGTGGAAGATCCCAGTTGACTGTAAATCACAGATAAATTTCCACCTACAATTTCACCTTCCGTCTTTCCAACTTGAATTTGATTTTCATTCCAATGGAATGAAAAAGATTCTCCGAAAAGCGCGCACCTCAAATTCTCTAATGCTTCTTGAGTAGCATGTTCGAAGGAAATGGGCATGGTGGAATGAATGCACGCAATGTTTTTGTTCGTGCAGGCATTCAACAAAACAGTCACATCGGAATAGCCGCAAATCCATTTTGCAGCATTCAAGTAGGGATCAATTTCATCAACGGTATGAACGGTCCCGTATCCACCTCGAGCCACCAGCAAGGCTTTCACCTCTTGGTCGTTCCAAAGTGAAAGGAAAGATTGCGTGCGCTCTTCCACATTTCCAGCAAGCTGAAACTGTGGCGTGAATACGTTTTCGGCCAGTTTTATTTTCAGTCCCCATGACGAAATAATGCCTTCAGCAAATTTCCATTGCTCGCTTGTAAGGAATCTTGCGGTGGCAATTATTCCAATCGTATCGCCTTGTTGTAAAAAAGCTGGTTGCATCGCTTTATCTTTGATGCGCTAAATTCGCAGTTTTCTGCGCAAAACACCACAAAAAAGATGAAGTCACCGAAAAGACACCTTGTTACCTCAGCGCTTCCCTACGCAAATGGTCCTATTCACATTGGGCACATAGCAGGAGCATACTTGCCTGCCGACATTTATGTTCGGTATTTAAGAGGAAAGGAAAAGGATGTGGCTTTTATCTGTGGATCCGATGAACACGGCGCTGCCATTACGTTGCGTGCGAAGAAAGAAGGAAAGACTCCGCGCGAAATTGTAGACTTTTATCACAAACTCATGGGCGATGCTTTCCGCGATTTCGGAATTTCGTTCGATGAATATTACCGCACTTCATCTCCTGAACACATTGAGATGAGTCAGCAAATTTTTCTTGAGTTGAAGGAAAAAGGTGTCTTCGAAACACACCGTTCAGAACAATACTTTGACGCAGAGGCGCAACAGTTTTTAGCAGACCGCTACATCACTGGAACCTGCCCGAAATGTTCGAGTGAGAAGGCTTACGGAGATCAATGCGAAAAATGCGGGTCGACTTTAAGTCCGACAGAATTAATAAATCCCGTTTCTACCTTAAGTGGAAGCACGCCTGTGTTGAAGGAAACTACGCATTGGTATTTGCCTATGCAACACCACAGCGAATGGGTGCGCGATTTCATAGAAAATGGAAAACTAAACGAAGTGCAACACCACGACGCTTCGAAGTGGAAGTCGCATGTAGTTGGACAGTGCTTGAGCTGGATCGATGGAGGTCTTCAAGCACGCGCTATGACGCGCGATTTAGATTGGGGTGTTCCTGTTCCAGCTGAGGATGGAAAAGTACTTTATGTGTGGCTCGATGCGCCTATTGGATACATCACGAACACAAAAGTTTGGGCCGAGAAGAACGGAAAGAATTGGGAAGACTATTGGAAGAACGATGAAACCGAATTGGTTCATTTCATTGGGAAAGACAACATTGTTTTCCACTGCATCATTTTTCCAATCATATTGAAATCGCACGGCGGCTTTAACCTTCCCGTGAATGTGCCAGCTAACGAGTTCATGAATTTGGAAGGAGATAAAATTTCAACTTCAAGAAACTGGGCGGTTTGGTTGCATGAATATTTAGAAGACTTCCCGAATCGTCAAGATGAAATGCGTTACGTTTTGGCGTCTATTATGCCTGAACAAAAGGATAGCGAGTTTACATGGAACGACTTCAAAGACCGCGTGAATAATGAGCTTGCAGATATCGTTGGGAACTTCGTGAATCGCGTTTTCGTTTTAACACACAAGTATTATGGTGGAAAGGTTTCGAACCCTTCGTTCGATGCTTCTTCGCAATTTGAAGAAGCGCAGGCTGCCTTCAATTTGATTGGTGAAAAGATTGAAGCGTATCGCTTCCGCGAGGCGCAAGCCCTGGCTATTCAATTGGCCCGCATAGGTAACAAGCTTCTTACAGAAACAGAGCCTTGGAAACTTCAAAAGACCGAACCGGAAAAAACAGAAGGTATCCTGAATGCCTGCATTCAGTTGGTTGCTGCGCTATCTATTGCGTTAGAGCCATTCCTTCCTTACACCGCGAAGAAATTAAAAACAGGTTTGCAGTGGGAAGGATTGAAGTGGGATGATGTTCAAGTATCGCAATTGATTCCGGCTGGACATGCGATAGGCGAGATGCCTATTCTTTTCCAAAAGATTACCGACGAAGAAGTGGCGAAGCAAGTTGCGAAATTAGAGGCATCTAAGGTTCAACCTGAAGTTGAAATGGAATCGATTAAACCGAATGTTTCATTCGAAGACTTCCAAAACATGGATCTTCGTATTGCTGAAGTATTGGAAGCGCAACGCGTTCCCAAGACGAAGAAATTATTGCAATTGAAATTGCGAATCGGTACCGAAGAACGCACCGTTATTTCAGGTATTGCAGAATCATACGAACCCGAGCAGGTTGTTGGAAAGCAAGTGTTGTACTTAGCGAATTTAGCTCCAAGAGAAATCAAAGGAGTGGAATCAGCAGGAATGATCTTAATGGCTGAAAACAACAAGGGAGAGCTTTCGTTGCTCTCCCCTGAACGTCCCGTTGAATCGGGCAATACTGTTCGTTAAGATCAGTCTACATTATCGTGTAAAAACGGATTGTTTGTGCGCAGTTCAATGCGTGTGTTTCCGTTTTCGTCTGTCACTTCTCTAGAGATGGTGCGAGATACGGTGTTTTCGCTTGAATGATTTCCTTCGTCCAAAGTTACTTTTCTTCTCAAGTAAGCTGGTTCGTTTTCCAATTCATTCAATCCGTTTGGAGACTTCATGCGCATGGTGTACTCACGAATACGCGCTTCGCGCTCTTTGTTACGCGCCATTAATTCGGTGCGTGGAGGGCGATTCTCTGCAACTACTTCCGGTTTGAAAGTCATTTGTGTTTCAGGAATCATGCGATCCGATGTTTGACGAATGCTTTCGAAGCTAGGAATAACAGGCGTTTCAGCAGTGTTGCTTTCTTGAATTTTGAATGTGCTTAATTCTGGAATTTCAGGTTCTTCCATTTCCATTTTAACCATCTCTTCATTCGCCATTTCAGCTTTCTCGAATTCTTCGAAAGAGAATAAAGCGCCTTGTTTGATAGGCTCTTCAACGGTTGGATTCGATTCGAAAGAATTTTCAATCTCCAATTCAATTTCGTCAGCAATAACCAATTTGAAAGGCTCTTCGGTCACTTCTGCAACAGGCATTTCATTTAATGGAGCCGTTTCAGCAACTACCGGAGTTTCTTCAACAACAACTGCAACGGGTGCAATCGGAGTCTCCTCAACAACCGGAGTAGTGTCTAAAGTGAAAACCGGATTTTCTTCAACAACAGGTGATGGTTCCACAACAACTGCAGTTGGCGCATCGCCAAGAACGAATACAGGTGTTGGAGCTGGAGCTTCTTTCACTGCGTTAAGAGGAAGAAGTGTTGCAATTTCTTTAGCAGCAAATCCGGTTGCAATAACGTTCACACAAATGTCTTCGCCCAATTGCTCGTCTTTACCGTACCCCCAAATGATATCGGCTTCTGGACCTGCAAGTTCTTGAATGAAATCAGTGATTTCTCCGATCTCGTCCATTTTCAATTCATTGTTTCCGTAAGTGATGTTCAACAAGATGTGTGATGCACCTGTGATATCGTCGTCGTTCAACAATGGAGATTCCATAGCCATTTGAACTGCGCGAATAGCTTGGTCTTCACCTTGAGCTCTTCCGCTACCCATGATAGCCACTCCGCTTCCACGCATAACCGTGATAACGTCGTTCATATCCACGTTTACAATTCCGGTAATGGTAATTAATTCAGCAATGCTTTTAGCCGCTGTGCAAAGCACGTCGTCTGCGTGACTGAATGCGTTGCTTAATGAAAGGTTACCGTATAGTTCACGCAACTTATCGTTGCGAATGATTAAAAGTGTATCAACTGCTTTGCGCATTTCTTCAATACCCGCAGTTGCTTGAGCTGTTCTCTTTTTGTTTTCAAAAGCGAAAGGAACGGTAACGATACCCACGGTAAGGATTCCCATTTCTTTTGCTACTTGAGCAATAACAGGAGCAGCACCTGTTCCTGTGCCACCGCCCATTCCGGCAGTAACGAAAACCATTTGTAAGTCTGAATGGAACAATGCGCGAATCTCTTCGATAGATTCCATCGCGGCATCACGTCCTACCTCTGGACGAGCACCTGCTCCGCGACCTTTCGTTAGTGTGTGTCCTAATTGCATTTTATTCAAGATCGGACTGTTGTCCAACGCTTGAGCATCGGTGTTACACACTACGAAGTCTACGCCGTTAATTCCTTTATTGTACATGTAGTTAACGGCGTTCGAGCCACCACCACCAACACCAACAACTTTGATTATGGCGTTTTCTTCGTGTTTTGGAAGGTTGAAATTGAGCAAATCTGACATCTTAATAGAACTTTTTTGAGGTAGGTAAATCAGTAAATTTTTGGTTCTCCGAAGTAAGCGAAGAATTGCTCTTTCTGAAAACGCAGTTTTCAAAATAGTGAACCACCAAATGTTAGTAAAGGGCTATTGTGGAAATGAAGAAATATTATAAGGAAGAGAAAATCTCACGTTGTACATTTGCCGACATGTCTCAACAAGATATTCAAGATAAGGTTAAAGAAATATTTACGGCGTACTTAGAGAAGCATTTACATCGAAAGACGCCTGAACGATATGCCATTTTAGCTGAGATTTATACGATTGAAGATCATTTCGATATTGAAGCTTTATACGTTCGTATGAAGAACAAAAAATACCGTGTGTCAAGAGCAACTTTGTATAACACGATTGAATTGTTGTTGAATTGTGCCCTCGTGAGAAAGAATCAATTCGGACAGAATATTGCACATTTTGAAAAGGCTTATCAGAACCAGCAGCACGATCATATCATTCTTACAGACACTGGAGAAGTGTTTGAGTTTTGCGATCCACGCATTCAGAATATTAAGGCTACGTTGGAAGAGATTTTCGACATTGAAATTTCCATGCACAGTCTTAATTTTTACGGAAAAAGAAAAAGGAAATAGTTTCCTATTTCCTTCCCCTTCTTAAAGTTAACTTCTATTTTATTTTGCCGAAAGCAATGCTGTTGCTTCTTGGTAGTAGCGATCTGGTTTTTGAGCACCGTCGAAATTCCAACGTTGCCATGCACCCACACGTTGTCCTGCTTCATATAATCCCTGAGATTCTTTAACTCCATTCGCGAAGAAGTATACAAACTCACCTTGAGGGATCGTTAACGCTTCATCTAAATATGTTCCGGTCATCATAACTTCTCCTGTTTGGAAGTTTATTTGTGCTTGGAATAGCGACTCACCCACTTTGCTGATGGCACGAGTGTATTTTGCAGCGGCTTTATTCTTTGTAACATTCAATTGAGCATCTAACAATTGAGTAGTAGTTTGAGCGAAAGCGCTTGTTGTTAGAACTAGGAGAGCGATTAGGGTGAATAATTTAGTTTTCATGACGTGGTATGTTATGTAGGGGTATACCTACCTTCGCCAAAAAAGGTTACATCTTTTTTAAAATATTTTTTAGAAGCACAGAAGACATGGATTATTTGTTTGAAAAAAAGTGGCAAGAGACACTCGAAGTAGCATCGAAGAACTTTGGCGAAAAGCTCGATTATTCTGCTATTCTCCTTTTAATAGGCCTGCAGGAATTGGGAATTTTCGATTTGAAATTCAAAAAAGATCAGAAACTCGAACTCATGCACATAGCAGTATGCACCTTACTCGAGCCCTATGGCTATTATGAGTTTGAGGGAAGAGACGTGGACGGGTGGCCGCATTTTGCTAAAAAAGAAAATCTCCCGGTGTTGAGTCCGGGAGATCAGGAAGTTCTATTAAAAAAGGCAATTATGAAATACTTCGGTAACGAAGCATAGCCTCTTAGATTTCGATTGTAACCTCAGTGGTTTCTTGTTCTTCAATCTTAATGATACCTACTCCGTAAAGAGCACCTTTGTAGGCTTCGATATCCAATACAGCGAATCCAGCTTGACCTAACTTGTATTCTTCAGAGTAGTCTACTGTAACAGTACCTGTTGCATCTGTGATAAAAGTTGTGTCTAAAGCGATAGCGTTCGGGGGAGGAGGTGTTTGTGACGGAGAACCGTAAAGACGAACCGTAGCACCTTGAACAGGGTCACCATTCGAATCTATCACGCGCACTACAGCAATGGTTGGCTCCTCTTTTACACAAGAGGTTAAAGTCATTGTAGATGCAACTAAAAATAAAATTCCAAAAACAAATTGAAAAGTTCGTGTAGCCTTCATAGACGTTTGCTTAATTTTGTGGCCGATTAATCGGTTAAGTATCACAAATTAAAGAAAAAAAAATGAATTCACGTCTATCTTTTTGGGGTTTTGCCATTTTTTCTTTCCTCTTATTCTTGAATGCCACAGGATGTAAATCGCAAGAACCCGTTAATAATGGCAACTCTAGTTTAACCATTGGAGAGCCTGTGCCTATTGAAAACAAAGACAATCAAACAAATAACAACATGCAAACAGATCACACCAACACACGTATTAAGGTATCTACTTCATTAGGCGATATGGTTATTCGTCTTTATGACGAGACCCCACAGCACAGAGATAATTTCATCAAGTTGGTGGAATCTGGCTTTTACAACGATTTATTGTTCCACCGCTGCATTCGCGGATTCATGGCTCAAGGCGGTGACCCGAACAGTCGCGGTGCTGCAGTAGGTGCCCAGTTGGGTATGGGTGGTCCTGGATATACCATTCCAGCTGAATTCAATTCAAACTTCATTCACAAGAAAGGTGCTTTGGCTGCTGCACGTCAAGGTGATTATGTAAATCCGACTAAATCTTCAAGTGGAAGCCAGTTCTACATTGCTCAAGGTCAAGCCATGACTGATGCGCAGATCAATCAAGTTGAGCAATACGTGAAGCAAAAGAATCCAAATTTCGCCTACACACCTGAGCAACGCGAAGTGTATAAAACAATAGGTGGAACTGCTCAATTGGATATGGACTATACCGTATTCGGTGAAGTGGTTGAAGGTCTTGATATTTTAGATAAGATTCTTTCAATGCCTACCGGCGCTGGAGACAGACCGGTTCAAGACATTAGCATGAAAATGGAGGTGATCAAGTGAGTTTAGTTGAGCAAATTGAGCAACTAAAACTCGACGTTGCCTCAACCCAACTCAACTCTGCTGAAGAAGTTGAGAACTTCCGTGTGAAATATTTGGGAAGGAAGGGCATCTTGAACGATTTGTTCGAGGCATTCAAAGCCATTCCCAATGAAGAGAAGAAGGCGGTTGGTGCGGTGATGAACGGATTGAAATCTTCCGTTCAAGAAAAAATAGATTCGTCCTCAGCCTTGTTCAGCGCAAAGAAAGGAAATGTTGAAGTTCCCGATTTTACTCGCCCATATGGCGAATGGAGCCATGGAAGTAGACACCCATTGCAATTGGTGCGTGAAGAAATTCTTTCCATTTTTGAACGTATGGGATTCAGTGTTGAAGATGGACCAGAGATTGAAGACGATTGGCATGTATTCTCAGGATTGAACTTCTCACCAGAGCATCCTGCACGCGATATGCAAGATACTTTTTTTGTGGAAGGTCAGCCAGATACGGTCTTGCGTACACACACAAGCAGTGTTCAAGTTCGTGTGATGGAAACCACCAAGCCTCCCATTCGTATTGTTATGCCAGGAAGGGTATACCGAAACGAGGCTATTTCAAGTCGCGCACATTGTCAATTCCATCAGATTGAAGGATTGTATATCGACGAAGGAGTTTCTTTCGCAGATATGAAGCAGGTGCTACAAATGTTTACCGAAGCCTTTTTTGGAAAAGCGAAGATCCGATTGAGACCTTCGTACTTCCCATTCACTGAGCCGAGTGCTGAAATGGATGTGTATTGGGGATTGGAAACTCCTGCCGATCACAGAATTACCAAAGGAACAGGATGGTTAGAGATTATGGGCTGCGGAATGGTAGACCCAAATGTTTTGGCGGCTTCTGGAATTGATCCTGAGAAGTATTCAGGTTTCGCTTTCGGTATGGGTATCGAGCGTATTGCTATGCTCAGATACGGCGTAGATGATTTGAGACATTTCTTTGAAAACGATATGCGCTTCTTGAGTCAATTTAAGAAAACCATATAGTATTTTTTACAATAAGATAGTGTACATTGTACACTTTTTACAGGAAGTCTTTTTGTACAAGGCCTTCCTAACTATATTTGCAAGGAACAAAAAATTATGGCAACAGCGTCTAAGTCTACTAAAAAAGCCTCTACCGCTACAGGAGAGCGCTTTACCAAAGCAACTTACCTGAAATGGTATCGTGAAATGCTATTGATGCGCAAGTTCGAAGAGAAGTGCGGTCAGTTATATATTCAACAAAAATTCGGTGGATTCTGTCACTTGTACATTGGACAAGAGGCGGTTCTTTCTGGAATGATGGAGGCTATTAAGCCAACAGATAAAGTTATTACAGCCTACCGCGATCACGCTCATCCGTTAGTGATGGGTTCTGATCCGAATAGAGTTATGGCGGAGCTTTACGGCAAAGCAACTGGACTTTCGAAAGGAAAGGGTGGTTCTATGCACATGTTCGACAAAGAGAGAAATTTGTTTGGTGGACATGGTATCGTAGGTGCTCAAATTCCAATGGGAGCAGGTATAGCTTTCGCTGATAAGTACCGCGGTGAAGACCACGTTACTGTTTGTTTCTTCGGAGACGGTGCTGCACGCCAAGGTGCATTGTACGAGACTTTCAACATGGCAATGACATGGAAGATTCCATGCATTTTCGTTATTGAAAACAACCAATACGCAATGGGAACTTCTATCGAGCGCACATCGAATGTGACCGATTTGAAAACATTGGGTGCTAGTTTCGAAATGCCTTCAGAATCAGTAGATGGAATGAATCCAGAAGCAGTTGCTGAAGCATTCGACAGAGCGGTGGCAAGAGGTAGAGCAGGTGAAGGTCCAACATTGTTAGATATTCAAACGTATCGTTACAAGGGACACAGTATGAGCGACCCTCAGAAGTACCGCACGAAGGAAGAGGTTCAAGAGTATATTGAAAAAGATCCAATTGATTTCGTATTGCGCAAGATTCGCGATAACAAATGGATGACTGAAAAAGAAATTGAAGCGGTTGAGGAAGAGATTAAAGCAGTAGTTCTTGCTTCTGTTGAATTCGCAGAGAATTCACCACTTCCGGAAAAAGAAGAAATTTATAAAGACGTATATTCTCACGACGATTACCCTTACGTAATCGACTAATAAAAAAATTATGGCTGAAATAGTTCGTATGCCCAAGTTGAGCGATACCATGACGGAAGGAACCGTTGCGGCATGGCACAAGAAAGTGGGAGATAAAGTTAAAAGTGGTGAGTTGTTGGCGGAAATTGAAACCGACAAGGCTACCATGGAATTTGAATCTTACGTAGACGGAGTTCTTCTTTACATTGGTGTAGAGAAAGGAAAGACCGTAGCTGTAGATGCATTGTTAGCAGTATTCGGAAAGGAAGGTGAAGATGTATCGGCTATCGTTGCTGCTGAAGGCGCTGCTCCTGCAGCGAAAGAAGAAGCTCCTGTTGCAGTAGCTCCAGCACCAAGCGCACCAGTTGTTGAAGCACCAAAGCCAGTTGCTCCTGCAGCAGTTGCTCCAGTTTCAACTCCGGCATCTGCACCGAAGCCTGTAAACGACGGTCGCATGCGCGTAAGTCCTTTGGCTAAGAAATTAGCTGAGGACAAAGGATTGCCACTTCAATACATACCTGGTTCAGGTGATGGTGGAAGAATTGTAAGAAGAGACATCGATGCATTTATGGCAGGTGCTGCAGTTCAATCTGCAAATGCTGTTGAGTCATACACAGAAGAGAATGTTTCTCAAATGCGTAAGACCATCGCTCGTCGTCTTGCTGAAAGTAAATTCACCGCTCCGCATTTCTATTTAACGATGGAAATTGATATGGGTAGAGCAGTTGAAGCGCGTGCAGCAATGAACGCGGCAACTGGATCGAAAGTATCGTTCAATGATATGGTTATCAAAGCTACCTCATTGGCATTGAAACAACATCCGAAAGTAAATTCATCTTGGAGAGGAGATACCATTCGCTACAATCATCACGTTCACATGGGCGTTGCAGTTGCAGTTGATGAAGGATTGTTGGTTCCTGTAGTAAGATTCTCAGACACCAAGACCTTGGCTCAAATCAATCAAGAAGTAAAAGTATTCGTCGACAAAGCGAAGAACAAAAAACTTCAACCATCGGATTGGGAAGGAAACACCTTCACCATTTCTAACTTAGGAATGTTCGGCATTGAAGAATTCACTGCTATTGTGAATCCACCAGACGCATGTATTCTTGCTGTTGGTGCTATTCGCGAAGTTCCTGTGGTGAAGAATGGAACGGTTGTTCCCGGACACACCATGAAGTTGACTTTAAGCTGCGATCACCGTGTGGTGGATGGTGCATCTGGATCTGCATTCCTTCAAACCTTAAAGGCGATGTTGGAAGAACCTGTGTTGATGTTCATCTAATAAAAATATGTCTAAATGAAAAAGAGCACGGAGGTGCTCTTTTTTTATGCAGTTAAATAAGGCTTATTTCTTTATAAATCTCTTGGTGATCACATTTCCATTAACGTTCACGCTCAACAAATAGGTTCCAGCTTGAAGGTTATTCACGTCAACATTTTGTTGTTGTGCGCCAGGGAAACGGTTTGATGAATCTGATTGTACCTGCTTTCCAGTTAAATCATAGATGGTATAAGTAACTTTTGCAGAATGCTCCAGCGAATAGTTTACTGTGATGTTTTCCGTTGCAGGATTTGGATAGAATGAAAATGTGAACGGCGTATTTACTTGCTCTTGAACGTTTACACCTGCAGGGGTAACAACTTGAGAAGCTTTGTAAATATAATCTCCTGTTTTCGCGCCGTTGTTGTTGGCAGCATTACCTGCGTAATAGATTGTAACGGGTCCAACATCAGTGGCTGGCGCAGTCCAGGTAAACGTGAAAGAATGCGCATTAGCTGTTGCACCTGCATTCATGTTGTGAACGATGTTCTTTCTAGAGTTTCCTGCGATGGTTGCGTTTTTAGTTGTGGTACCAGTCCCAGGCACAAGGTTTCCAGCATTTGCACCTGATGGAAGTAAAGCCTCAAGTCCAATTCCAAACAAAGATCTTCCTTGTTGTGAAACAGTAGCAGTAAGCGTATACGTTTGTCCTGGCGTGTATTCCCAATTCACTAAATCAGTTGAGGTCAATGTTACCGAACCGCCCATAGAATTGTCTGTACTTCCTGTGTGACAATTCGATTGACTGCAGGTTTGTTCTCCAGGAGAACCCGTAGCACCTGCTTTTCCGTTGTCAGATTCAATTCCAGCGAAGAAAAGCATTCCAGCTGTTCCCAATGCAAAAGTTAAATGGTAGAATTTTTTCATGCCCAAATATAATCACAGTTGTGTTAAAACAAATTGGCTTCCGAAGAAGCCAATTTTACAAAGTAAATTTTAATTCTTTCTTTATCCCCAAGAAGCAATCTTCTCAGCTTTGTATTCTCCGGCCTCTAACTTCTCACGTACTTTCGAGAAGCACTCGATGGTGTAACGAACGTCTTCTAACGTGTGGACTGTTGTTGGGATCAGACGCAACATAATCACATCTTTCGGAACAACAGGATATACTACGATAGAGCAGAAGATTCCGTAGGTCTCGCGCAATTCAACAGTAACGTTGGTTGCTTCGCCCAATGAGCCTTTCAAAAATACAGGAGTAACAACGCTGTTCGTATGTCCAATATCGAATCCAGCATCTCTCAATCCCGTTTGAAGCGCACGTGCAATGTTCCACAAGTTGTCTTGTAGTTCTGGCATGGTGCGAATCATTTCTAAACGCTTCAATGCACCAATTACGATTGGCATTGGAAGTGCTTTTGCAAAGGTTTGAGAACGCATGTTGTAGCGCAAGAATTCAATAACATGCTCTTCAGACGCAACGAAAGCACCGACAGTAGCCATGGCTTTTGCAAAGGTTCCGAAATAAACGTCGATTTGGTCTTGAACTCCTTGGAAGTCACCGGCACCACGTCCGTCTTTCCCAATAGATCCAAATCCGTGAGCATCGTCAACGAATAAGCGGAAAGGAATAGTTTTTTTGAATTCAACGATTTCTTTTATTTTTCCTTGGTCACCCGCCATTCCGAAAACTCCCTCAGTCATAACCAAGATACCGCCACCGGTTTGATCTGTAACGCGTTTCGCTTGATTCAACATCTTTTCGAAGCTCTCCATGTCGTTGTGTTGGAAAACGAAACGCTTTCCTTGGTGAAGACGAACACCGTCTACCATACACGCGTGACTTTCACTATCATAAACTATGACATCGTGTCTTCCTACAAGCGCCTCAATTGCAGACATGCAACCCTGGTATCCGTAGTTCAACAAAAACGCATCTTCTTTGTGCATGAATTCAGCAAGTTCTTGCTCGAGTTGCTCGTGATATTTGGTTTGACCAGACATCATACGTGCGCCCATTGGGTATGCCATTCCCCATTCTGCAGCTGCGTCAGCATCTGCTTTACGAATGTCGGGATGATTTGCTAAACCAAGATAGTTATTCAAGCTCCATGTCAAAACAGGTTTGCCGCGAAATGTCATGTGAGCGCCGATTTCTCCTTCCAATTTTGGGAAGGTAAAATAGCCATGAGATTCTTTCGAGTGCTGGCCAAGCGGCCCTCTGTTGTTCTTGATTTTTTCAAATATATCCACTGTCGTAAAATTTTAGAAATACAAAAATAACGAGGAATTCGCTAATGTGACCTGTGAATTATCATCTTGTGAACAGACGATTGTGATTCTTTTGCCGTTACTTGACCGCAAAACCCTATTTTTGCGCTGGAAATGAAAAGATTTATAGTCCTCTTATTTGTTGTTGTAACTGCTGCTTCGGGTTGTACTGAATACAGTAAAGCCTTGAAGGAAACAGATCCTATCAAGAAAATGGCGAATGCCAAAAAGTATTACGAGGAAGGAGAATGTTACAAAGCGTTACCAATGCTGGAAGAACTAATCGGTTTGACTCGTGGAACTCAGCAGTCGGAAGAGGTCTATTATTATTTCGCCAAGACCCATTATTGTCTAAAAGACTATTACATGGGGAACTATTACTTCAAGTCGTATGCAAAATCGTTTACTTCAAGCCCGAGGGCAGAGGAGTGCTCGTTTATGGCGGCTTTGTGCAGTTATAAACTATCGCCCTCCTATACCTTAGACCAGACAGATTCTAAAACGGCAGTAGACGAATTACAGTATTTTCTAGATCAATATCCCAATAGCGCTCTGCGTGATTCAGCGAACCGTATGATTCGCGATTTGAATTTTAAGATTGAAAAGAAAGATTTTGAAGTGGCAGAGTTGTATGTGCAAACCATGAAGTACAAGGCTGCGTCAAGCAGTTTACAAGAGTTTTTGAAGAAATATCCTCAGTCGATTTACCGCGAACAAGCGATGCTTTTGATTATTGAAAGCAAGTTTTTATTGGCTGAAAGAAGCATAGACACAAAGAAATTGGAACGTTATAGGGAAACAATGGAATCTTATATTACCTTTGTATCCGCTTTTCCAAAAAGTAAATTCTTAGATAGTGCTGAAGATTACTATCTTAAGAGTGAAAAAATGGTAGCGAAACTAACGACTAAATAGATTTATTATGAGCAACTATAAAAACTCAACCGCTGCTAAATCAACCATCACTCGCAACACAAACGAGTTGTATGAAAAGGTTGATGGAAATTTATTTGAAACCCTAGTTCTCTTGAACAAGCGCACTTCGCAGATTGCTCGTGAAATGAAAGAGGAATTGAGCCAGAAGTTGGAAGAATTCGGAAGCAACCAAGATAATCTGGAAGAGGTTTTCGAGAACCGTGAGCAAATTGAAATCTCTCGTCACTACGAAAGACTTCCAAAGGCACATAGCATTGCAATTCAAGAATTGGAAGAAGGAAAAGTGTTTTTCCGTTACCCAGAAGAAGAAAAATAATATTGAACACAGTTCTAATAAACCCCGAATTTTCGGGGTTTTTTTATTAGGTTTACCCCGTGTTGAAAGGAAAGAAAATTGTACTCGCCGTTACCGGTTCGATCAGTGCCTACAAGTCGCTCTTCTTGTTGCGTCTTTTAGTCAAAGAGGGAGCAGAGGTTAAGGTGATTATGAGTAAATCAGCTCACGATTTTATTCAACCCCTTTCATTCAGCGCACTGTCGAAGCATCCCGTGTGTTCAGATTTTACTGAGAGTGAAGTGAACGGCGTTTGGAACAATCACGTTGAAATGGCCCTTTGGGCAGATCTTATTCTTGTCGCACCCTGCACGGCGAACACGCTTGCAAAGTATGCAGCCGGTATGTGCGATTCGTATTTGCTAGCAGTTCTCATGAGCGCACAGTGTCCGTTGTTTTTCGCTCCGGCCATGGATCACGACATGATGGAACATGCAGGTACTCAAGACAACTTGAAGCGCATTGCATCTATGGGTTGCACTGTTCTTGCACCTGGATATGGTGAATTGGCGAGCGGTTTAATTGGAAAGGGAAGACTTTCTGAACCCGAAGAAATTTTAAGTGCTGTAATTTCATATTTCAATCCGAATCAACGATTGAAAGGACTTCGTGCCATGGTGAATGCAGGCCCCACTTATGAAGCAATTGATCCTGTCCGTTTTATTGGAAACAGATCGAGTGGAAAAATGGGTATTGCTATTGCTCAAGCTCTTCGCACCCAAGGAGCTGATGTTACTTTAGTTTTAGGTCCTGTTCACGAAAGTGTTCCAGAAGGAATAAAAATTATTCGTGTGGAAAGTGCCAAGGAAATGTTCGAAGCGTGCACAGATGGATTTCAAAATGCAGATATTGCTGTGCTTGCAGCTGCTATTGCCGATTATCGTCCGGCTAATGTGAGCACTGAGAAAATAAAGAAGAAAGATTCGCCGTTAGAGCTGCGCTTGGAAGAAACAGAAGACATAGCAGCGGCCTTGGGCAAGAGTAAGAAAGCGAATCAAAAATTGATTTGTTTCGCCTTGGAAACAGAGAATGAAGAAGCTCATGCGCTTTCAAAACTGCAACGTAAGAATGCCGATATGCTTGTGTTGAATTCATTAAGAACTGAGGGTGTCCATTTTGGTTCAGACAACAACGCAGTTACTCTTTTTCATTCCGACGGAAGTAAAAAAGAAATATCTTTAAAATCGAAATCGGAAATAGCACAAATTATTTCCAATGAAATAGCCGACCTCTTTCAATGAAAAAAAGCATAGCATACTTCGTTTTATTTTTCCTCTCATTCCCTTTATTTTCTCAGGAATTGAATTGCGATGTGAAAATTATTCCGCCAAGAATTATGATTTCTGGTCCGGAAGTTTTTCAAACCATGGAGCGTGCAATTGAAGAATTTTTAAATGGAAGGAAGTGGTCTAAAGACCAATGGCAGCAGGAGGAGCGCATTCCGTGTACCATTCAAATTACGATTGAAAAACAAAACAGTCAGCGCGATTTCGAAGGGACTATTCAAGTAGGATCGAGCAGACCCGTTTACAATTCAGATTACAAGACACCGTTGGTTTCTATTAATGACCGCAACTTGGCATTTCAGTTCCAAGAGAACACGCAATTGCAATGGTCCCCTGACCAACACAGAGATAACTTAAGCAGTGTACTTGCTTTTTATGCATTGTATATCCTGGCGAGTGATTACGACTCTTTTTCTCCAGAAGGCGGAACAGATTATTTCTTGCTTTGTCAGACCATCGTTACCAATGCACAAAATGCGCCTGAACCAGGATGGCGTTCAAGCGGAGAGAAGGGTCAGCAAAACAGGTATTGGTTAATCGAGAATATTCTTACTGAAACCTTCAGCCCTCTTCGCGAAGCGAGTTACACCTATCACCGTCAAGGTTTGGATAAAATGTATACCGAACGCGCAACTGCAACGAACAATATTATAGATGCATTAAACGGATTAAACAACATTCACAAGATTAAGCCGTCGTCTTATAATATGCAGGTCTTTTATTACGCAAAAGGCGATGAGATTGTAAATATATTCAAGCCATTACCCGATGAACAAAAAACGCCAATCGCTGAATTGTGTAAGCGTTTAGATCCGGGTAACATTGCGAAATACGATCGTATTTTACAGAAATAGGCATAACTTTTTTCATCAATAAATAGGGCGTAGCAGTAAATTCGCTTCATGCTAAAATCGCTTCACATTCGTAACTACGTTCTTATTGAATCACTGCACGTGAACTTCAATAAGGGTTTCGTTGCCATTACTGGCGAAACTGGAAGTGGAAAATCGATTTTATTGGATGCCTTTGCATTGCTTCTGGGCGATCGTTCAGATGTGAAGAGTATTCGTGTAGGTCAAGATAAATGCACCGTTGAAGCGGTATTCGCTATTTCGAAGTCACGTTTTGATACTTTTTTCCAAGAGCATGATTTAGATTTTTCTGAAGAGACAGTAGTTCGAAGAGAAGTAAACAACAAGGGAAAAAGCAGAGCCTTCATTAACGATACTCCGGTTACGTTAACGGTGCTGAAGCAATTTACCGAACAGGTGGTTGATTTGCATTCGCAGCATGAAAACGCCTTGCTGTTTAGAAAGGCGTTTCGGTATGAAATGGTGGATGCGTTTTCGAAGTCGAAAGAAGTCTGGACGTCTTACAAAACAAGTTTTTTGAAGTGGCGCCAGTCACAGGAAGAGTTAGAGAATTTGCGTATTCAATTGAATAAGGAAAAAGCAACAGAAGACTATCGCTTATTCCAATTGAACGAACTGTCTCAAGAAGATTTTAGTTCCTACGATGTAGCTGAAATGGAGAGCGAATTGAATCTTC
Source organism: Flavobacteriales bacterium (assembly GCA_030729695.1). GTDB lineage: Bacteria > Bacteroidota > Bacteroidia > Flavobacteriales_D > Sanyastnellaceae > CAIZGX01. The sequence continues at coordinate 12,779 of JANQWV010000018.1, read as the reverse complement.
AACAGAACTCGGGAGAACTATTGGAGTCTTTGCACTCCGTTTCGAATATGTTGAGCGAAGGCGATAGCAATGTGCTTCAGCAATTGAAGATTGCGAAGCAGCAATTGATGAAGTGGGAAGGAGGTCATGCGAAATTGCAAGAGTTTTCTTCACAATTGGAATCTGTGATTGCTGAGCTTCGTGAGGTGGACATTGACTTGCAGCGTTTTTCAGATTCGGTAACGATGGATCCGGAACGTGCGGCGGCAATTGAGGAGCGCCTGAGCTTTGTTTTCAAGATGTTCCGAAAGCACAATGTGAATAGCATTGACGCCTTGAATGAATTGAAGTTGAAGTTGGAGCAGGATGCTCAGTTGACGGAGACCTTGGAAACTTCAATTCAGAATAAAGAAATAGAAGTTGTTCAGCTGGAACAACAGTGTAAAGAAATGGCAACGAAGTTGTCTCATTTGCGCATGAAGGGCGTGAAGGAAGCTGAGAAGGCGATTTCTTCCTCCTTGAATAAATTGAATTTGACTCATGCGCAATTCCAAATTGAAGTGACAGGAACTCCGGAATTGCATTTATACGGTGCAGAGAATTTGCGCTTCGCTTTTTCCGCGAATAAGGGTCAGCCATTTGAAGACATTAAGTCGGTTGCTTCAGGTGGAGAGATTTCTCGTGTGATGTTAGCCATTAAAGCGGCGACTAGTCATTTGAATGAAATGCCTGTTTTGATTTTAGATGAAATAGATCAAGGTGTAGGTGGAGAAACTGGAAATCGCATTGCGGCTTTGCTACGTGAAATGTCGGCTTCTGCGCAACTATTGGTTATTACGCATTTGCCGCAAATAGCATCTAAGGCTCACCAGCATTTTAGAGTTACAAAACGAGTGGAAGGAGAGGCAACAGTGAGTGATTTGCAAGAGCTAAATAAGTCGGAACGTGAGAAAGAGTTGGCGCACATGTTAGGAGGCGATCAGGCGGGTGCTGCTGCGCTTCAAACTGCTAAAGAATTAATGCAGCAAGAGGCATGAGTGATTTTTTGAAACACTGCACGATTTCGCACGCTGAAGAATTGCTCGAAGGGAAAATTTTGTTGGTCGATAAACCACTCAATTGGACAAGTTTCGATGTGGTGGGAAAATTGAAGTGGATTCTGCGAAGCGAAGGGAAGTTTCCGAAATTTAAAATCGGACATGCCGGAACGTTAGACCCTTTGGCAACTGGACTCTTAATTGTTTGCACAGGAAAGATGACCAAGTCTATATCTGATATTCAAGGAGGGACAAAGGAGTATACCGGGAAAATTGTTTTAGGTGCTACTACACCGAGTTTCGATAAAGAGACATTGCCCGAGAATTTTCAATCTACGGAACATTTGACTCTGGAAAGATTAGAGGAGGTCGCGAAGACCTTTATCGGAGAACAACTTCAAATGCCGCCCGTTTATAGCGCCAAGCAAATAGATGGAGTTCGTGCCTATGAAATGGCTAGAAAGAATGAGGAGGTGAAGATGCGCGAGAACTTGATTACCATTGACTCGTTCGAATTGAGTGATTTTAATGGGAAGGAAGTGTCTTTTTGCATTCGATGTTCGAAAGGAACATATATCCGATCCATTGCAAACGATTTTGGACAGAGATTGGGAGTTGGTGGATACTTGAGCGCGTTGCGAAGAACCGAGAGTTTTCCGTTTCGTGTGGAAGATGCAAGGACTCCACTTGACTGGGTGAAGTTATTTTACCCTAGTTATAGTGCTGTTAATGAACACTTTAGTAGCGACTCGATGAAAAAGGTCTTTACAAAGGCTTTTTGATTTCGTACTTTCGCCCCCCACTTAAATAATAACACCTTGATTTCCACAATGAAATTGGGTCAATTCAAATATGAATTGCCTAAAGAATTAATCGCTCAGCACCCTCTTCCTCACCGCGACGATGCCAAATTAATGGTTTTAGATCGCAAGACTGGAAAGATTGAGCACAAGAAATTTCGTGATTTGCTAGATTACTTTAGCGAAGGCGATGTAATGGTGAACAACAATACCAAGGTATTCCCTGCCCGCATGTATGGCAATAAAGAGAAGACTGGATCTATGATCGAGGTTTTCTTGTTGCGTGAATTGAACGACAAGAGCTTGCTTTGGGATACTGTTGTAGATCCTGCACGAAAGATTCGTATTGGAAATAAATTGTATTTCGGTCCTAACGATGAGTTGGTTGCTGAAGTAATAGATAACACCACATCACGAGGAAGAACGTTACGTTTCTTATTCGATGGTCCGCACGAAGATTTCAAAAAATTGGTATACAGCCTAGGCGAAACGCCACTTCCTAAATACATTGAGCGTCCAGTTGAACCAGAAGATGCTGAACGCTATCAAACGATTTATGCAAAGCATGAAGGTGCAGTTGCAGCACCAACAGCTGGTTTGCACTTTTCTAAGCAGCTTTCAAAGCGTTTAGAAATTGCAGGAATTAACATGGCTGAATTGACTCTTCACATTGGATTGGGTACATTCAGAACTGTTGAGGTGGAAGACTTAACGAAGCATAAGACGGATAGCGAGCAATTGATTATTCCTGAAGTGACTGCTGATTTAGTGAATGACGCAAGAGCAAAGGGCAAGCGCGTTTGTGCTGTAGGAACAACAACACTTCGTGCGTTTGAAAGCAGCGTTGGAACGAACAACATGTTGAAAGCTTTTGACGGATGGGCGAGTAAGTTTATTTTCCCTCCATATGATTTTCAAATTGCAGATAGTTTAATTACGAATTTCCACGAGCCACAGAGTGTGTTGTTAATGATGACCACTGCATTTGGCGGATATGATTTCGTAATGGAAGCGTACAAAGAAGCCATTAAGAAGAAATATCGTTTCTTCTGCTATGGTGATGCTATGTTGATCATCTAAAAACCCTTTGAAGCATGGCTAATCTTGAAAATTTAATGTTTTCATGAAAGAAATGTTGAAAAGTGTTTGCAGATAAGAAAAAAGATTGTATTTTCGCACCCCCAAATTTTAGGGAATTGACTTTAAGAATAGAGACAAAATGGATACGTTGAGTTACAAAACCCCATCAGCAAACAAGGAAACTGCTAACAAGCAGTGGTTGATTGTTGATGCAGAAGGCAAGAATCTTGGTCGTTTGGCTAGTGAAGTAGCAGCTATACTTCGCGGTAAGCACAAACCATTGTTTACGCCACACGCAGACTGCGGAGACTACGTAGTAGTTGTTAATGCAGAAAAAATTGCACTTACTGGAAAGAAGTGGGATGAGAAAGTTTACATCCGTTACACTGGCTACCCAGGTGGACAACGTTTCGCTAGCCCGAAAGAAATGATGGCTAAGCATCCAACAGCAATGATTGAGATGGCAATTCGCGGAATGCTTCCAAAGAATCGTTTGGGTCGTGAAGTATTTAGAAACTTGTATGTATATGCAGGAACTAACCACGAGCAAACAGCTCAGCAACCAACAGTTTATACTTTAAAAGGATAATTTAGTCAATGGCAACTACGCAATATACCAATACTTCAGGTCGTCGTAAGACCGCAGTAGCACGTGTTTACCTTTCAGAAGGAACAGGTAAATTTGAAATCAACGGAAAAGATTACGCACATTATTTTCCAACGTTGGTACTTCAGTACCGCGTTAACCAACCTTTCATCCTTACCGGAAACGAAGGGAAGTATGATTTCAAAGCGAACATTGACGGCGGTGGAATCACCGGTCAAGCTGAAGCCGTTCGTTTAGCGATCAGCAAAGCATTAATTGAACTTAATCCCGATTGGAAGCCAGCTTTGAAAGCTGAAGGTCTTACCACTCGTGATCCTCGTATGGTTGAACGTAAGAAGTTCGGTCAACGTAAGGCTCGTGCACGCTTCCAGTTCTCTAAGCGTTAATCGCTGGAGAATTTTTTGGAAAGCTTTATCGGGCTTGTTTAGCATCCAAACTCCAAAGACTCATATTTCGGTATGGCTACTTTGGAGTTGACTTTTAGAGAACGTAAACAAGAATAAAATAAAAAATGGCAAAAGTTACTTTTGATGAATTGCTAGATGCCGGAGTACACTTCGGACACCTTAGCCGCAAATGGAATCCAAACATGGCTCCGTATATCTTCGGAGAGAAAAAAGGAATTCACATTATTGATTTGAACAAGACAATTGTTAAGCTTGATGAAGCTTGCAATGCAATGCGTCAAATCGCAAAATCTGGAAAGAAAATCCTTTTCGTTGCTACCAAGAAACAAGCGAAAGATATCGTTGCTGAAAAAGTAAGCGCTATCGGAATGCCTTTCGTAGTAGAGCGTTGGCCTGGTGGAATGTTAACGAACTTCGTTACCATTCGTAAGGCGGTTCGTAAAATGACTTCTATCGAGAAGATGGAAGCTGACGGAACTGCTGCTACCATGAGCAAGAGAGAGCGTCTTCAAATGACTCGTACTGTTACTAAAATGCGTAAGAACTTAGGTTCTATTGCAGACATGAACCGTGTTCCTGCTGCATTATTCGTTATTGATGTAATGAAAGAACACATCGCAGTTGCTGAAGCAATGCGTTTGGGTATCCCAGTTTTCGCAATGGTTGATACCAACAGCGATCCTCGTAAAATCGATTTCGCTATTCCAGCGAACGACGATGCTACAAAATCTATCAGCAAAATTTTGGATGTAGCTATTGAAGCTATCGCAGAAGGACTGGCTGATCGTAAAGTAGACAAGGATAAAGGTGAAGAAGTTCCAGCAACAGCTGAAAAGAAGGAAGATAGAAAGCCAGCTACACGCAAGCGTACGCCAAAGGCTTAATTTTTTAACGAATTAATTTATTGAATCATGAATATTACAGCAGCAGATGTAAATAAGCTTCGTACCATGACTGGTGCGGGTATGATGGATTGCAAGAAAGCACTTACCGAAGCGGAAGGTGATTTCGAAAAGGCAGTTGAATTGCTTCGTAAAAAAGGTCAAAAAGTGGCTGCAAGCCGCGGAGATCGCGATGCAACAGAAGGAGTTGTTTTAGCTAAAGCTAGCGCAGACAACACCAGCGGTTACATTATCGTATTGAACTGCGAAACAGATTTCGTAGCGAAGAACGACGGTTTCGTAACTTTCGCAAACAGTATTTTGGATGCAGCTATCGCAAACAATGCGAACAGCCCAGAAGCAGTTAAGGCGTTAACTTACCCTGGAACTTCTTTAACTATTGAAGAAAAAATTACTGAAGAGATTGGTAAGATCGGAGAAAAAATTGATTTGTCGACAGCATCACAAATCAACGCTGGATTCGTTTATTGCTACAACCACCCAGGTAACAAATTGGCTTCTATCGTAGGTTTCAACAAAGAAACTTCTGCAGATGTTGCGAAAGATGTTGCTATGCAAACTGCAGCTATGGCTCCAGTAGCGTTGGATGAGACTTCAGTTCCAGAAGAATTGAAACAAAAAGAAATCGAAATTGGAAAAGAATTAGCTATCAACGAAGGTAAACCTGCGGATATGGCTGAGAAAATTGCAATGGGTCGTTTGAACAAGTGGTTTAAAGAAACTACTTTGGTGAATCAAGAATTCATCAAGGACAGCAAATTAACTGTTGGTCAATACGTGAAGTCAGTAGATAAAGATTTGTCTATCTCTGGTTTCTTACGCAGCGGACTATAATTCATTTTGAATTAGAAACGAAAAGGGCTGTCTTCGGACGGCCCTTTTTTATTGGCGTTTCGAGACATTTATTATTTGAACAAATTCTAAATAATTTTGTCGGTTGTAGAACGCATTCCAATTGTATTTTCGCACAGCAAAACAAAAACCAACATGGGTCTTTTTACATCATCACTTATTAAGAAATATTGGATGGCCGCAACAGGCTTGTTCCTTATTTCATTCCTAGTCGTTCACGCAGGAATTAACGCTATGATATTCTTCAACGATGGAGGGGAAACCTTCAACGAATGGGGACATTTTATGGGAACCAACCTAATCGTGCGAACCATGGAAATTGGTTTGTTCTTGGGATTGATTTTACATATCGTAGACGGATTGATGCTTTACTTCCAAAACCGTAAGGCACGTCCAATTAAGTATGCTTACAACAAACCATCTGCAAGCAGCACTTGGTATTCAAGAAGCATGGCTTTGTTGGGAACATTGATTCTTATTTTCTTAGTGATTCACTTGAAAGATTTTTGGTTGAAGACGCGTATTACAGGATTATCAGTAGAACCGAGTCACGTGAAGATCGATGGTGTAATGCACGAGAATTTATTTGCTGAAATGTTATTGGTGTTTCAAAACCCAGTAGCTGTAGTCATTTATTTACTTGGATGTTTTTCCTTGTTCTGGCATTTGTACCATGGCTTCAGAAGCGCATTTCAATCATTAGGATTGAACCATAGAAAATACGCTTCAACCATTGAATTAGCGGGATCTGTATTTTCTGTTGTGATTTCAGTATTGTTCGCATCTATGCCAGTTGCGATGTACTTAGGTTGGGTTAAATAATTCGGATTAAAATTTACTTCCAATGAAGTTAGAAGCTAGAATTCCAGAAGGGCCACTTGATCAAAAGTGGACCAAGTATAAAAGTTCAGTTCGTTTGGTTAACCCTTCGAACAAAAGAAACATTGAAGTGATTGTAGTTGGAACCGGTTTAGCTGGTTCTTCTGCTGCAGCTTCTTTAGCAGAAATGGGTTATAAAGTGAAAGCTTTTTGCTTTCAAGATAGTCCGCGCCGCGCGCACTCTATTGCCGCACAAGGTGGTATTAATGCTGCGAAGAATTACATGAACGATGGTGATAGCACTTATCGTTTGTTCTACGATACCATTAAAGGTGGTGACTACCGCTCACGTGAAGCAAACGTTCATCGTTTGGCTGAAGTAAGCGCGAGCATCATTGACCAATGTGTTGCGCAAGGTGTTCCGTTTGCTCGCGATTACGGCGGGTTGTTGGACAACCGTTCGTTCGGTGGAACGCAGGTTTCTCGTACTTTTTATGCGAAAGGACAAACCGGACAACAGCTTTTGTTGGGTGCATACTCAGCGTTAAGCCGTCAGATTGGTAAAGGAAATGTGAAGTTGTACAACCGCCATGAGATGATGGATTTGGTTGTTGTAGACGGAAAGGCGAGAGGTATCATTGCTCGTAACATGGTTACGGGTGAAATTGAAAGTCACAGTGGACATGCAGTTGTGTTGTGTACAGGTGGATACGGAAACGTATTTTTCCTTTCAACAAATGCAATGGGATCAAATGTTACGGCTGCATGGCGCGCACACCGCAAAGGTGCTGCGTTTGCGAATGCTTGCTTCACACAAATTCACCCAACATGTATTCCAGTAAGTGGCGACCATCAGTCTAAATTGACATTAATGTCTGAGTCGTTGCGTAACGACGGACGTATTTGGGTTCCGCTTCACAAAGAAGATGCGGAAGCTATTCGCGCGAAAAAATTAAAACCAACCGATCTTCCAGAAGAGCGTCGTGATTATTACTTAGAGCGTCGTTACCCTGCTTTCGGAAACTTGGTTCCTCGCGATGTTGCGTCACGAGCTGCGAAAGAGCGTTGCGATGCTGGATTCGGAGTGAATGCAACAGGCGAAGCGGTTTATTTAGATTTTGCTTCTGCAATTATGCGTTACGGTAAAACGGCTGCAACCGTTCAAGGATTGCACAACGCATCGGAAGATCAGATTCGTGAATTAGGAACGAAAGTGGTAGAAGCGAAATACGGAAACTTGTTCCAGATGTACGAGCAGATCGTAGCTGAGAACCCATACAAGACTCCAATGATGATTTATCCGGCAGTTCACTACACAATGGGTGGATTGTGGGTTGACTATGAATTGATGACTACTGTAACAGGTTGTTATGCTTGTGGTGAAGCGAACTTCAGTGATCACGGTGCTAACCGTTTAGGTGCATCGGCATTAATGCAAGGATTGGCAGACGGATATTTCGTACTTCCATATACAATTGGAAATTACTTGGCAGATGAAATTAGCACAGGTGCTATTTCAACCAACACTCCTGAATTCCAAGAAGCGGAGAAAGCTGTTAAGGAAAGATTAGCTGGATTCTTCAAGACAACAGGAACTGAAACCGTAGATACTTACCACAAGAAATTGGGTAAGATTATTTGGGACTATTGCGGAATGGCGCGAAGCAAAGAAGGTCTAGAGTTCGCTATTTCTGAGGTTCGTAAGATTCGTGAAGATTTTTATAAGAATGTAAAAGTTCCGGGAGGAATGACTGGCGTAAATACTGAATTGGAGAAAGCAACACGTGTTGCCGACTTCATTGAGTTAGGTGAGTTAATGTGTTTAGATGCATTGGATCGTAACGAATCATGCGGTGGTCACTTCCGTGAAGAATTCCAAACCGAAGAAGGTGAGGCATTGCGTGTAGACGATAAGTATAGCTATGTAGCTGCTTGGGAATTTTCTGGTGATCCTTCAGCCCCTAAATTGAATAAGGAAGATTTGAATTACGAAAACATTAAAGTTCAACAACGATCATACAAATAAGATGAGCAACGGAAACATGAACCTTACGCTAAAAGTTTGGCGTCAGTCCAACAGCACTGCTGCTGGAAAAATGGAGACCTACCAATTGGGCGGTGTATCTCCGGATATGTCTTTCTTAGAAATGATTGACATGTTGAATGAGCAAATAATTCGCAAGGGTGAAGATGCTATTGCGTTTGACCACGATTGCCGTGAAGGTATTTGTGGAATGTGCAGCATGTTCATCAACGGTGAAGCGCACGGTCCAAACCGCGGTGTAACCACTTGTCAATTGCACATGCGTTCGTTCAAAGACGGTGACACCATTTACATTGAACCGTGGAGAGCTGAAGGTTTCCCAGTGGTGAAGGATTTGATGGTAGATCGCGCAGCGTTCGATCGTATTATACAATCGGGTGGATTCGTTTCTGTAAATACTTCAGGAAGAACCATGGACGCGAATGCGATTCCTATTCCGAAAGACGATGCAGATAAGGCGTTCGACGCGGCAACTTGTATTGGATGTGGTGCTTGCGTAGCGACTTGTCCGAATAGTTCTGCTATGCTGTTCGTGAGTGCGAAAGTTTCTCAATTCGCGTTGTTACCACAAGGACATCCAGAGCGCAAAGAGCGTGTGTTGAATATGGTGAAGCAAATGGATGCTGAGGGATTTGGAAATTGCAGCAACATTGGTGCTTGTGAAGTTCAATGTCCGAAAAGTATTAGCATTGAAAACATCGCCCGCATGAACAGAGAGTACCTTTCTGCGAGTGTGAAACCAGAGAATTAATGCAACAATTTCATTTAAAGCACCAAGCGCTCGTTTTGCTCTTGGTGCTTTTTTGTTTTAGGTCGAATGGACAACCCGCTTGGGATTTGAATCTATTGGCGAAAATCAACGGTGGTCCGGAGAAGTCTGATCGGTTTTGGGAAGCTTATACAAACAGCATTACTTATGTTACAATCGGAACTCCGCTACTGGTGGGAACTGTAGGCGTTTTGAAAAAGGACGAATTCGTGAAGCGTCAGTTTGTGGGTATGGCTGGTGGATTAGCTTTGAACGGATTTGTTACTATCGCAATGAAATATGTAATAGCGCGACCACGTCCATTTACAGCCCACGGCGATTTAATCTTTAAGAAAACCCATGCAGGAAGTTTATCGTTCCCTTCAGGACATACGAGTTCTGCCTTTCAATGGGCCACGAGTTGTTTGTTGGCTAAACCGAAATGGTATATCGCTGTTCCCGCGTATATGTATGCTTGCGGAATTGGGTACTCGCGTTTGCATTTAGGGGCGCATTATCCGACCGATGTTGCAGCGGGCGCATTCATTGGTACTGCTAGCGCTTTTGCTTCATATCACATCAACAATTGGTTTTGGAAAAAGATGGATTCTAGGAAAAAGAACACTCGGGTGCTTATTAACCCTTCCTTTTAAAAATGAAAAAAGCCGCGATTAAGCGGCTTTTTACTTGAAGTCGATTCGTTTACTGTTTGAATCCCGAAACGATGCTAATGCAGCCGATATGCTGAACTACGGCATCTTTTTGCTCAGGAACTTTAACCTTCACAACAAGTTGTTGTGTGTTTTTCATTTTGAATTCAAAAGCTTCTTTGTCTTGAGCGCCTTTGTTGGTGTATATCTGCTTACCGTTGATATCGCTTACAGTGAACTCAACATCGCCAAGGATAGGGTGAGCAACCACAAGCAAGCGGTAATCACGACCACCAAAGAAGGTGACCATAATTTCAGCTTCTTCGCCTGGGGCCATCTGAGCTGAATTGTAACTGTCGTTTTGAACGTACCCATTCAATTTTGGAAGAACTTTATTTTTTGTGAAAGGTCTACATTGCGCAGAAGCGAATGAGGGAATAAAGACCAATAAGAACAGGAGAATTTTATATGCTTTCATGATATCTTCTGAATTTTTTATTGAATGTATTTGTTACGTATGACAACAGTTTCTGCAGCGATTTTCGCTAGTGTAGCATCGCTCATGGTAACTGTTTCTGTGCTTCCAATGGTAGTTACTCCGTTGCTGTCTTTATCAACAGACGTTTCTCCACTCACAACAATTACATCTTTGTAAATCGTTTGAAGTTTTGTTAAATCCTCTTTCATGCGATTCACGCGATCGCTGGTTGCGAAAAGATTTAAATAACTTACAAGTTGATTGAGCGAATAGGTTTGTTCTGCCACACGTTGTTTCATTGCCTTTTCACCTTTCTTCCCAGCGTATTGAGTAGACAGGTAAAGTGTTTCAACCCATGCGCCTGCAACAATTAGAGCGCTCACATCTGTGCGCTTTCCTTCTTTTAAGTATGCATTTACGTTCTGGTATGAGAGGGTCACGTAGCTTAGAAGAGAATCTTTGTTGTTTTGATTCTTTTGAACGCGCTCCATGAATTTCTCATCCAAAGCTCCGTCGATTCCCAATGCGCTTGCCAATGTTTTCGAAGCCGCTAGGTAATTTACCGACTCTTGCTTTTGCTCGAATACCGTGCTGTAGCTTAAGTCTGCAGCGTAAATACCAAGGTTAATCGCACGATTTTCTTCGTCTACGTATTTCGAAACTTTATCTACTGAATTCAACATGGCTTTATCGAAGCTGAATCCGGCATCTTTAATCATGTCGGCCATTTCAATAGGAGCAGGAATGCTGAAGAAGATTTGCTTCAACGCTTGCTCGCGGTCTTTAAAGAACTCGTCTTTGTTTGTTAATTCGGTTGCGCCTGATTCAAGGGGAGCCTTGTTTTCAGATTTGTTGTCGCTTCCGCCGCAGGCTACCAGAGTAATGGAGCCGATGCACACACTGACGATTGCAGTGAGGGAGAGGTATTTTTTAATCATATGAACCAATTGAATAGTTAGAGCACATTGATACGCGTTAATGCGAATATAGTTACAATATAAAACAAATAAAATGATATTAATGCGCCTCGAGCCAGTTATTTCCTGCTTGAATCTCAACATCTAAGGGAACTGCAAGTTTTACCGCGTTTTCCATTTCATGCTTAACGAGTGCAAAGACTTGTTCAATTTCTTCCTTTGGTGTATCGAAGAGCAATTCATCGTGAACTTGAAGTACCATTCTTGTTTTCAAATTAGCATTCTTCAATGCTGATTGAATTTTCACCATGGCTACTTTAATGACATCGGCAGCTGAACCTTGTATGGGTGCATTCACCGCGTTGCGCTCTGCGAAGCTTCTTGAGATGGCGTTAGAAGAGTTGATATCTGGAAGGAAGCGTCTACGTCCGAGCACGGTTTCAACGAATCCTCTTGAGCGGCAATCTTCAACTGCTTGGTGCTGGTAGGTCTTTAGTGCCGCGAATTGCGTGTAATACGCTTCAATGATGTTCTTCGCTTCTGTTCTTGAAATACCCAATTGCTGCGCCAATCCGAAAGGACCTTGTCCGTATATAATTCCGAAGTTAACCGCTTTCGCTTTGCTTCGCATGTCTTTGGTCACTTCATCCAACGGAACGTTGAACACCTTCGAAGCTGTGGCTTTGTGAATGTCTTCACCTTGTTGAAAAGCTTCGATCATGTTTTTATCTCCGCTTAATGCTGCAATAATGCGCAACTCAACTTGGGAGTAATCGGCGCTTACTAAGACGTGATTTTCATCGCGTGCAACAAATGCCTTTCTGATTTCTTTTCCACGAGAAGTGCGAATAGGAATGTTCTGCAAATTCGGCTGATTGCTGCTCAATCTTCCCGTTGCTGCAACGGCTTGCATAAAGTTCGTGTGCACACGTCCGGTGATTGAGTTAATCATGTTCGGAAGGGTGTCGATATAGGTGCTTTTTAATTTGCGCAATTCACGATAATCGAGAATAAGCGGAACAATTTCGTGGTTGTGTAAATAACGCTGAAGGACATCTTCACCGGTGCTGTATTGACCGGTTTTTGTCTTCTTCATTTCAGTTGTTATTTTCAATTTTTCGAAAAGAATTACGCCCAATTGTTTTGGAGAATCGAGATTGAATTTTTCACCCGCGAGCTCCGTAATTTTTTCTTCAATGATGTCGAGCTCTTTGCCAAGTTCAACACTGTACGCATTTAAGAAATCCTTGTCTACACGAATACCTTCCCACTCCATATTCGCAAGCACTTCAATGAGCGGTGTTTCAATGTTTTCTAGAACGGAAGTGGTTCCTTGTTTTTCTAATTCAGGTTGAAAAATTTCAGCGAGTTGAAGCGTTACATCGGCATCTTCTGCTGCGTAATCCTTTATGCTTTCGGCAGGAAGGTGAGCCATTGAATTTTGATTTTTTCCTTTCGG
>JANQWV010000017.1 GCA_030729695.1 Flavobacteriales bacterium | reverse complement strand
AAGCTGGCCAAGATGGATTCTGGTTTTTCACATCTTCTTCCGAAATCAAATTCAATTTCAACAATTCAACCGTCATCATCTCGCCTACTGCCACGTGGTATTCAGACATGATCACGCCTGGCTTTAAATAAGCCGTAGCTTGTTTCATAACTGAAAGAACTGCGTTGTAAACGTCCTTCTGACGCTCTGTGAATTTTCCACTCACAGGCAAACAACGCGTCATGTCGGCAGAGTAATTTCCATACTCTGCACCTACATCAAGTAGAATTACATCGCCTTCCTTACACGACTTGTCGTTGTCTATGTAGTGCAAAACGCAAGCGCTTTCACCCGACGCAATAATTGGTGTATAACCAAATCCGCGAGAGCCACTGCTTAAAAATTCATGCGCAAATTCCGCTTCAATCACGTATTCCATAACACCTGGACGAATCATTTTCATCACGCGCAACAAACCGTTGTGGGTAATGTCCACTGCCTTTTGAATTTGAGCAATCTCTTCTTCGTCTTTCACTGCGCGCAACGCATGCATGATAGGAGCTGATCTGTCAATAGTATGATGAGGATATTTTTCACGGACCCATTTAGACAAGCGCATTTCACGCGTCTCTACCTCAATGGTAGCGCGTGAATGTTCGTTGCTATTTAAGTAAATTGAAGAGGCTTCACCGATAACGGTATGAAGTATTTTCTCGAACTCAGTGGTCCAGTAAATGGTGTTTACTCCAGTGCGATCTTTCGCTTGCACCTTATTCAATTTCGCTCCTTCCCATACAGCAATGTGATCATTCGTCTCGCGAACAAAAAGCATTTCTCTATGTGCAGGATTGGTAGCATCTGGAAACAGAATCAACATGGTTTCTTCCTGATCAACACCCGTCAAATAAAAAATATCGCTGTGCTGCTTGAACGGCAAAGTACCGTCGGCGCTGGTCGGATAAATATCGTTACTCGTAAAAACAGCCAACCCCTTCTCTTCCATGCGAGAAGCGAAGCGTTTGCGATTGTTTGAATAGTGTGTTGAAGAGAGGGCTGTGTAGCGCATAATATAATTTACAATTTGACAAATCTAATTGAGTTTCCCTTACTTGTGGAATTAAATGGATGAATGGTATAAACGCCGGAAGAAAGGTCAGAAACTTCAAGTGTATTCCAAACATTCAGACTTAAAGCAGAAATAATCTTAATGGTTCTTCCTGTTGCATCTTGAATAGCAACATGAGTTGTGCCCTCACTCAACGCATTAACGCGCAAACGAATTTCATTTGATGCTGGATTCGGAAATACTTCGGTTGATGTCGTGAGAAGATTAGTGAGTTCTGATACATTTATCCCCTGAACGCACGAGCCGTAGATGTATGAAGGGATTCTTTCCGCATTATTGTTAACGACATCTACAACTTCATCTATGCAGATTTCATTATTTCCATAATTCGCAAGGTAAACACGGCACAAACTTGTGGGAGCAAGGCTGTTCTCTATTTTATTTCCGTAAATATTAGAAACAGCAAAAACAGATTCAGTAAAGGTGTTGTAACCTGTTTCACAACTGAAAACAGTTGCATCTACTAAACTTGTTACACCAATAACATCGGCACCCGAAATTTCAAATTGATACGCGGTTACATCATCAACTGCACTCATCAATTCAATATCTATATATCCCTCTGTATCATTAAAATTCGAAATTGACAGACCCGCTGAAGTATTCACATTCACAATGTTTCTAGGGAAATCACATGCATTCGTAATGGTAGAACCGCCGTTTCCGCCGTTCATGCACCACTGTGCTAAGTATATATCGTAGACAGAAATTTCACCGTTCGCATTTAAGTCATTGCATGTTGTTGCAGTAATATTCTCTTGCGACAAAATTCCCATGTAGACGCTAACATCTGATGTATTTAAATCGTTGTCTGGATTAACATCACCAAAAATCGAGGGGCCATTGCACACGCCATTGCAATCCAATTCTGCTGATCCATTTATGCTTCCCGCACAATCAATGTAGGACGGACAATCGGCTAATAATTCAAATGTTGGCACTCCATTATTCCAAAAAATCTCCATACAAACAGAAACCGCGTTGTTTTGAGTATTGCTCTCGTACCTCCCCAAGGCATCTGGCAAGTAGTAAGGGTTTACTAAAGCCACAAAGCGGTATTGGCCTGCTGGTATTCCGGTAATGTCTAACCATTGACACTGCGTTCCAGCTCCATAAATATCATAGCACCCTGAAGAAATTCCCATATCAGAACAATTGTATTGACCAAAGCCACACAAATCCATTACGCAAAATCCATTTTTATGTCCAACAGGAACGAGATCACCATTTTCATCCATTAGCCGATAATCTCCATATCCCTCATAATGCGTATGCCCATGGCAATTAACTACGCTAAACATTTCTGGGTTAGCGGAGGGGTTACCAATGTAATAATCGGCTTGTCCTATGTTGTCTATTTTAGAGCTAAATCCAATAATCCATCTGTTCCCATATCCTGTAACACAACCTTCTTGAACATCGCACTCAGCTGCACCAATTTGACTGATATATAAAGAATTCACCAGAGCCAAGCTGTCAAATCTTAAATCGGGTTGCGAGCAAAGTTCACTTGGAAAAAATACACATGAACCGTCGTCTTCAGTAGCCATCGGATTAAAATTACAGGCTGTAGGATTTGTACATCCGACAATTTGTCCTAGGTAAGAAATGCCAAAATTTACTGAAGCGATGCAATCTGTGAAATAATCACCAATTCTTATAAAATAAGTTGTTCCGGCAGTTAGGTTCACCTCGACATGCGCTTGAAGGCCGCAGTAATCGTCGTTATAAGCATAGGTGCCCTCTGCAAACTCTGTTGGAGTGGCGACACACGATTCATATATCCAAATCTTGGTATCGCAGCTGTTGGTTCCGCAAGTTGAAATGACAGTTATTCCAGATTCGCTTGGAGTATAGGAAAACCAAGTATCCTCGAAATCGGCAACATAATCACCTATAGTTGCTAAAGGAATTGGGTCATCACATGTTGTTCCTTGTTGAGCATGGGCAGATAACATCAAAGCAACACCTGCAAAAAATAAAATTAGTTTCTTCATAGTTCAGATTAAGATTCCCGAAGTTAACAAATTCCACTTGAAAGCTCTCTGCTAATTCCGACAATTCATTTCAAGTCTAAGCCCTTATCCTTTTTCTTATTGAATTCCCACTTATATCCAGTAAGAACAATGAAATCCATATCGGCATTTCCAAGATTTCTCTGAATTAAATAACCCAATGAAAAAGCATTCGATTTATTCACTTTGTACTTCAAAACAACCTGACTTCGCCAATCGGAATTCTCGAGTGTCACAGGACGAAAGAACAGCTCGTGACTCACTTGAACACTCAGGTCCTTTTTAAGCGAATACTCAACTACCAACTTCTGACGCCAAGTCGAATTCAAGTCCACATCGCTCGATATATTATTCGCCACCTGATAACGTGTATTTGTGGAAATTTTAAACCGTTTTAAGGGAATCGATGCTTGTCCACCGAAAGACCAACGTCTGCGCAAATTAAACCAAGTTTCTTCCCTTCTTCCTCCTATTCGGTATTCCACATTCGTGGATAAAAATTTACTCCATTTCTTTTCTAATCCAAAATCGGTAAAGTAGCCACTAACCCGTGTAATATTTTCGTTGAACCTCACTTCGGGACTAACATTTACAGACATGGACTTGAAAAATTCCAGGTCTTTCCAGGGTGTAAGGTCCTTAATATCTGATGAAAAAGAAAACGCATTCCACATTCCTGCATCGTTAACGTTCTGAGCTGAAGCAACCGATGCTAGAAATATAAAAAACGCAAGAATACTCTTACGGAGTATCATAGATAGTTAAATCTGAAACGACCGCATGATCCTTATTGTCTGTGAGTTCGACTTCCTTCAGAACAACCATTTTCGCAGGGTCAATGGTTGGAGGGTTTTGTCCAGTCGTATCCATGCTGTAGGCATAAACCGTGTACTTCCCTTTTCTCAAATTACGAAACTCGAAGTCGCCGTTGTAATCGGTAACCACCTTATCATCCGGAGAAACATGCTCCCCATAGACGATATAGACTTCTAAATCCGCGGCTGGAACAGTATACAACTCAGTCGCTGGGTTAGTTAAAACTATGCGTACTTCTTTCGAAATATTTCCAGAAATAGTTCCTGCTCCACCCGTTCCCGGGTCCTTCTCGCAAGACACGAATGCCATGGCGAGAATTAAAAAAAAGAGTGTTTTTTTCATTATCCCAAATTGTGATAAACAGCTAGAACATCTTCGTCGGCCTCAATCTTCTCGATCAATTCCAAAATCTCATCAGTTTGCTCTTCATTAATCTCAGCATAAGTATTTGGAATTCTCTCAAGCCCTGCCTTGGTTGGAACAATTCCTCGATCTTCTAAAGCCTTCTGCATATTTCCGAAATCTGAAAACGCAGTGTATACAACCATTTCGTTTTCTTCTTGCTCGGAACTGTCTAAACCGTGGTCAATCAATTCCAATTCTAATTCTTCCCAGGAAGGAATTTGATCCATGGCTAAACGGAACACACCTTTTCTTTCAAAAATGAAAGATAACGAACCACTGTTACCCATTAATCCACCCGATCTGTTGAAATACAAACGGATGTTTGCTACTGTTCTAGTGGGATTATCGGTTGCAGTTTCTACTAAAATTGGAATTCCATAAGGACCGTATCCTTCGTAAACTACTTCCTCGTAGTTACTCGCATCTTTACTCGAAGCTCTCTTGATTGCCGCATCAACGCGGTCTTTCGGCATATTTACCCCTTTGGCGTTTGCAACGCACTGACGCAATCTTGGGTTGTAAGAAGGGTCGGGACCACCCGCCTTCACTGCCATTGCAATTTCCTTTCCTATACGCGTAAAAGCTTTCGCCATACGATCGTAGCGCGCGAACATCTTGTGCTTTCGCTTTTCAAACATTCTTCCCATAAGTACAAACTATATTTTACCCTGAAGGGTAAGACAAAAATACAAATTATGCGGCACCTAAAATACGCAAATGACTTACGTGAGCACGAATGGCCGAAAGTACATTTGGATACTCCTGATAATCTACCCCATACTCTTTGCACGTATCGCGAACAATTTCGTTGATATACGGATAGTGAATGTGACTAATTCTTGGAAAGAGGTGATGCTCAACCTGGAAGTTTAGTCCACCCGTTAACCAAGAAACAATTTTGCTTTTCGTTGCGAAGTTCGCAGTGGTATTCACTTGATGTACCGCCCATTCTTCCTTCAACATTCTTCCATCGGTCTCTGGCAAGTGGAAATTTCTTCCTTCAACCACGTGAGCCAATTGGAAAACTACGGCAATGATCCATCCTGTAACGAATAGCATAACCGTGTAACCTATCAAAGTCTTCAACCAACCTACAACTAGAACCGGAACAAGAATGAACGCGGCCACATAAAAGAGTTTACTTGCCCAGAAAATAATGTGTTCACTGCGCGGAATTTTTCTGATAGGCGTTTCTCCAATTTTTCTTGTAAAATATTTATTGAAATCCTTTACGTACACCCATAAAAAATAGGTCGTTCCGTAGATTACCGCCCAATAAATATACTGGTACTTATGGAACCAATACTTTTTCTGCTGCTCGTTTACTCGCAAGAATGGTTCAACATCTATGTCCTCGTCAACCCCTTGAATATTGGTATAAACATGGTGAATTTGGTTGTGCTTCAGCTTCCATAAAAACACATTTCCTCCAATAATATTCAATGAATAACCCATCATTTGATTTACCCAAGACTTGGAAGAGAAGCTTCCGTGGGCACTGTCGTGCATGAGATTAAACCCAATAGCCGCGAAAATCATTCCTAGAACCGCCCACAAAATCATCTGTGCAGCCCATGATTGAAACAATAGAATTGAGGCATAAGCAACCGCAATCGAAATCAAAAGCAAAGTAGCCTTCGTGTAAATTTTCCAATTACCGGTTCTGCTAATTCCTTTTGTAATAAAATACTTTTCTACGCGCTCGTTCAACGTATCGAAAAACGGGTGCGCCTGATTGCCGAGTGAAAATGCCAATGTGTGATCTCCTTATTATGGTTTACTCAAAGGTAGGGCTTGAAAAGTGGCACAAAGCCACAAAATGACATTAATTGCCTCTTGTTGAAAAAAGCACGGCTAATACCTTGATTTACATTGTAAATTCGCGACTTAATTTTCAAAGCCGTGAACAAAAGAATTTCTTCAGCCCTCATTTCAGTGTTTGATAAAGACGGATTAGCTCCGATTGTTGAACAAATGCACCAATTAGGTATAACACTTTACAGCACCGGAGGAACACAAACGTTCATTGAGAACATGGGAATTCCTGTTACGGCCGTTGAAGATTTAACCGGATATCCAAGTATTTTCGGTGGAAGAGTTAAAACGCTTCATCCAGGAGTTCTAGGTGGAATTTTATACAGACGCGACGAAGCGCAAGATTTAGAAGAGGCCGCGAAGTATAACATTCACGCAATCGATTGTGTTATTGTTGATTTATATCCGTTCGAAAAAACAGTTGCTTCCGGTGCTTCGCATGAAGATATCATTGAGAAGATTGACATTGGAGGAATTGCACTCATTCGCGGTGCTGCAAAAAACTTCAACGACGTTGTCATTGTTCCTTCGAAAAACGAATACCAAGACTTACATGAGTTGTTGGTGAACCAAAAAGGTGAGACGACACTTGAGCAAAGACAATTCTTTGCGAAGCAAGCTTTCGAAGTTTCTTCACACTACGACTCTGCTATTTATTCATACTTCAAAGGAAACGACGAAGGCTCTTTGCGCATTGCATCGCGCGATGCGCATGTTCTTCGCTACGGAGAAAATCCACATCAAAAAGGAAGCTTCTTCGGCGACCTCGATGCGTTGTTTACGAAGCTTAATGGGAAAGAACTTTCCTACAATAATTTATTAGATGTTGAAGCTGCCGTGCAGTTGATTGGTGAGTTCAAAAACGATGCTCCAACCTTTGCTATTTTGAAACACAACAACGCATGCGGAATAGCTACACGCTCCTCTATGGTTGAAGCCTATGAGGCAGCGTTGGCCTGCGACAGCACCTCTGCTTTCGGCGGTGTGCTCATTGCAAATGGAGAAATTGATTTAGCTACCGCTGAAAAAATAAATTCACTTTTTTGTGAAGTCGTTATTGCTCCTTCATTCGCAAATGAAGCAGTTGAATTATTGAAATCAAAAGCGAACCGCATCATTCTTATCATTAAAGAAACTCCGCTTCTTCAAACGCAAGTAAGATCAATCTTGAATGGTTACTTGGTTCAGGAAAAAGATAACGCTACAGAATCAGCATCTGACTTAAAATGCGCAACGCAAACCCAGGCCAGTGCTTCTTCAATTGAGGATATGATCTTCGCAAATAAATTGGTGAAGCACACCAAGAGTAACACAATTGTGCTTGCAAAAAACAATACCTTACTTGCTAGTGGAACAGGTCAAACATCTCGTGTAGATGCGCTTCAACAAGCAATTGAAAAAGCAAAGCACTTTGGTTTTTCTTTAGAAGGAAGTGCAATGGCTAGTGATGCATTTTTTCCATTCCCTGACTGCGTAGAAATTGCAAAGAATGCTGGAGTAATTGCTGTTGTTCAGCCTGGTGGTTCTATTAAAGATCAGCTTTCAGTAGACTATTGCAATGCGAACGGAGTAGCCATGTATATGACTGGTGTTCGTCATTTCAAACATTAATAACGCTCGTCTTTCCAAATTCTTTTCTCTACCAATTTCAATTTTTGGTTGAAGAAAATTTCTGTGCTTTTCTCGAAAGACTCGGTATAATCGGAAACCCAGAAAGAGTATTTCGCTTTACGTTTGCTTGTGTTTAAAATACCCTTTTTCTTCAACACGTCAGAAACGTATTGCGCTACAACAGAGGCGCTATCGATAATCTCAATTTTCTGCTGATAAAATTTTTCGACTTCCTTTTTAATCAATGGATAATGCGTACAGCCAAAAATAAGCGCTTCAATTCCCTTGAAAGAAGACTTCGACAAATAACTATCTATAATACTTTGAGAAATTTTGTTGTTGTAATAACCCTCTTCAATCATGGAAGCCAACAAGGGAGTGGCGTTAGAAAGAACCTTCAAACTTGGATTCAATTTCTCTATTCGCTTCACATAAATACGCGAATGAATGGTGCCCTTCGTTCCAATTACACCAACCTTCCCTTTCGTGTAATGAGAAGCCGTGTATGCGGCTACAGGATCAACTACATTAATCACGGGAATGTGCGAAGGAATGCTCTTCACCACAGTCTTGTATGCATGCGCCGAAGCAGTGTTGCAGGCAATGACAATGGCCTTGCATTTATGCTCTACCAACAATTCCGCAATACGTTTTGAATAAGCACGAATACTATCGGGCGACTTGTCGCCGTATGGTAAGTGAGCAGTATCTCCGAAATAAATAAACGATTCGTTGGGAAGTACCTTTTGGATGGCCTTCGCAACGGTTAATCCGCCTATTCCGGAATCGAATATTCCTATTGGGTCTGTGTTCATAGCAAAAAAAATCCCGCATAGCGGGATTTCAATGTTGTAGTAACTATTATTTCTGTGTTGGAGAAGTTGGCGCTGTTACTGGAATTTTCAATTCCACTTTCAACTTGTCTCCGATGTCCTCCCCACCTGAATAAACCAAGTTTCCTGCTCCAATATCGAATACATATGTATATCCACCTGCCTTTGCAATTTTCGCAACAGCTGCATCGAACTCTTCAACCAACGGCTTCAACAATCTGTCTTGCTCTTGCTGCAATTCATCGTTTGCTGTTTGTTGGAAATCCATCATGTTTTGCTCTAAATCTGCAATAGCTTGAGCTTTACTTTGACGTATTGCCTCTGGCCATCCGCCAGCGCTTACCGCCATTTTAGTTTTTGTTTCGTAGTCGACAACTTTATCGTCATGCTCTTTTTGCATAATCACATATTCGCCTTCGAAAGATTTCTTAGCCGTCTCCATATTTGCTTGAACACCTTTCATTGCTGGCATTTGCAAAAGAATTGCTTGTCTATCTACGTGCGCTAACTTCTGCGCGAATGCACCAAATCCCAATGAAATAAATAGTGCTGCTAAAATTGTCTTCTTCATGATTGTATTGTTTTTTTTCTTCTATTCAATGACAGTACCAAAAATACGCATTACTTGCCTTTTCCCGGTGAACTTGGACGATCATTTCCTGGACGCTCTGTTCCTGTACCCGGTCTTTCGCCTGGTTTTTCATCAGAATTCTCCTTATCATCGTCGCCTTTATCTAAAACTTCTCCTGGTTTCAATCCCATTTTCTTCAAGACTTTATCGCTAATGTCATGCTTTGGGTTGGTGTACAAAAGGTTTGAATGATTCGCTTTATCGAACACCACCATGTATTGCGATTGCGAAGCAATGTCTTCAATGGCTTGAAAAATTTGCTCTTGTATTGGGGCCACCAATTCTTCTCGCTTCTTGAACAAATCACCGTCCACACCAAACTTCGATTTTTGATATTGCTTTGCTTCTTCACGACGCTCTGTAATATCTGCTTCGCGTTTCTTCTTCATTTCTTCAGTCAGCAAAATCTTCTCTGCTTGAAATGATTTTTCCAATTGCTCAATGGCTGTATACTTCTGTTCTACCTGAGCCTGCCATTCAGAACTCAGCTCATTAATTTGCTTTTGAGCCGCAACATATTCAGCCATGTGTGACAAAATGTATTTCGAATCTACATAGGCAAACTTCTGTGCGAAAAGTCCATTTCCCAAAATCAAGAATGCCATTACAAATACTAACCGAATGAATGAGTTTGTTTTCATAATACTTAATTATAATTCTCCCATGTTCATACCAATACTGAAGTGGAACTGCCCTGGAGCCATATTCGGAGCGTTCGGTAAATCGTTCAATCTCCAACCGTAGTCGAACCCTAACAATCCAAACATAGGTAAAAAGATTCGAAGTCCACCACCAACAGATTTATACAAATTGAACGGGTTGTAATCTGAAAAATCTGTCCATGTTCTTCCGGCTTCAGCAAAAGCCAATGCAAAAATAGTAGCCTGTGGATTCAATGAGATCGGATATCTCAACTCAGCTCCGTACTTTGTGATTACAGGCGCTCCCACACGGTCGCTAGGCATAGTTAAAGACAAATCATCGTATCCACGCAAATTCACAATCTCACGACCATCGAGCAAGAAACCGCTTAAGAAAACCCCTCCCAAATAAAATCTCTCGAACGGAGATTGTCCTAGATTCTTGTTGTAGGCACCGAGGAATCCAAACCCAGCATGTGTATGCAATACCAATTTATTTGTTTTGTGCTTATTCAAAGACGTGTACCAGTTGGCGGTGAACTTGATCTTATAATATTCTACCCAGTCTACTTTTTCCTGGTCGGTCATACTCGCATAATCATACTCCTTACCCAAGACATTTTCTCCAATGGTCGTGTAAGGCAAAGTAAACTTCGAACTCAAGGTAATCTTCGATCCCCATGTTGGGTAGATTGTCTCAGACAATGAACTTCTTTCTATCGTGAAGTTAGCAGCAAGGTTGTTCGAGTATCCGTTATTGAATGAGAAGAATGACCCGTAATTATTCAAATCAAAATGCTGATATGACAATCCGCCAAAGAACAAGAACCAGTCATCTGGCTTCTGCCAACGCTGTCCGAAGACTACTGAAGCTCCTGTAATGATGAGAGACTGGCGCGTTGGATTCAGTGCATCATTAATGTACTTGGCCTGTCCGTTCGACTGAACACTGTGGTAACCAGAAACAGATAGTGAATTCGGTCTTTTTCCACCCAACCAAGGCTCGGTAAAGCTTAGATTGTAAGATTGAAAGAAAGCTCCATTACTCATTGCGCGTATAGAAAGTCTTTGACCATCTCCTGTTGGAAGTGGACTCCATGCTTCCTTCTTGAAGAAATTACGCATGCTGAAGTTGTTGAAACTCAATCCGAGTGACCCAACAACGCGACCACCGCCCCAACCACCTGACAATTCAATTTGGTCGGAAGGCTTTTCTTCAACAACATATTCCAAATCCACTAAACCTTCATCAGGTCTTGGATTGGTTCGTATATCAAATGCTTCTTGACTGAAATAATTCAAATTTGCCAACTCGCGTTGTGAACGAATCAGATCGGAGCGATTGAATAAATCTCCTGGACGTGTTCTTATTTCGCGATAAATAACATGGTCATTCGTCTTTGTATTTCCGGAAACACTGACCACACCAATGCGGTATTGCTTTCCTTCACCCATACGAACTTCAATGTCTATGCTGTCTGGCGGAACCAAAGATTCTACAGGATACGCGTAGAAATTCAAATACCCATCATCTGTATACAACGAAGCCACGTCGCGTCCAGTTTGATTCATATTCAAACGCGTCTGCAACACCTCCATGTTGTAAACGTCGCCCTTCTTAATGTTCAATATTGAGTCGAGTGAATTGCTTCTGTACTTCGTATTTCCAATAAAGGTGATATTGCGGAAATAGAATTTATTTCCTTCATCTAATGTGATGCGAACTTTCAAACGCTCTGGACCAACTGAATAAATTGAATCCTTCACAATTCGCATATTGCGGAAACCCTCTTTGTTGTATCGCGCTACAATCGCAGCTTTATCTTCTTCGTATTCCTCTTCCAAAAATTTGGAAGATTTGAATACATGATAGAAAGCTGCTTTTTTGGTATTCTTCATGGTGCGATTCAAAGTCGCTACTGACATCTTATCGGCTCCTACCCATTCTATTTCTTCAATCTTAATCCGATTGCCTCTTTCAATGTCGAAGGTTAATTCAACTGCATTCGGTAAGTTCGGATATGGCTTCTCAACAATGTTCACCTTCGCATTGAAGTAACCCTTTTCAACATAAAAATTTTTGATGATATTCGTTGCGGTAGCCTTCAAGTTTTCATTCACGATATTTCCTGAACGAATCTTCATCTTCTCACGAATGTTGTCGGCGTCTCCCTTCTTAATCCCGTCAAATTTGAAGACTCCCAACTTTGGAAGCTCTTCAACTACAATAACCAAAAACGCATCGTCACCGCGCGCTTCAGCAAGGCGAATGTCTATTGAAGAAAACAATTGATTCTTCCATAGTTTACGAAGCGCATCTGCAATCTCGTCACCCGGAATCATAATTTCTTGTCCCGTTTTCAATCCGCAAAAAAGAAGAATTGCTTGCGCATCGGTATATTCCGCTCCCATGACTGTGATACCCGCTATTTTCATTTTGCGAGGTTCAGCGTAATCGATATTGGCACCTAATTCAACCTGAGCTTGCAAAACAGGCGCAACAAAAATTGACGCAATTAAAGACAGAACAAATAAAATCGTTCTTGAGTTTGGGAGGATATTTTTCTGCGTCTTTCTCAACTTATTCTAATTCGTTTGTTCTGTTTGCTCTGAAGTCATTCCGAATCTCCTTTCTCTGCTCTGGTAACTTAACAATGCATCAAAAAAATGTTCTTCTCGGAACTCAGGCCACATGATTGGTGTGAAGTGAAGTTCTGTGTAAGCAATTTGCCAAAGCAAAAAATTGCTAATACGGTGCTCACCGCTTGTGCGAATAAGCAATTCAGGATCGGGAATATTAGCAGTTGAAAGGTTTTGGGCTATCACGTCAGCCGTAACGTCTTCAGCCGAGATTTGTTGTGCAACAATTGATCTAACCGCATTCACAATTTCCCAACGAGCACTATAATTAAGGGCTAAGACTAAAGTAATGTCTTTGTTATCTGCCGTTTTAGCAATTGCTACCTTCAATTCATCGCGACATTTATTTGGCAATTGCTCAATGTCCCCGATGGCTAATAAACGCACACCGTTTTCCATGAGTTCTGCAACTTCATTGATGATTGTTGTGACCAACAAATCCATGAGGGCATCAACTTCCTCTTTCGGACGATTCCAGTTCTCTGTGGAAAATGCATAAAGCGTAAGAAACTCAACCTCTGCTCTGCGTGCAGCTTTGATTGTAGCACGAACCGATTCAACCCCATTGAAGTGTCCGAAAATACGGTCTTTCCCTTGGTTTTTCGCCCAACGTCCGTTTCCGTCCATGATTACTGCAACATGGCGTGGGGTCTTACTTAAGTCTATTTGTTCGAAGGCACTTTTCATCGAAGTGCGAAGATACGGAAAGCCTGTGTTTAGACAAGCAATTACTGCCAAGTGGCGCAGCTATTTCCTTTTTTATCAATTCTGAAATTTAATGAGGCCATGCAGAAGAAGTAAAGATCCTTTCTTCCCGGATCTCCGCGTTGCATAGCAGCATTGTTCACGTTCTCCGGAAGAAGGCTTTGATCGGCCAAATTCGTTGCTAATTGTCCACGTGCAGCAGCAAGCATTGTAGGATTCACATAGGTTCCCGAGATGTCATCGAAATAATCGGTGTACAACTTACGCATTCCCCATTCCAAAGAAAATCCCAACAATCCTTTGATGTTGCATTTCAACCCAGCGCCCATGGGCATGGTAAATCCGGTTGTTTTGTACAAGGCGTCCTTTCCCGCCATTCCTTGTCCTTCTGTTCCTGCTGGTTGAAGGGGATGCCAGTAGCCGTTGTAATTTCCCTCTGGATTCATGCGAAACACGGCAGCTCCCAAAAATAAATACGGCGAAATATTGTGCTTGGAATTGAGCTGATAGTTGAAGAAATTCAATTCAGCAATGATACTTCCTTCGAAAAATCTATTTCTAAAATTTAAATTTCTGTTTTGCTGCCAAGCGTCTTTACTGTCTGAATCGAATGCTTCAATATTCCCGTAATTTAGGCCGGTGCGAATAGACCAACGCTTATTCAGGTTGTTCCGAATGGCAATGCCCAAAGCCAATTTTTCTTTTGTTCCGAAATGTTTTGCAGGGTTAATCTCCCCAATGTAATAAGCCGTTCCCGCAGAAATAGAGAGTTCCTTGCTTTTCTCTTTGCTCAATCCTTGAGCAGCAGCCGAGAAATTTCCAATTAGAAATAGGACGAAAAGAAGTAAACGGTTATTCATACCTGCACAATGCTTTTTTCAATTAAATATTGTCAATCCATGCGAATGTCTAATCCCCAACCCATTTTCTTTCGAATGGTGCGAAAGAAATTCCTTCCTTCCAAAAGAATCATTTGCAACTCGAAAGGTGCACGACTTAGGGTAATCTCTGCGCCACTGTCTAAAACGTACTGCGTACTGTCTAGCGTAATTTGAATCTTTCCAGATCTACAATCTGCCTTCAACTTAACCGTTGAAGTATCGCCGATTACAAGCGGACGAGCCGTTAAATTATGCGCTGAAATTGGAGTGATAATAAAGTTGTTCGAATTCGGAGTGACGATTGGTCCACCGCATGAAAGCGAGTATGCTGTCGATCCAGTTGGAGTAGCCACAATTAATCCATCGGCCCAGTAACTGCTTAAAAAAGCTTTGTTAACTGAAGCGTTAATCTTAATCATTTCATTCCGTGTGGCGTTGTTGATCGTTATCTCATTCAAGGCGTAAGGAAAATCTCCAAAATCGAATTGCTCTGATTTTACTTGAATGAATGAGCGCGGGTCTATTGTGTATTCTGAATTCACAAATTGCTCCAAGGCCTCATCTACTTCAGATACACTCACATGCGATAAAAATCCAAGTCGACCCGTGTTGATCCCCAAAATAGGAACGCGCTTCGAACCTACCAATCTCGCAGCATCTAGAAATGTTCCATCTCCACCAAAACTGAACAATGCCGCAGCATTTTCAAATTCTGAATTTTCTTCGAAGGTGGTATGTGCCGGGATTTGGATGTGTGACTCCAGAATACGCTCGAAACTTTTGAACACGCAAATGGAAATACCACGCCGCACCATTTTCTCAAGAAATTGTTGCACCGAAGGAGCCAAATCGGCTTCAAACTTTTTTCCAAAAACGTAAACTAACATAATTGATTAAAAAACAAAGGTAGCGCTTTTCAGCAAACACTACATGTTCAGGTAACGCATGAGTTCATCGTAACGATCCTTCAATTCATTGTCATACTGTGAGGCCTGAAACTTACTTAGAATGGTATAATTGAATCGCTCGAGACTTTGTAAAATCGGATTCAAATCGGGAAGGTCTATCTTAATATGCATCTCCAAGTTGCCTTCAGCGGCTGGAACCACAGAAAGACTCAGAATTTTAGCATTGTTCTCTTCAATGATTCTTGCAATTTGCTGAATGCTATGATCTCGCTCTAAAACTTGGAGCACTATAATACCTCCTTCGCGCATGACACCAAGCATTTCCGCCAAGTGATCTAATAAATCTGCGGAAGTAATACTTCCGAGATAATTGTTTCCTTCATCTACCACAGGAACAACGGTAATGTCATTTTCACTTACCACCTTCAACACATCTAAAACGTGCGCATCGGGCAAGATTGAAACATTAAGCAAATCCAATTCCGCCTGAACTTCACCCTGGTAAACTTCCGCATTCAAGAAATCGCTTTCATTCGCAAGACCTATGAAAAAGCCGTTTTCAACAACAGGTAAGTCAGTCACCCGAAGTTCATCCATCAAATTCAATACATGCAAAGCAGACTCTCCGCGGTTGAGGGCGGGCAGGCTTTTAGATATTAAATTCAGTGCTTTATTCATGGATTTTTAAAACGACGGTCAAACGTACATTCATTTTTCGTTCCACAACGTGAATTTCAATTCGATTATTGCCGAGTTTTGCACAACCAATTTTGAATACATGACCGCACTCAGCGTAAACATCAATAAAATCGCCACCATTCGCAATGCACGTGGCGGAAACACTCCCAATGTCATTGTGGCAGCACAGTACATTGAGCGATTCGGCGCGGAAGGAATTACAGTACACCCAAGACCAGATGAGCGTCACATTCGTTATGCAGATGTTCCTGCATTGAAGAAAGTCGTAACAACTGAATTCAATGTTGAAGGGTACCCAACGCCGGACTTCATGGAATTGATTATTCAATCGAGACCACACCAAGTAACATTGGTTCCAGACGCACCCGATGCCATTACTTCCAACGCTGGTTGGGACGTTGAAACGCATTTCGATTTTTTATCTGGAATAGTTAAGGAACTGAAGGCTCACGGAATCCGAGTGAGTATTTTCATTGAAGCCAATCCGGTGCTCATGAAAAGAGCTGCTGAAACTGGGACCGACAGAGTGGAATTGTATACCGAAAGTTATGCGGTTGGATATTCTACTGATAAAGTGAAAGCTGTGGCTCCGTTTATTGAAGCCGCGAAAGCTGCTCACGAAGCGGGTTTGGGAGTAAATGCAGGTCACGATTTAAATCTAGAAAACTTGAAGTACTTCGCGCAGCAGGTTCCCTATTTAGATGAAGTTTCGATTGGACACGCGCTCATATCTGACGCTTTGTATTTCGGATTGGAAAACACGGTTCAGATGTACAAAAACGAATTACGCTAATGCAATTGTATTTCAATAAATACGGAGAGGGCAAACCCATGCTCATCTTTCACGGACTTTTCGGGACAGGTGATAACTGGACGACGCATGCTAAAAAATGGGCGGAACATGGATTCTGTGTATACACCATTGACCAACGCAATCACGGAAGATCTCCTCATTCGGAAGAAATGAATTACGCACTCATGCGCGATGATGCCATTGATTTAATTGCATCGGAAAACCTTCGAGATGTCATACTTATGGGTCACAGCATGGGTGGAAAAACAGTGATGAATGTTGCTCAAGAAATTGAGTTCCTTATTGAAAAGCTTATTGTTGTAGACATGGGTGTGAAGCGATATCCTCGTCACCACGACACGGTCTTCCAAGCGCTGCGTTCCGTTCCAATAGATCAAATTCAGTCACGAGCAGAAGCCGAAGAAATCTTCGCTCAAACAACGGTAGACAAGGCCACGCAACTCTTCCTTCTAAAAAATCTGTACTGGAAAGAGCCTGGGAAATTAGATTGGCGATTCAATTTAAATGCGCTCGAAAATCACATCGATGAAATTCTTGCAGAAGTGCCTTTGAGCAAGGCTGTTCCATTACCTGCGCTATTCATCAAAGGCGAACTTTCCAATTACATTTTGAACGAAGATCAACCGCAGATCGAACAATACTTTCCGAAAGCTAAAATCACTGAAGTGAGGAATTCTGGACATTGGCCACATGCTGAGTCTCCTGATTTCTTTTTCCAAGAAGTGCTCGATTTTAGTCTAAACGGATAGGGACTAAATACTTTACCTTTGCAAAAATTACTTTTATGGGATTTTCTAAAAAAATATTAGTTCCTGTTGACTTCACTAAAGTGAGCGACATTGCTATTGAACATTCACTTTTAATGGGCAAAACCATTCTTGCCAATATTCACCTTATTCACATTGTCGAAAACAAGAAGCAAGTCTCTGAAGCGCGTCTGAAACTAGATGCACTTAAAGATCGTATTCGCGTTGAAAACGGTGTTGAAATTCATACACAAGTTCGCATCGGAAATATTTTCGAAGACATTGACAAAGCTGCGACAGAAATGGATGCTGCCCTTATCATCATGGGTACGCACGGTGCACGCGGATTGCAATTCATGTCTGGAAGTCGTGCCTTGAAAATTGTAACTGAAAGTTCAATTCCTTTCATCGTTGTTCAAGAAAGAACCATTCGTCCACACGGTTACAACCGTATCGTTGTTCCATTGGATCTTCACAAAGAGACCAAGCAAAAGTTGAGCGCAGTTCGCGACGTTGCGAAATATTTCAACTCGAAAGTGTATTTGATTTCTCCGAATGAAACAGATGAGTTTTTGAAAAATCAATTGGATCGCAACATGAAATATGCGGTAGATTATTTGACTTCATTGGACATTCCTGTTGAAGTTGAAATTACTGAAACGAAGTCTGAAGGTTCTTTCGTGAAGTCTCTGTTGAAATATTCAGCAGCTGTTGAAGCAGATTTGATTTGCATCATGAATTTTTATGAGGGCTACTTGATAAATGTATTCAACTCGAGCTATGAGCAACAAGTCATTACAAATGATGCTCAAATCCCAGTATTGTGTGTGAACCCGGTTGATACCTACGTTGCCGATCGTTCAAGCCTTGCTTCGTAAAAATTAGATTCGAATACCAATAACCAACAGGTCATCGGTTTGCTCCATAGAACCCTTCCAAGCGTTAAACGTTTCGTGAAGGGTTTTTTCTTGAGCATCTATTTCTTGAATTGAAATAGACGTAAGTATTTCTTTGAAACGCTTGCGCATGAATTTTTTGTTATTCGCCTCCCCGAATTGATCGGCATATCCGTCGCTGCAAGCGTAAACCATGTCATTTTTCTCCAACTGAAACTTTTGCGTTTCAAAGGTTTCGCCTCGCTCTCCAAAAGTTCCAATGCTTCGCTTGGTTGGAGCCAATTCCATGAGCTCGTTGTTTCGAACAACATAAAGCGGAATGTTCGCACCGCAATATTCTAAAGTTAATTCCTTCTCATCAATTGCACATAAAGCAATGTCCATTCCATCACGAACTCCAGTATTATTATTGCGCAAAACCTCTGTGCCCAATCTATTGATGTTGTTCAGAATTTGTGCTGGATCTAAAAATACTTTCGTCACATGGTTCAAAAAATTATGACCTACTAAACTCATAAAAGCACCTGGAACGCCGTGACCTGTGCAGTCTGCAGCAGCAAACAGTTTTTTTCCACCTACATTTTTAAACCAATAAAAATCACCACTTACAACGGCCTTCGGCACATAAAAAACAAAACTCTTATTGAAAATTTGTCGCACTGCACCAATGTTCGGTAGTATTGTATTTTGAAGACGCTGCGCATAGTTGATGCTATCTGTTAAATCGCGGTACAACAAATTCAACTGCTCCTTCTGGACTTCAGATTCTTCTTTCTGCTTTCGCAATTTCGTTGTGAAGTAAGCGATTGCAATTCCTGCAAATAAAACGAACAACGAAACCACAACCAACACTCCTGTCAACCTCGAAAACTGAACATTCATTTCTTCAATCTCCGCATTCATGCGTTCGGTTTGCTTCTTACGCAATCTATTCAAAATGCCTTCTGTCTCCTCAACCACCAGCGGTATGCCGCTTCCTTCAATGAAATAAGACTCAGCATCCATGAGTGCAATAGGATTGCTGTAACTGTCGAATGTCGGAAGAAGTTCTTGAACCGCTTTAAATTGAACCAACATCTCTCCAACCTTTTTCTCGAGTGAATCGATGCTGAGCTGTTCCTCTGCATTAAAGTTACTCTTCACTTCCTTCAATCGCATCCAAGATTTCACAAGTGAACTGTCGCTAATCGATTTCATCTCTTTGCGGTGAAGATCCTCCTCCACCCGCTGAACGAACGCCCATTCTTTAATTAAATCTTTTGAACGAAGTGTGTAGCTTTCTAGGTCTTGCAATCTGCCGATTGAAGGAACGTACTTGTCGTTAATCTTACGATTGATATCATAACTCCGCTGAAGCGTCATCATTGTCATGACAAGCGTTCCAGCAACAATGAAAATTATGACTCCAAAGCCAAATCCAAGACGATACTTCTTGTTGAAGAACCAATTCATAGGATTCAATTAGTTCGTTTTGAATTTTTTCTCAGACTCTTTCTTCAATCGCAAAAACTCTTCCTCTCTTCCCAACGCACGATTAACAAACATGAGCACTTTGTAATTCGTTATTGAAGGGGTGCATGAAGCAAACGCTTGCTGCGCATAAGGAATAGCCGATTTGAATTTCTTTACACTTTCATCTTGAATGGCTATTAAATCCATCATGTCTGTTTGCGCTCCAATCTTGCGGATCATGTATACCCCCTGATTGTAGTTCACAATAGCCAGATTCAAATTTGCAGTGCAATTGCGGTTGTCTAACCCTAGCACTTTCGAATAGTAATCCAAGCACAAAGTATAATGGTGATTGTCTTCAGTATTCTTGATCCAATTTCGATAATGACCTTCGGCCATCTTGCTGTTGAACTCTACTTTCAAGTCTTTCAATTCTGCCTCTGAGCCTTTGTAGAGTTCTTCAAATTTCTTGTACAAATCAATGGGTTCATTCTCTGACTCGCTGTCCATCTCGGCAGAGCGAAGCAACGCGTCGTTGAAATAAGTAAAGGCAATAAATTGCAAAGCCGCATCAATGTTCGCAGTAAACTCTAAATTCGTATCGAACTCACGAGCTTTCTTCAAAGCCGCTACGCTCCGGTATCTGTAATTACTCTGACGTTGATTGGCTTCCTTTTGCTTGTATAGTTCTTTTAAAATAAATCCTTTCACGTACCACGCATTCGGATCGGAATTCAAATCGTTCGATTTAAATCCTTCGTCTATCTGAACCAAGGCCTCATCGAATTTCTTTTCTGCGCACAATTCGGCAGCTTTCGCTACTTGCTCATTCACTTGCGTGAAGCCGACACTAACGAAACCCAAAAAAATGAAAAGGAGAAAAAGTGTTTGCTTCATATTATTGAACTTTCCATTGTAAAATTTTATTCCCAGGCGTAATCTTCTTTTCTGAAAGCGCCGCCTCACTCAATTCATAACGAATTGAATTGTCTACTGTCTTAAAGTTAATTGCAGCCCCACTACCCAAAGCACCTTCCCAATTCGTGACTACCAATGTACTTTTTCCTTTCACCTCTTTCATAATCTTCGCGAGATCCGCCTTCTTCGATTTATCTACAAAAACAATGTGGCTACCCATGCCAGGTTTATAGTCGGTCCACGACTGAACTTCAATGGTTTGAGCACCCACTGGTTTCATTCCATATTTCTCAACCACGTGTTTGTATACGGCATCATTTCCATAAACTACAATTAGAAATTTACCCTTCTTCATTTCAATAGGCCAATTGCTATTGACAGCAAACTGATAAATAAAATTCGCCTGAATCATCGCACGTGAATCTCCCTCATCTATTTGCTGGGCAAATAGTCCGTGGCTTGAAGACAAAACAAGGAAGAGTAAAAAGATTCGTTTCATTTTTTTACGCTATTCAGGCGCATAACAAATCTATTTGAACTAGTGATGCAAATAGTGCTCAAATACAAAGGTTCTTCACCTTGAATTGTTAGAATCGAGCAGCACTCACTTCCTTTGGAATGGAAGTGCCTTCCGTTAAACCAGTGGCAAATAATTTTGAAAAGTAAGGCGCCAAAAGTACACCCTTCGAACCCAATCCTCCGAATACAGCGAGCATTTCATTCTCCTTAGCAAAACCTATAATCGGACGTCTGTCGCGGGTTGTGGGACGAAAGCCGGTTTTTTGACTTTCAACAACGATATATTTGTCTATCCTTTGTTTCAATTCTGCAAGAAGAAACTCCTTCGCCTCATCGGTCGGTTCGTCGGGAACCTCATTCCAATTGTAGGTTGCCCCCAAACGAAATTTGTTGTTTCCGTATGGTAGTAAAAACTGCCCAAAATTTACAATTGCATCAAGTTCTAAATTTTCGATCTTTAAATCTAACACCTGACCATGATTAGGAATTAGATCGAGGTGCTCCAATCCCTTCCATTGATTCACTCCAATTCCATTGCAAAGAATAAGCTTATCGAAGGTACTTGCCTTCCACACAACGCTGCTCTCTATGAATTCAACTTCCTTTTCGTTCACAGTATCTTCAATGAAATTTCCATGTTGAATGAAATAATTTCTTGCAGCTTCGCGGAACAAGGGAACATTCAACCAGCCGCATTCATTGACTTCGCTGTTTCCAAATGGAGAATTGAAATTCTCTTGCACGCTCTTGTTCGAACGTGCGGAAAGGTATCGTCCAACTTCAGGATGATCTGATTTTTCATCCCAAAAATTAGCATCTTGAATGGAGTTGAAAATTCTCGCAACGGGAAGAACGTGAAAAAACTTTGTTTGAAGTTGATCTTCCAACTTTCGAAAAGTTAGATTCATCTCTTCAAGCATTTCTTTCGCTAACCAAGACGCAGCCAGCCTTTTGAAGGTAACCGGATTCCACATACCCGCGGCTACTTGTGAGGCAGAAGCGTGCTTATAATCGTCGGCAATTAGAACTTCCTCTCCTTTTTCAAGAAGAGAAAAGGCTAGCAGTGTTCCTGCTAGCCCTTGTCCTACGATTAAATATTTCGACATAATTATTGAATCACGTTTAGCGCTTTACCCACTTTGGTAAATGCCTCAACTGCCTTGTCAATGTGCTCGAACTCATGTCCCGCGCTCAATTGAACGCGAATACGTGCTTGACCTTTTGCAACAACTGGATAGAAAAATCCAATCACATAGATGCCTTCTTGCAACAATGCATCTGCGAAGTCTTGCGCCAACTTCGCATCGTATAACATAACCGGAACAATTGCACTGTCACCGTCCTTAATATCGAATCCGGCAGCTTTAATTCCAGCTTTAAAGCGATTGATGTTCGCTTCAAGTTTATCGCGTAAATCTGAAGAAGCGCTAAGCATATCCATTACCGCGATTGAAGCTCCAACAATTGAAGGTGCTAAAGAGTTCGAGAACAAATATGGTCTTGAGCGTTGACGAAGCAATTCGATGATCTCTTTTCTTCCGCTGGTGAAACCACCCATTGCACCACCCAATGCCTTACCTAAAGTTCCGGTAATAATATCTACGCGACCTAAAACGTTTTTCAATTCTATTGTTCCTCTACCTGTTTTTCCGATGAATCCGGTAGCGTGACATTCGTCTACCATAACCATTGCACCGTATTGATCTGCTAAATCACAAATCTTATCGAGCTGTGCAACGTATCCATCCATTGAGAAAACTCCGTCTGTAACAATTAACTTGAAACGCGCTCCAGAAGCGGCTTTCAGCTGTTCTTCCAAATCAGCCATGTCGTTGTTCTTGTAACGGTAACGTTGCGCTTTGCACAAACGCACTCCGTCGATAATGGAAGCGTGATTCAATTCATCTGAAATGATTGCATCTTGTTCATTCAATAACGGTTCGAAAACTCCGCCGTTCGCATCAAATGCTGCAGCGTAAAGAATGGTATCTTCCGTGTGAAGGAAGTCTGAAAGTTTTTGTTCAAGCGTTTTGTGTATGTCTTGTGTTCCACAAATGAAACGCACACTCGACATACCGAATCCGTGTGAATCAATTGTAGCTTTTGAAGCTTCCAAAACAGCCGGATGACTTGACAATCCCAAATAGTTGTTCGAACAAAAATTCAAAACTTCCTTTCCTTCAGACGTTTTAATAACGGCCGCTTGAGGGGTAGTAATGATACGCTCTCTTTTAAACAGTCCGGCTTCGCGAATACTGTTCAATTCATTTTGCAAATGTTCCTGCATTTTTCCGTACATACGTTTCAGTTTTAAGTTGTCAATATTACTTTGGCCGCAGCTTCTGCCGCAGCTTGTTCTGCTGCTTTTTTAGATCCTCCTGTTCCTCTTCCCACTTCCTTTCCGTCTAACTCCAACGCAATGGTGTAGAGCATTTGGGCGCCCATGTTGCGTTGTTCACGAACATGGTAGACCAAATGTCTGCGCGTCTTCTGTCCCCATTCGTGCAATTTACTTTTGTAATCTACGTCTAAATGCACCCGCTCATCGAGCCCGTGTTCTTTCAATAATTTCAAAGCAATCTCGCGCGTTACTTTATATCCCTTATCAAGAAACAGTGCGCCAAATAAGGCTTCCAACGCATTTCCAATTAAACTCTCATGAATCTCTTGTCTTCCAATACTCACCTGAAGAAATTCGTACAACTTTACCTCGTAACCAATGGCATTCAGATTATCTCTGCGGACAATCTTCGATTTCATTTTAGTTAATTCACCTTCAGTAAGAGCTGGATATTTCGAAAACAAATAATGCGCGACAATGCTATCGAGAATAGCGTCGCCTAAAAACTCTAGGCGTTCGTTGCTGTTTTTGATACCTGCGCGAATTTCTTCAGCAGCACTTGCGTGACGCAAAGCATTCTCATAAAGCGCAATATTTTTGGGCTTTACATGAAAGGTCTTGTGGATATAGGAGAATAGTTCCCTATTGGGGTGTGCTTTGGAAAAGAATTTCCAAATCATTCGTACTTCTTAAAAATGGCTGAAGTATTATGCCCGCCGAAACCAAATGTATTCGTCATGGCTACGTTCACTTCACGATGTTGCGCCTTGTTGAACGTAAAGTTCAATTTAGGATCAAGAGCTTCATCGGTATTTACGAAGTTAATGGTTGGAGGAATAATTCCGTTTTTGATTGCAAGAATGGTAGCAATAGCTTCAACAGCTCCTGCAGCACCAAGCAAATGTCCAGTCATTGACTTCGTACTTGAGATGTTCAAATTGTAAGCGTGCTCACCAAAAATGTTTTGGATAGCCTTTGCTTCTTGAACGTCTCCAAGCGGAGTAGAAGTTCCGTGAACGTTTATGTAGTCGATTGAGTTTGAAGAAATACCTGCATCAGATAGCGCGTTCTTCATTACGTTGGTAGCGCCAATTCCTTCAGGATGAGGGGCTGTAATGTGATAAGCGTCTGCAGACATTCCGCCGCCGATTAATTCAGCATAAATTTTAGCTCCACGCGCTTTAGCGTGCTCTAAATCTTCTAAAATAAGACAACCGCCTCCTTCGCCCAAGACAAAACCATCGCGGGTTGAATCGAAAGGTCTAGAAGCTGTTTTAAAATTCTCATTGTTTTCAGAAAGCGCTTTACAAGCGTTGAATCCACCAACACCAGCTTCGCAAATCGCAGCTTCAGAACCACCACTAACAATAATATCTGCCTTACCCAAACGAATGTAGTTAAAGGCATCGATTAATGCGTTGGTTGAAGAAGCACAAGCCGAAACGGTTGTGTAGTTTGGACCTCTGAATCCGTATTGAATACTGATATGACCTGAAGCGATATCGGCGATCATTTTCGGAATGAAGAAAGGATTGAAGCGTGGTGTACCATCGCCTCTTCCGAAATTCATACACTCCTCTTGAAAGGTTAGTAAACCGCCAATACCGGAACCCCATATGACACCAACTCTATCTTTGTCAACCGAATCTACATCAATACCAGAATCTGCGATAGCTTCCTTAACAACCACTAACGCATAGTGGGTATAAGGATCCATCTTGCGCATTTCTTTTCGCTCAATGTGATCTTCAATATTAAACCCTTTGACTTCACAGGCAAATTTCGTTTTGAACTTGCTTGCGTCAAAGCGTGTAATTAAATCTGAACCACTCACACCATTGATAAGGCCATTCCAGTATTCTGGGACAGTATTACCAATGGGTGTTAGTGCTCCTAGTCCGGTAACAACGACCCTTCTTAACTCCATAGTTTTCAGGAAAGTTGAGTAATATCCGAATGATTATTTATTCGCTGTGATGTAATCAATCGCTTGACCCACAGTGACAATCTTTTCTGCTTGATCGTCTGGGATAGCGATGTTGAATTCCTTTTCAAATTCCATGATAAGTTCAACTGTATCTAAAGAATCTGCTCCTAAATCATTTGTGAAGCTAGCCTCTGGAGTAACTACAGATGCTTCAACACCTAATTTGTCTACGATGATTTCGGTAACTTTTTGTGCAATTTCAGACATTGTCTTGATGTTTTTTAAAGGTTAAATACAGCCGCAAAAGTACAACTTTTCATGACGTACGCACTTTTTTTTGCTTTTCAAGCCAACTTTCTTTCTGTTTTAATTCATTATCAGTTAGTTAGCAAACTAAATTGTTCGTAAAATATGCCAAAAGCCCCTCTGTAAACTATCTTGCCGTTCGAAATTCACTCGTTTTAACAGAATGACCTGGGACCAAGATTACTTAAGAGATAAACGTATCCTTGTTATTGGATGCGGTGGACTTGCGCATGCCGCACTTCCCTATTTAGTTTCTTCAGGAATTGGAAATGCCACCCTTTTCGATGGAGATCTTGTTGAAGTTTCCAACTTAAACAGACAACACCTCTTTACACCAGAAGATATAGGACGAAACAAAGCGCGCGTTTTGACAGAATATTGCGCGCGTCATTTTCCGGATGCAAACGTTAGCTGCGAAGAACGAATGTTCGATGACTTCGAAAAAGAGCAATCGTTCGATTTGGTTTTCGATTTTACAGATCGTCTCGCCACGAAACTAGAATTAGCCAAGCACTTCGAGAAACAGCACATTCCATTTTTCTATGCCGCAGCTCAAATGAACGCAGGGTCTTCGGCCTTTGTCCAATTAAACAGCATAACCACAGAAATGCTTTTTGGACACATCACTGATTCAAACAAAGTTGAACGCGACTGCACAACAGATGGGGTGTGGCCAACGGTAGTGGCCGCAGTTGGCATTCACGTTGCCCACCAAGCCCTTCAGTTTTTAACCCTTTCGCCTTGTGCGTTCGTGGGGGCCATTGATTATTACGACGGTGTTTCAGGACTGTGGTCCCGCTTTCATTTCAATCCGAAACAAGAACTTCCTAAGCCTTCAATAACTTTAAATGAATTACTGAAAGACCGAAGTACTCCCATTTTCTTCTTGGGTGAAGCGGATGGCCTGCCTACTGATGTTATTTCAATCACCGCTTCCGAATTAAAGGAAGCAATTGCCTTTGCCAATCGTCCATGTATTCTCCTTTGTGAAACCGGACTTCGTGCTAAAACAGCTGCAGAGCAGCTTTCAAAGCATTTTAACTTTCCCATCTTGAGCTGGAATCAAAACCTCGATTCCTTCCTACACTTGTTGTATGAATCGAAAGTCTAACCTCAGTACCGCGCTTTTATTTGCGAAATCGCTTCTAAAGCGTCCAATGAACGTTTCGGAAGACCTTCGCTTGCGCATGATTCAGCACAGACTGCTTCATGATTTAACGTATCGCCTTCCAGGAAGCGCGAAAAAAGATTTACTCATCGGATTCAAAGAATGGAAGCGCATTGCTTCCAGAAGAAAAAATCAAAAACTTTCTGAAGGAAATAGACCTTGCGTTTTGGTTTCGACTTCCAATCAAAAAGAAATTGCGGTTGAATACATTTCAACGAATTCAGGATTCAAGGACTTGCACGTATTGGTTCGAGAGGAACTTTCAATCGAGTCATTGCCTCTTAAATTCCATTTATTCGCTTTGCGTATTTCCCTTCAGTGCCTATTCGATTCGCGTCGTGTGAATCTCGCTTTACTCATTCGCGAAGTAGTCGAATGGACGGCCATTATCGATTTCATTTCAACAAATAATGTCAAGGAATTTTTCGATTTTACACCGTTCGAAAAAGACAGCAACGCCCTTGCGTATCTGTTAATGGATAAAGGTGTAAAGGTGACCAAAATACCTTCTCCAGGACCTTTTGCTGGGCATCATACCTTTATGATTGCCGACGATGTGGTCGTTTCAAGCGCTTATCAGCTGGAAGAAATTCCACATTTCAAGCAATGGTACGTTTCACGTCTGTTGCAT
The DNA here is from genome assembly GCA_030729695.1 of Flavobacteriales bacterium. GTDB lineage: Bacteria > Bacteroidota > Bacteroidia > Flavobacteriales_D > Sanyastnellaceae > CAIZGX01. The sequence goes on along the minus strand of JANQWV010000017.1, from coordinate 8,390 downwards.
TGGCCGGCGGAGCAATATTCACGCTACGCGCATTGCTACGCGAACGCCCCCCTTCCACCCAAAAACACAATAGGATTCTACTCCCATGGTGAGTGGGTAAGAAGGAAAGCTGGTCATGCTAATTTCGGATTTGGAATTCAAGAAAATGAATTATTTCTTTTGGAAAGTTTGAAAACCTTTTTGAAGAAGCATCCTCACTTTGAACTGATTGTTTTTCCTCATCCAAAGGAAAGATCCGACAACGAATTTCAATCGTTCTACTCTTCACTTTTCGAAGGAACAAACACAATGATTGCTCCCGTTGAAATGAAATCGAGTGAGAATTTCTTCAAGGTGAACATAGGCCTTATGGCCTACTCAACCTTGCTTTTCGAGCGATTAGCGTTGGGATATAAAACGTTTATTGGGACGAGTTTTCAAACTTCTTTTCCGTTGGAAGTAAGCCCGCTGAAAAACCTGTGTCTTTCCGATTACGCATCGCTCGAAGCGGCGCTTCTACTTGCCAATGAGGAAACTGAAAAGGAATTCTTCGAAAGATGTCGGCTCGAAAAATATCCTTTGAAGGAATTCCTCGCCGAAAAGGTCGTGGAAATTCAAAAATGATTGATTACTTTGCAACCGATGAAAATCAAGTTTGCAGTAGTCGGATGTGGAAGTATTGGGAAGCGACACGTTGCTGTCTTAGACGCTAATCCGGAAATCGAAATCGTTGCGTTGTGCGACAGCCAAATTGAAACGGCGCGCGCACTTTCCGAATTGTACGGAAACATTCCCGTGTATTCTTCTTTCGATGAAATGCTGCAGAGCATTGAAGCCGATGTGATCAATGTTGTTACACCGCACGCGCTTCACGCCGAACAAAGCATAGCTGCGTTAAAAGCTGGATTCAATGTTTTGGTGGAAAAGCCAATGTCACTCTCTGTTGATGAAGCGAATCGCATGAACGATACGGCCTCAGCATGTGGAAAGAAATTATGGGTAGTGAAGCAGAACAGGTTCAATGTTCCTGTTATCCTTGCCGAGCAAGCCATTCGTGAAGGATGGTTAGGAAAAATTTTCATGGTGAAGTGTGACGTGTTGTGGAATCGTTATCAAGGTTACTACGACGATTCTCCTTGGAGAGGAAAGATTGAAAAGGAAGGTGGAGCATTATTCACGCAAGCCAGCCACTTCATAGACTTACTTATTTGGTGGTGTGGAAATGTGGTTAGCGTAAAGGCAAAAGCTGCCACGCAAAATCACAACATTGAAACCGAAGACAGCGGTGTTGCTGTTATGGAATTTGAAAACGGAGCGCTCGGTTCATTGGTTTGGACCACTTGTGTTTACGAAAAAAACTACGAAGGAAGTATCACCATTATTGGTGAAAAAGGAAGTATAAAAATTGGTGGTGCCTACCTCAATAAAATTGAATTTTGGAATGTTGAAGGACATGAATTGGACAGCAACATTGACTTCAATGACAAGCCCAATGCCTACGGCAAATACCAAGGCACAAGCAGCAATCACGATAAAGTCATTGCAGGAATTGTAAAGGAAATTCAAACAGGAATAGGCCAGAATGTAGAAGGAATAGAGGGTGTTCGAAGTGTTGATGCCATTGAAAAAATTTACGCCAACATTCTGCAATGAGCGAAGTAAAAAAATATACCGCACAGATTCGCGATGTTCAATTCGGAACAGGAGTTACCGTGGTTGAACCATTGAACTTATACGAATGTGTAATTGGAAACGATGTCTTCGTTGGTCCTTTTGTTGAAATTCAGAAAGGTGTAAAAATCGGTGATCGCACGCGCATTCAAAGTCATACATTTATTTGTGAATTAGTAACCATCGGATCTGACTGCTTCATAGCGCATGGTGTGATGTTTACAAATGATTTGTTCAAAGACGGTGGCCCTTCGGGAAACGATAAAACCAAATGGTCTTCAACTGAAATTGGAAATCACGTTTCCATTGGATCGAATGTTACGCTTTTACCTGTATCTGTTTGCGACAACGTTGTGATTGGTGCGGGCGCTGTGGTTACTAAAAATATTACTGAACCGGGAGTTTACGTTGGTAACCCCGCAAAAAAAATACGTTAATGCATATTCCGTTTGTAGATCTAAGAGCTCAATACTTATCCATTCAATCAGAATTGGATCAAGCCATTTCAAATATTATTTCAAACACTTCATTCATTGGTGGTCCTGCTGCAGATGCTTTCGAAAAAAGCTTCAGCGACTTCATGGGAATGAAGCACACCATCGCATGCGCGAATGGAACTGACAGTTTGGAAATTCTTCTTGTTGCCATGGGTATTCAGCCAGGCGATGAAGTTATTGTTCCAGCAATCAGTTGGATTAGCACAGCGGAAGCAGTTACCACTGCAGGTGGTGTTCCTGTGTTCGTAGATGTCGACGAAGATTTTCTCATTGACATTTCGAAAATAGAAGAGCGCATTACAAACCGCACCAAAGCAATCATTCCCGTGCATCTCTACGGAAACCCCGTTGATATGAATGCGCTAATGGCGATTGCAAACAAACACGGCCTACTCGTCCTGGAAGACTGCGCGCAATCGCATGCTGCGACTGTACACGGACAAAAAGCAGGAACCTTCGGACACGCCGCAAGTTTTAGTTTTTACCCCGGTAAAAACTTAGGTGCATACGGCGATGCGGGCGGCATGGTGACAAACAACGACGAGATCGCGAAAATCGCCCGAGCCATCGCGAACCACGGACAAGAAGGAAAACACAACCACACCCGCGAAGGAAGAAACTCGCGCATGGACGGCATTCAAGCAGCTGTGCTCAATACAAAACTTCCGCACCTTGAAACCTGGACAGAAGGACGCAGAAAAAATGCGCAGTTGTATCATTCACTTCTGAATGAAAAAGTTCAACGTCCTCACGAACGTGAAAACTTCCGTCATGTCTTCCACCTTTACGTTATTCAACACGAAGACAGAGACGGACTCATGGCTAAACTCAAAGAAGCGCAAATAGATACTGCCGTGCACTACCCTGTTCCATTGCCTTTAATGCCTTGCTACACTTCGCGCTTTCATCATACCGAAGCCGATTACCCTGTAGCTGCTCGCTTGGCAAAACGAATTTTATCGTTGCCGATGTACGCCGAGTTAACTCCTGAACAGATTGCCTACGTAGCCGAGCATGTAAATGCCAACTACTAAAAAACATATCATACTTGTCAATTACGACTTCCCTCCAAACAAAGGAATTGGAGGAAGAAGATGGGGAAAACTAGCCAAAGAATTCGCAGAACAAAATTGCATCGTACACGTCGTTAAGGCAGAAGCCATAAGCGATACAGATAAATCCGTTTGGAGCGAAGAGGTAAACAGCAAAAACATTTTCGTTCACTCGTTGCCGCGCGTTTACCCGAATATTCTTCTCACTCAACCCAAGAATTTTCTCGAAAAACTTCAATACCGAAAAGCCCTAAATTCTGTTAAAAAGAATTTCAAAGGAACGCCGTACGACATTAGTTTGGGATGGGAAAAACACCTTGTCCCCAAACTGAATGAACTTGTAAAAAAGTTCCCCATCGAGTGGATCTTCGCTACCGGTGCGCCCTGGGACATGCTGCGTGCTGTAGCCGAATGGAAAAAAGATCACGCTTCCATAAAATACTGGGCAGACTTTCGCGACCCTTGGCTGAACGCACGCAACTACGGCATGCCGTTTTTAAGTCCCGAAAAAATGAAAGAAGAGGTCCTAAAGGCTTCCAGTGTGCTTGAACATGCAACTGTACTTTCTGCGCCAGCAATGCAAATACTTGAGCATTTCACTTCATTGAATTTGATTTCAACCAAGAATAAAAAATTCTACCACCTCAAACATTTTCATTCTGAACCAAAACTAACCGAACAATCATTCGGTTTTTCTTCTAGTGAAATAACCTTCGAATATGGAGGAGAAATTTACCTCGACACCGAGCCGTTTTTAGAGCAAATGGCATCTGACCTGACGAAGCTACGTGAGTTCGATCCTGCTCTGTATGAAAGACTCAGCATCAATTTCCATTCGACTAGCTTCGAAAAAATACAATCGATTTTCAAATATCATCCTTGTGTGCGCATCTCCGATTCAATAGGTAAGAAAATTGAAGACAGAATAGCTCAGGCCCATTGGTGCATCATTTTGTTAGCGGATCACAACAAAGATTTCTTCACTACGAAATACTTCGAATATCAAACATTGGAAACTCCATACCTCTATGTTGGTTCGAAGGGGCAAGTTCTTCAGAGCATTGAAGAAGAAAACAGAGGAACGACTTGGGAAAAATTCTTTCAATCGCTCGTGAAAAGCGACCCGTTGAATCCAAAAGAATTTAACCAAGAAGCCAATGAAAGCAATTCGCTTTCACACCGCGTAAGCGAGATGCTCGAGCACATGAAATCCTTTCAATAATTCATGAAAATTCTATTCTATTCCCCACACCCAACGCTGTACTTCGATGCTCCAACCGGCTACGGGAGTCACATGCGCGGAATGGTGACCGGATTCAAAGAAGAAGGACATATCGTTGAAATTTTAGTTCTTGGCAACAAACCGCAATCAACAGATTCGTTTACCCAAACGAATTCTTTCAAATCAATTTTAAAGAAAGTGCTCCCAAAAATCCTTTGGCGCACCCTGAAAGAAATTCAACAAATTCGATTCGACAAACATGCGGCGCAAGAACTTCTGCTAGCTATTCAAAAATTCAATCCAGATATTGTTTACGAACGTTCAGCATGGATGAGTAATGGCAGTGTTCAAGTACTAGAGCAATTCAACCTAAAACATGTAGTTGAAATAAACGCTCCGTTCGAAGAAGAGGTGAAAGAATTTGAACAGGCGTCTTCATTCATTTCCTTCATTGGAAAAAATAAACTGAAGAACCTGCTTCAATCGGCCAATCTCGTTGCTCCCATTACGAGTTCACTTCAAAAACACATCGTGAAATATTCCGGTGTCAATCTAGAAAAATGCCTCGTAGTTCCCAACGCCATTGCCAAATCAGAAATTGAAATCACGGAATCTCGTGTCCAAGAAATTCGAAAAACACTCGACTTAACAGATAAAATAGTTGTTGGATTCGTCGGATCGATTTTCCCTTATCACGGCGTTGATCGATTGATTCACGCTGTTTCTAAATTGAATAAAACAGATGTCGTATTGCTCATCGTTGGCGATGGTTATCTGATTCCTGAATTGAAAGAACAATCGAGAACACTTGGCTTGCATTCACGCGTTCATTTTACTGGATCGGTTCCAAAAGAAGACGTCTACAATCACATCGCTGCTATGGATGTAGTCACACTTCCGAATACGGAATGGTATTGCTCTCCAGTGAAATTGTTCGAATACGGTGCGCTCGAAAAAGTTGTTTTGGCCGTCAACGAAGCTGGAGTAAGTGACGTCATGACAGATACCGATGGAATGCTATTTGAAAACAATGAAGGTGATTTTCAAGAAGCATTGAACTTCACTATTTCCAATTTGAATCAACTGAAAGAGAAGGCGAATATCTTCCAACAAAAAATACTTTCGAACCATACGTGGAGCGCCAACGCAAGACAAATTCTTAATCAACTAAACGCTCTGAAATGAAAATTTGTCTACTCACCGATGGCATTGCATCCTACGTCACTGGCGGAATGCAGCGACACAGCTTCAATTTGTGCAATGAATTATTGAAGTACGGACATGAAGTAACTTTGGTGCATTGTGTTTACGGAAGAAGTTCGCTTCCGAAAAAAGAAGAAGTGAAATTGCTCTTCGAAAAGCCTGAAAATTTATCTGTTTACTCGCTACGATTTCCCGCATCTAGTGGTATGCCGGGGCATTACATTAAGGAATCTTATCAGTATTCATTTGCCATTACTTCCTTGCTTAAAGAACAACTTCCGTTGTTCGATTTGATATATGTGAAAGGATTTAGCGGTTGGGATTTATTACAACAAAAGAAAAAAGGGAAGATCAAGACCGGTCCAATCTTAGTGAATTTTCATGGACTGGAAATGTTCCAAGAGCCCGCATCATTCGGCGAAAGACTGAAATCATATTTACTGAAATCGCCCGTTAAATGGAATTTGAATCAGGCCGACTATTGCATTTCCTACGGAGGAAAAATCACCTCTCTCTTGAATCGAATTGGAATTCATTCTTCCAAAATATTGGTAATACCAGGAGCTGTAAGTGACGACACTCTTCTAGAAAAAAGAGCACTTCCAACTAACAATAAATTTCTCTTTGTTGGACGTTACGAGCGCAGAAAAGGAATTGAGGAATTAATGCAAGTAGTATCTTCCAAACCTGAAATGGAAATCTCATTTGTTGGAGCCATTCCCCCTTCAAAAAAAATAAAACGAGATAACGTTCGCTATTACGGTGATATCAAGGATGTGAAAGAGCTGAACAAAATCTACGACGAGCATACCTTCATTCTTTCGCCTTCGCATTCTGAAGGAATGCCAAATGTGTTACTTGAAGGAATGAGTAGAGGATTAATTCCAATAGCCACAACAGTTGGTGCTGTAGAAGAATTGGTAAATCGTTCGAACGGATTCCTTCTCGAACCGAAAAACGTAACTTCTATTCAAGAAACGGTTGAAAGAGCATTGTCTATAGAAGCACCTGAGCTAGAAATACTTTCAAGTGAGGCAATTCATACAATCCGAACGAATTTTACTTGGTCGCAAATTATCTCCCAAACCGTAGAAAATTTTCAGCGCGTGATTTAAAAGTCTTAATTTCACCGCAAAGAATTTTGTGGTGAAGAAGGAGTATTTCAAAGGACTAGACAGTTTGCGCTTTTTCGCTGCTTTGGCGGTCTTCTTCACGCATGTCGAATTAATTAAAAAATTCACGGGCTTTGGGACTCATTGGATAGATCCTGAAGAAAGAATTACCAAGTTTACCGTATTTCAATCGGTGATGTCGAAAGAGATTGACCCGCTCTCTCCGCTTATTGCATACAGCAGCGCACTTGGCGTTGTTTTCTTCTTCGTTTTAAGTGGATTTCTGATCACCTATTTGCTTTTAAAAGAAAAGGAATCGAACAAGACCGTTCAAATTGGAAAATTTTATTTACGCCGCGCTTTCCGAATCTGGCCGCTGTATTACCTCATCTTCATTCTTGGATTTTTCGTCCTTCCGAACCTAGAACTTTTCGCTGTTCCCGGACAGGATGTTTTCTTCAATCAGAACTTTTGGGGCAACCTTTTGCTTTACGCCTTCTTCATGCCCAACCTAGCCTTTTCAATCTACACCACTGCCGTTCCAAACATAGGTCAATCCTGGTCCATTGGTGTTGAAGAGCAATTCTACCTTTTATGGCCTTTGCTTCTGCGTAAAAGTAAAAACGTACTGAAACCCATTCTATGGATTGCAGGATCCATTATTGCGTTAAAAGGAATTTTACTCCTATCCTTCCCCTTCATAAAACTCGATGCGTTGGTTGTGATAAAGAAATTCTTAGCCATGTCGAAACTCGAATGCATGGCACTGGGCGGATTAGGTGCTTACGTTCTTTTCAATAAAAAAGAAGAAGTGCTTCGTATCATCTTCAAACCCGTAACACAAATAATGGCGGTTGTTGTTATTCCTATCCTCATTTACTTCATCCCCACAGCATTCGAAGACGTTCTACATTTGCTATTTTCAATTTCATTCTTAGTCATCATCTTAAACGTAGCAGGAAATGAAAAAGTCTTGTTGCGATTTGAAAACCGTGTCTTGCAATACCTCGGAAGAATATCCTACGGCTTTTACATGTTCCATGTCATGTGTATTGTTTTCACGATTCATATTCTAGATAAATACATTGGTCTTGACAACGACATTACTACTGCCCAACATATCCTGTTGTATGGTATTTCATTCTTGCTTACGGTGGCCGTATCTTCGTTAAGTTATCATATTTTTGAAAAGGCGTTTATTCGTCTCAAAGACAAATACGCTCAACCCAAACCAACAACCAAAATAGCCCAAGAAGATGTTTAGATGGTTTACTGTAATATCCATTTTCATTACCATCTTCATTTCGTCGTATGTATTTTTCAAGGAGCCCTTCGAGGCCTACGTTAGTTACCTGGCATTCGTAATTTTCTTCCCAATCTTCTTTACAAAGTTCGGTCTCCCACGTTGGCCCCTTCTATTGTTCTTACCGCTGCTAATCTCAGGAATTGTATACGTCGCTGCCGGACAAAATACGTCCACCATGTTCACGAAAATCTTTGTCGGCTTCTTTGCTTCAGTCTTGTTCTACCACTATGTAATTCAAGTTTTTGATTTCAAACTGAAGGAATTATTTAAGTACTACATGGTGGGTGCATTGCTTGTTTCATTCATCGGACTTTTTCAATTGCTGTCGTATTTCGTTGGGTTCACACC
>JANQWV010000016.1:4912-7763 GCA_030729695.1 Flavobacteriales bacterium | reverse complement strand
GGATGACACAACACGTTGTGATGACCGCGGAGCGGATGACCAGCGGAGCTGGATGACAATCTGCGATTGATGACCCTTCGGGATGACACATTTCATGTGATGACAATCTGCGATCGATGACGAACAAGTTCGATGACCGCTTCGCGGAGCGTCATCACGAAGTGTCATCCACGAAGTGGTCATCACCTGCGGTGTCATCGGCTTCGCCGTCATCCGCTCCGCGGTCATCACCTTCGGTGTCATCCAGCTCCGCTGGTCATCGGCTTCGCCGTCATCACTCGAAGAGTGTATTATCTTCGCACCATGGTGTTCTCTTCAGCAATCTTCCTCACAACATTCCTCCCAGCCTTCCTGCTGCTGTATTGGATATGCCCGAAGAAATTCAAGAATGCCTTCTTGCTGCTGTCAAGTGTGTTCTTCTACGCGTGGGGTGCGCCGAAATTTATTTTTGTTATAATAGGAACTACTCTCATCGATTTTTTCTTGGTGGGCAGAATGGATCGAAGCAAGAACGAGAACGAGCGAAAAGCAATACTTGTGTTTTCGGTGTTGATGAACTTGGGGCTGCTGGTCTATTTCAAATACATGAACTTCTTCATAGAGAATGTAAATGTGGCCATGAAGGGAATGGGGTTGGAAAGCAGCATTCCTTGGACGAAACTGGTTCTTCCAATAGGAATTTCGTTTTATACGTTTGAGACACTTACTTACGTAGTAGATGTTTTCAGAAGGGTGCACAAACCGCTAAAGAACTTCTGGGACTATCAGTTGTACATCATTTTATTTCCAAAATTGATAGCCGGTCCCATTATTCGGTATCACGACATTGCCGATCAAATAACCGATCGCTCGGCACGAGACAACAGTACCGAACGTTTGTTCGGTTTTTATCGGTTTTGCATAGGGCTTGGAAAGAAGGTACTCATTGCAAACACCTTCGCGGCGTTCGCCGACAGCGTGTATGGCAATGCTGAAACAGGTTTGGGTGCGCTCGATCCGAATACACTGGCCGCAGGAACCGCTTGGCTGGCGGCTATTTCATACACACTGCAGATTTATTTCGACTTCAGCGGATACTCAGACATGGCCATTGGTATTGGACGCATGATCGGTTTCAAGTTCCCAGAGAACTTCAACAATCCGTATATCTCGCAAAGCATTACCGAATTCTGGAGACGTTGGCACATGACCTTGGGAAGCTGGATGCGCAATTACCTCTACATTCCATTGGGTGGAAACAAGGTGAGCAAAGGGCGTTTGTATTTCAATTTATGGTTGGTGTTTTTACTTTCGGGTTTATGGCACGGCGCTTCTTGGAATTACATCATTTGGGGCGCTTGGCATGGATTGTTCCTTGTCTTGGAGCGCGCATTTCTACTGAAGGCCATGAGTTCCATTGGGAAGATTACGCGCGTGGCCTTTACGTTTGTGGTGGTGGTGATTGGATGGATATTCTTTCGGGTTGAAGATCTCGCTTCAGCATGGGGATACACCGTTGCGCTATTTGGCGGAAACGGAAGAAGTGTGAGCATGCCCATAGACATTGAGTGGATAGTGTTGGGAACACTGGCTTTTGTCTTTTCCTTTTTCCTTCTACTTCCAAAAACACAAAAAATTCAGGATGCTGTTTTCGGAGAGCGCGATTTGAGAAACGTTGGACACGTAGTCATGACGTGCGTTGCCGCAGCGCTTTTCATCTTGTCATTGAGTTACGTCACGGCCAGTGGGTTTAATCCGTTTATTTATTTTCGATTCTAATGAAGAGTAATAAACTGCATACCTTTTTGTTCGCTTTGGTCATTGCGGCGTTGTTTCTTCCCATGATTCAAATGCTTGTTCCGTTTGTTGAAGTGAGCTATTTGTGCGGCGCTATTGTTCCAACAAAGAAAGAGTCAATTACCGCAGAGTCGTGGTTTAACGGCACCTACCAAGAGAATAGAAACAAGTTCATTAACGAGCAATTCGGATTTCGCAACACTGCTGTTCGTCTGCACAATCAGATTGCATTCTCACTTTTCCGAAAGGCGAAGGCCAACGGGGTAATTATTGGGAAGGAAGATTATTTGTACGAGATCAAATACATAGACGCATTTCGCGGTGCTGAAGAGGTGATTCAATCGAAAGTAGATTCGAACCTCGTTATGCTGAAAGCCCTTCAAACTACATTGAAAGAAAAAGGCATTGAATTGGTGGTGGTCATGAATCCAGGAAAAGCCTCGTTTTATCCGGAATTCATTCCCGATGAGTTCCCCATTCTTTCCAACCGAAGTTATTATTCCGAATACCAGAAAGGTCTGGAATCACAAGGCATTCAGCACATCGACTTTGGAAAATGGTTTCGTGAAATGAAGGGAAAAACACCTGCGCCGCTGTTTCCGAAAACCGGCATTCATTGGAGTCAGTATGGCGCAACGTTAGCAGCCGATTCATTGGTGAATTATTGCTTGCAACTTTTTGGAAAGGAAATGAACGAGTTCGCTTGGAACAAAAAAGACCTTCCTCTTTCAACCACCACAGAAAGTGTAGACGACGATATTGGCATGGGCATGAACTTACTTTTCCCAATAGAACCCTTACCCATGGCTTATCCTCGCGTTGGCCTGAACAGTAAGTACAGCGTAGACTTCGGAAACACGGGCATTCAACCGAAGGTGGCGGTGATTTCAGACAGTTACTTTTTCAATTTGATGCAATTGCCGTGGGCGCCGGATATTTTTTCCGAATTGAATTTTTATTTCTACAACAAGCAGCTGCATCATTTGCCAGGCGGTGAAACTTCCAATGCCGACGTCATATCTGAGATGCAGGACATTGAGAAATCGAAGATTGTGTTTATTATGGCCACAGAGTG
>JANQWV010000016.1:0-4812 GCA_030729695.1 Flavobacteriales bacterium | reverse complement strand
TGCAAATGAAACTGGTAATTATTCCCACCTACAACGAGCGCGAGAACATTGTTGAAATGATTCACGCGGTGCTCGATCAACCTACAGGGTTTCATTTGCTTATTGTAGACGACGGTTCCCCTGATGGAACGGCAGCTATGGTAAAAGAAAAGCAAACTGAATTTGCTGGCAGATTGCACATCCTGGAGCGTAGCGGAAAGCTGGGTCTAGGAACCGCTTACATTGCGGGATTTAAATGGGGATTGGCCAATAACTACGAATACATTTTCGAAATGGATTGCGATTTTTCGCACAATCCGAAAGACCTTCCTCGTTTGCTTGAAGCGTGCGAAAAGAATCACGGCGTTGCTGTCGGTTCACGCTATGTGAAGGGCGGAGGTACAGTCGACTGGCCTTGGCACAGAAGAGTCATTAGTAAAGGTGGAAGTATATACGTCAACTTAATTTTAGGGTTAGGTGTAAACGACAGCACAGGCGGATTCGTTTGTTACCACCGCGATGTTCTTTCGAAGATGAATCTCGATGCCATTCAGTTTATCGGATATGCGTTTCAAATTGAAATGAAATACAAGGCGAAGCGCCTCGGATTCAAGATTGCAGAAGTTCCTATTCTATTCGCAGACCGCGTGAAGGGAACAAGCAAGATGAGTCTGAATATTTTTCATGAAGCATTCTTTGGCGTATTGAAAATGCGCTTTCAAAAAATATAACACTTATGCAAGTCATCAAAAACATCACCGTTGTTAATGAAGGAAAACAATCGGTCAGTGACGTATGGATTAACGGTTCGAAAATCGCACATGTCGTGCCTGTTGGCACAATAGATTACAACAATGCCACGTCCATTGTAGATGGAACAGGAAAGCATTTGTTTCCGGGATTAATCGACGATCAGGTTCACTTCCGCGAGCCAGGATTGACGCACAAGGGAGACCTTACAACCGAATCTGCTGCTGCTGCTGCGGGTGGAGTGACTTCATACATGGAAATGCCGAACACCAGCCCGAGTGCAACAACACTTGAATTGCTTGAGCAAAAGTTCAAGCGCGCGGAAGAAGTATCTACCGTGAACTACAACTTCTTCATGGGAGCTACACCTGAGAACGCCGATATTTTGGCGCAAGTGAATCCGAAGGAAGTATGTGGTGTGAAGATTTTCATGGGCTCTTCAACCGGAAATTTATTGGTTGAAAAGCGCGAAGCGTTGGAGATTATTTTCTCTAAGGTGAAGACGCTCATTGCCACGCATTGCGAAGACGACGGCATTATCAAAAGAAATTTAGAAGCGCTTCAAGCAACGGGCAGAACGCTCACTGCAGCTGACCATCCTGTTATTCGCAACGCAGAAGGATGTTACGCTTCAAGCTCTATGGCTGTTGAATTGGCGAAGAAGCACGATGCACGTTTGCACATTCTTCACATAAGCACAGCGCGTGAATTGGAGTTGTTTACGAACGCCATTCCGATGAAGGAAAAGCGCATCACAGCAGAAGCGTGTATTCATCATTTGTGGTTCACCGAAGAAGATTACGCCACGAAAGGAAACTACATCAAGTGGAATCCGGCAGTGAAATCGTTCAACGACCGAATGAACATTCGGGAAGCGGTGAACGACGGAAGAATTGACGTCATTGCCACCGACCACGCTCCGCATACCATTGAGGAAAAGGAGCAAGAATACTTGAAAGCCCCAAGCGGCGGACCCTTGGTTCAACACAGTTTGCAAGCGTTAATTGACCTTTACAGACAAGGTGTTTTCACCTTAGAAAAAATAGTAGAAAAGGCATCTCACGCTGTTGCTGATCTCTTTCAAATTGATGGTCGCGGATACATTCGCGAAGGCTACTTCGCCGACTTCGTCATGGTAGATCTATCTTCTCCGTACACCGTTACCAAAGATAATCTCTTATACAAATGCGGCTGGTCTCCGTTCGAAGGACATACGTTTTCGAGCACGATTGTTTCAACCTGGTGCAATGGGAAGTTGGTGTTTGAGAATGGGAAGTTGACGGGTACTAGAAGTGGGGAAGCGTTGAGATTTGCTAGATAAATCCGAACGAGTTCGGATCAATCGCTTCGCGATCAATTGCGTTGCAATCAATCCTGCGGATGCAGTTTGTCACGAAGTGATTGATACGGAGTATTGATCTGACGAAGTCAGATTGATCAACGAAGTTGATTGATCACCGCAGGTGATTGATCCGCAGGATTATTTCTTCTTTAGAAAACTCCCCAAAAACAAATACCCCAACAATCCACCGTAAGGAACGCTGATGTACCACGTGCCGCTGATCATGCATCCTCCCGATGAACAACCTACGAAATAGTAATACGCCCAACCGGCGAAGCTTCCGATGGTGACAGCAATAAATTCTTTGCGGTGTTTCTTTAGGAATTCGATCATTTCTTTTTTTAGCGAATGTCGTGGGTGGCGAGTTGAGGTTTGGTAACATGGGTTACAGATCAATCACCTGCGGTGATCAATCCGCAGGATTATCGTATTTTCGCGCTCATGAAATCAATCATCACCACCTTCTTCCTGTCATTCATCACCCTCCTTTCCTTCGCCCAAACCTCAACCATCACTGGTGTTGTTGAAGGTGTTGATGCTGGAAAGACAGAGAACTTGGCTTTTGTAAGCGTGAGTGTTCATGCGGTGAAGGACAGTTTGGTGTTGAAGGCGACGGCTTCGGATGACAACGGTGCGTTTAGTTTGGAAATTGAAAGTGTCGATTCAGTGTTAGTGTATTTCAACATTATTGGATATAAACCTATTTGGAAAAAGATTGCAGCGAGCGCGAGTGTGAATCTTGGGACGGTGCAGTTGACAAGGACTTCAGCGGTGACTTCTGAAATGGAATTTGTGGCGAAGAAACCTCTTGTGCAAGTGCAAGCCGATAAAACCATTTTCAATGTGGAAGGAACGGCGAATGCAGTTGGTTTGAATGCCCTTGAATTGTTGCGCAGAGCGCCAGGGGTTGTGATCGACAACAACAACAACATTTCCGTAAAAGGAAAGTCTGGTATTACGGTGTACATCGACGGAAGAATTTCTCCGCTTCAAGGTTCGCAGTTGTCAGACTTCTTGAAGAGCACACCTTCTTCATCCATTGAAAAAATTGAGATCATCACGAATCCTTCTGCACGCTTCGATGCTGCGGGTACTGCGGGTATTCTGAATATCGTCATGAAGAAGAACAGCAACTACGGACAGAATGCGACCTTCGGATTGGGATACGGCAATCAGATTTATGGCAAGACGAACGGTTCCTTCACCTACAACAGAAGGAAGGGAAAGACCAATGTTTATGCGACTTACGGCAATGCATTCACAGAAGATTGGGGGTACATGCGTTTCTACAAGGAGCAGAATGATATTTTCTTCGACCAGAAAACTTATACCTACAACAAAGACAAATCACATTATGGAAAGGCGGGCATTGACATTTCCATCAACGACAAGAACACCATTGGCGTTTCGGTGAATACGAATCTTGCCAATAGCTTGTGGAACAGCCACGGCTCTACTCCCATTGGCAGTTTAATGCCAGGTGCTGGGATTGACAGCACCTTGGAAGCTATTTCCGATAACAACGGATTCCGCAATAACTACGGTGGGAATATTAACTACCAATGGAAAGGTTCGAACGACAAGGAACTGACGGTTGATGCGAACTACGGGCAGTTCGACATTAAGAACGACAACTACCAACCGAACAGATATATGTTTTCCAGTGATTCATTGTTGAACGAACGTGTTTATCAAAATAACACAACTACGAAAATTAACATCGCTGTTGCACGAGCCGACTACAGTTTCAGTTGGAAAAAAATTAAATGGGAAGCAGGGGTGAAAGGCACGCAAGTGAATACGCGAAATAACTTAGATTTTTTCAATGTTATTGATAGTGTATATATTGTAGATGAGAATAGAACCAACGCGTTCGAGTACAAAGAACGCGTGTTAGCAGCTTATGCCAACGCTTCTGGTAAGTACAAAAAATTCGGATGGCAAGTGGGAGTGCGCGCTGAAAACACGAAAAGCAATGGCGAGTTATTCGCGCTAACTCCTCAGCCACTTACAAAAGTCGATCGCCTGTACACGAACTTCTTTCCAAGTGCGGCAATCACCTTCGATCACAAAGAAACAAGCACCTTCAACTTAACCTACAGTCGCAGAATTGACAGACCAAGTTACCAATCGTTGAATCCGTTCGAGTCGCGTCTCGACGAACTTTCGTACTCACGCGGTAACGCGTTCCTTCAACCCCAATACACCGATGCGTTGGAGTTGAGTCACACGTTGTTCTACATGTTAACGAGTTCAATCGGATACAGCAAGACTAACGGATTCTTCACAGAGATAACAGACACCACGGAGTTTTCGCGTTCGTTCATTCAAACGCGTAACCTTGGATACAGAGAGAACATCACGTTCAACATTGGCAGTCCGGTTCCCATTGCGAAGTGGTGGGACGGTTATGTGAACATGGGCGTGTACAACATTCACAACCGTGCAACCTTCGAAGACGGCAACACCATTGACCTTCGCGCAACGTCGTACAACATCTTCATGCAAAACACCTTCAAGTTGAATAAGACTACATCGTTCGAACTTTCCGGATTCTTCAACGGTCCGAGCGTATGGGGCGGCACCTTCCGCAACAAGCCTATGGGTGGAATGGACGTTGCCTTCCAAAAAACTTTCTTAGACGACAAGCTCGTTCTTCGCCTCGCTTACGGCGATATTCTTCGCACCATGCGTTGGAGAGGTATTTCTCAATACGCCGGTCTTTACATGGACGCCAGCGG
>JANQWV010000015.1 GCA_030729695.1 Flavobacteriales bacterium | reverse complement strand
ATTGAAGGAAACATTTTTTCCATTTTTCGTTTCCAATGTGAATTTTGTGTCTATCTTCGCGGCGATTTGGAAAACAAGAAGAAACATATTCTCATGGAAACGCTTCCGTTGTTCCTGAAGTTTGGGATTAAAAGCCTGACCATGGACGACATTGCGCGGAAGCTCTGCATCTCAAAGAAGACGCTCTATGCGCATGTGAAAGACAAAGAAGATTTGTTGGAAAATGCGGTGGTTTTATTCAGCAAGTCAGAGCAACACCAGATTGAAGAAATTTGTGGAAGAGGTTTGAATGCGATAGATGAAAGCCTAGAGATTAAACGTTGGGTCCTAGAAATGTTGCAAAACATTCATCCGTCTGTGGCTTACGACATGGAGAAGTTTCATCCGCGTGTGCATCAGAAAATGCTCGCTTCCCGTCAGGAGATTATTTACAAATGCGTTTTCGAAAACATTGTAAAAGGACAGAAAGACGGTTTGTACAGAAAGGAGATTAATCCAGATGTATTGGCCAAACTGTATGTTGGAAGAATGGAAGTGATGTTCGATCAGAATTTATTTCCAAGCAAAGAATACAACGTGAGTGATATTTATATGGAATGGTTTTCCTACCACATTCACGGAATGGCGACGGCTAAAGGGATAGAGTTGTTGAACAAAAACATTCTGAACTCCTCTCCTTCAACCAAGAAAAAATCAACTAAAAAGCAATAATTCAATTCATGATACAATTCAACATAAACAAAAAAGTAAGTGTCCTGCTCGCAGTGGCGCTTGGTTTTGTTTCTCTCGGAAACGCCCAGCAGGCGCTGACCTTGGCTGCAGCGAAAGAGTACGCGTTAAAGAATGCGTTCCAACTGAAGAACACACAAATGGACGCGCAATCGGCGAAACTGCAAACAGAAGAGCTTATCGCTATCGGACTTCCGCAAATCAGCGGCTCTATTCAGTACCAGAATTTCATTGATCGTCCGACAAGCATTTTACCTGGAGATTTCTTCGGTATGCCCGGACAAAACGTTGCTGTGCAATTCGGTGTTCCGCAAACGATAACGGCCGGTATTAACGCTTCGCAGTTGTTGTTCGATGGCTCTTGGTTGGTTGGATTGCAAGCGTCGAAAGCCTACGCTGCTTTGCAAAACAAGAATATCATCAAAAGTGAAATCGATGTGAAGAAGGCGACTGAAGAGGCGTATCACTACGCTGTAATTGCGCAAGAAAGCATTGCGCTTTTAACGGCATCGCGCGATTTGTTAGTTACCACCTTGGATCACACGAAAGCCTTGAACAAAGAGGGATTTGTAGAGACGCAAGACGTTGAGCAATTGACCCTTTCATTGAATGAATTGGAAGCACGCATTCGCGTTGCAGAAACACAAGCAGTGATTGCGAAGGCACTGTTGAAATTCACCATAGGAATGAATGTAGATGAAGACATTACACTTGCAGACAACAGCAAGACCATTTTGGAAGCCTTCAACGCTCAATTGATTCAAACACCTTTCAATGCAGATAACCTTATCGACAATCAAATTATCAAGGAAGGATTATCGCTTCAAAAATTGAACGTTAAGAACGAACAAGCGGGTTTGCTTCCAAACCTTGCTGCTTTCTACAGCCTTCAACGTCAGGCGCAACGTCAAGAGTTTAACTTTTTCGACGGAGACGAGGAATGGTATCCGACACAGTTGTGGGGACTTTCAATGAATATTCCAATTGTTTCTGGTGGACGTAAAACAAAGAGCATTCAGCGTGCTGAAGTGGAAGTGAAGCGCATGGAAGAGACACTTACGTTTTCAACCAACGCCGCGAAATTGGAATATCAAGTTGGAATGGCTGAATACATGAACGCTACGCAGAACGTAGACTTAGCCATGCAGTCGTACAATTTGGCTTCAAGCATTTTGCAGAAGACGCAAATTAAATTCGATCAAGGAACTTCTTCAAGCTTCGAATTGTCGAGACAAACTTCGCAATTGTTGCAAGCACAAGTGTCACTTATTCAAGCGCGTTTAAGTTTAATGAACGCTCAAACCAGACTTTCAAAATCGTTGAACGCATTATAATATTTAAGAAAAAATGAAATCCATGTATATCTCTAAAATCGCAGCTTCATTAGGATTAGCTGCTGTGTTGTTGACCTCTTGCGGATCGAAAGATAAGAATGCAGAGTTGAACGATTTGAAAGCGAAGCGTTCTGAATTAGACGGACAAATTGCATCGCTAGAAAAAGAGTTGGGAATCACCAACGCTGCGAAAACAAGAAAGGTTGTGACTACCGATGTAGTAACAGCACCTTTCAAACATTGTATTGAAATTCAAGGAACGGTAGATGCAGAAAACAACGTGGTTGTTGCTCCGCAAATTCCTGGATTGGTAACGAAAATTTATGTGAACGAAGGCGATGCTGTTCAGGCAGGACAGTTGTTGGCAGAGACAGATAACAGCGCGTATGCTGCGCAGATTGCAGCTATTCAACCACAATTGGAATTGGCGAAAGATGTGTTCTTGAGACAAGAACGTCTGTGGGAGCAAAAAATCGGAAGCGAAGTGCAATACCTTCAAGCGAAGACACAAGTAGATGCGTTAACGAAGCAAATCAGTGCCATTCAAGCACAAATTGAATTAACAAAAGTGAAGGCTCCAATTAGCGGAGTGGTAGATCACGTTGGCGCACGTGTTGGACAATTTGCAACAGCGCAAAATCCAGATCCATGCTTCCGAATCGTGAACTTAGCTTCATTGAAAGTGAAGTCTGAAGTTGCTGAAACCTATGCAAACAAAGTGAAAAAAGGAAACAAAGTCATGTTGTATTTCCCAGACATTTCAACGGAAATTGAAGGAAGCATTTCTTTCACCGCGAAATTCATTAGTCCAATGTCGCGCACCTTCACGGCTGAAGCTATGTTGTCGGGTTCAAACGAAATGCTTCGTCCGAATATGGTAAGCATTATGAAGATTGTAGACTATGAAAATCCAGCTGCCATCTTAGCGCCATTAAACATCATTCAGAATGAAAACAACATGCAATATGTATACGTTGCTGTGAATGAAAACGGTGTGTTAACTGCACGCAGAAGAGCCATTACTGTTGGACAGGTGTATGCTGGAAACGCTGAACTGACAAGCGGTTTGAGCATTGGCGATAAGTTAATCACCACAGGTTACGCAGAGTTAACAGAAGGAATGGCAATTGAATTATAAGAAGCCGAATCATGCTAGAAAAATTTAAAGAATTCAAACCCACCAGTTGGGCCATTGATAATAAGACCACCATTTATTTGCTAACGATATTCATTACGTTAGCGGGTATTCTTACATACAGAAGCATTCCGAAGGAACAGTTTCCAGACATTGTTATTCCAACCATTTATGTGAGTACTGTTTATCCGGGAGCAGCACCGAAAGACGTGGAGAATTTGGTTTCAAAAAACATTGAAAAGCAAATCAAGTCGATCGCCGGTGTGAAGAAAGTTACGAGCACCAGCATTCAAGATTTCTCGAGTGTTGTTGTTGAATTCAACACGAACGTAGACGTTCCAGTTGCGAAGCAAAAGGTGAAAGACGCGGTGGATAAGGCGAAGAAAGATCTTCCACAAGACCTTCCTGCCGATCCGAATGTGATGGAAGTTGAGTTTTCTGAGATGCCTATTTTGTTCGTGAACATTGCAGGTAATTACAGTCTCGATGAGTTGAAGAAATACGCGGAAGAACTTCAAGATAAAATTGAAGGAATGAAAGAGATCACGCGTGTTGACATGGTAGGAGCATTGGAGCGCGAGATTCAAGTGAACGTAGACATGTACAAAGCCGCTGCTGCACAAATTAGCATTGGCGATATTGAACGCACCTTGAACTACGAAAACTTAACCATCAGTGGTGGTAGTGTAGTAGTAGATGATATGAAGCGCACGTTAAGTATAAGCGGCGAATTCAAAGACATTGATGAGATAAAGAACTCGATTGTATCTGGACAGACAGGTGCGCACATGTATTTGAAAGACATTGCGGAAGTGGTAGACGGACATAAAGAGCAAGAGTCATACGGTAGATTGGATAAGAAGAATGTAATAACGTTGAACGTTATTAAGCGCGGAGGAGAGAACTTGATTAATGCGTCTGACGGAATTCAGGCCATAATTGAGGAGATGAAGAAAGACAAATTTCCACAAGATTTGAGTGTTGTTGTAACAGGAGATCAGAGTAGAACGACGCGCATTACGCTGCACGATTTGATTAACACCATCATCATTGGATTCGTTTTAGTAACGTTGATTTTGATGTTCTTCATGGGAGCAACGAACGCAATTTTCGTTGGACTTTCTGTTCCGCTTTCGATGTTCATTGCCTTCTTGTTGTTGCCCGGTTTGGACTTCACTATGAACATGATTGTCTTGTTCGCCTTCCTTCTCGGATTGGGAATTGTGGTAGATGATGCGATTGTTGTGGTTGAAAATACGCACCGTATTTACGACAACGGAAAAGTTCCAATTAAGATCGCAGCGAAGAAAGCAGCAGGAGAAATTTTTCTTCCCGTTTTATCTGGAACAGCCACTACGCTTGCACCGTTCGTTCCGCTTGCATTCTGGGACGGCGTTATTGGAAAGTTCATGGGATACCTTCCAATTACATTAATCATTACGCTTACAGCATCGTTGATTGTGGCGTACATCATTAGCCCTGTTTTCGCGGTAGACTTTATGAAACCGCACAAAGAAGACAAGGGAGTGAACGTAAAGAAATTGGGAATCACTTCGGTTATTTTCATTGTGGTTGGTCTTCTCTTTTACATCGGTGGAAATGTCGGAATGGGCAACTTCACGTTATTCATTTTAATTATTTACATCTTCTATCGTTTCATTTTGAAACGCATGATCGAACGTTTCCAAAACAAGACTTGGCCTGGTGTTCAGGCGGTGTACGCTCGATTCTTGGCATGGGCATTAACACGTCCGAAGACGATTTTGTTTAGCACATTAGCGTTGTTAATCTTATCGTTCTTTGTTACCGGATTGCGCAAACCGGAAGTGGTATTCTTCCCGAAGGCCGATCCGAATTTCGTATATGTTTATGCAAGTCTTCCGGTTGGAACGAAACCAGAAGCAACAGACAGTGTAGCGCGAATTATTGAAGAGCGCGTGTACAGCGTTATTGGTGAAAATAATCCGATGGTTGAGTCTGTGATTACCAACGTAGCAGTAGGTGCGAACGAATCGCGCGACGACCGTGCACCGTATTCGCACAAGGCGAAAGTAGGTGTTGGGTTTGTTGAATTTTCGAAGCGTAACGGACAAAGCACGTTGGAGTATTTGGAAAAAATTCGTGTGGCTGTTCAAGGAATTCCTGGGGTTGAAATCTCTGTAGATCAAGAGCAAAACGGTCCGCCTACGGCGAAGCCAATTAGTGTAGAAATCACCGGAGAGAATTTCGAAGATTTGATTGCAGCAAGTGTGAATCTGAAAAACTATTTAGATGCGCAGCAAATTCCTGGAGTAGAAGAATTGAAGAGCGATTTGCAACGCAACAAGCCAGAGATTGTGATTGACATAGACCGCGAGCGTTTGAATCGCGAAGGGTTGTCGTTGGCGCAAGTAGGTATGGAATTGCGTAAATCTATTTTCGGAATCGACAATCCGTCGAACTTCCGCGACAACGAAGACGAGTATCCAATTCAAATTCGTTTGAAGGAAGATCAGCGTAACAACTTGGAAGAAGTTCGCAACATGGTCATCACCTTCCGCGATATGAACATGATGGGAATGGTTCGACAAGTGCCCATCTCGGCATTCGCAGACGTGCATTACAGCAGCACATATGCGGGTATTCGCAGAAAAGATCAGAAGCGTATTGTAACCTTGGGATCGAACGTCCTTACGGGATTCAATCCGAATGAAGTCGTTGCGAACATTGAGCAGAAGGTTGCTGAATTCGACAACCTTCCAAAAGGAGTTTCGGTGAAGATGGGCGGTGAGAAAGAAGAGCAGGCTGAAACAGCGAGCTTCTTGGGAATGGCGGGTTTAATTGCAATAGGTTTAATTGTTTTGATCTTGATTATGCAATTCAACTCGATTGGAAGAACGATGATTATTCTTTCTGAAATTGTGTTCAGTGTCATAGGTGTATTGTTAGGACTTGCCATTTTCGACATGTCAATCAGTATTGTCATGACAGGAGTGGGTATTGTGGCACTAGCGGGTATCGTTGTCCGCAATGGAATCTTGTTGGTTGAATTCACCGACATCTTGCGCGAACGCGGAAGCAATCTACACGATGCCATTGTTGAAGCGGGCAGAGTGCGTATGACGCCGGTATTGCTTACCGCAACCGCAACAATCCTCGGTATGATTCCATTGGCCATCGGATTCAACATTGACTTCGTAACCATGTTCACTGAATTAGATCCGAAGATTTATTTCGGTGGCGACAGTGTGGCGTTCTGGGGCCCATTGGCATGGACGATCGTCTTCGGATTAAGTTTTGCAACATTCATCACATTAATAGTCGTTCCTGTCATGTATCAAATGAGCGAAAACACAAAATCGCGCATGAAGAGAATTTTTGGCAAGAAAAATGAAGAGGCTGAGTCGCAGGAGGCTGCACTCTAGTATCCTGAAGTTCTTCAGGAGTTTTGGTTAAGGTTTAGGGGAAAGTCCTCGGCAACGGTCGGGGACTTTTTCTTTACACAACACGTTGTGATGACCGCGGAGCGGATGACGCAACGCAGTTGCGATGACCAGCAAAGCTGGATGACACATTACATGTGATGACAATCTTCGATTGATGACCGCGATGCGGATGACCCTTCGGTTTTTCAATTCGGGGGTCACTGACCACCAAATCAAATAACTCTTCGATTTTTTTCTTCCCTTCTCTTACCGATTAATGCTTTCTTAAGAATGAGAAACAGAAACAGAATGAGAATGAGTTTTTCTTACTTATTCGTACCTTCTTTTAACGTCACTTAAAGACATTCACTGAAAGTTTGATCGCAGCGCGATTGATCATCGAAGATGATTGATCACGAAGTGATTTGTCCCTTCTCTTACCTACGAAACCGCACTATCTTTGTCGTATGTTTAATTTTCTTTCAGCAAAAAACCAAGCCCTCATCGCAGTAACCTTCTTCGGGTTCATCTACATGCTTGGACAGCTGTTTTTCATTGGAGGATTGTATGTGTATTGTGGAAGTCAAGAAGCGGTGGATGCGGTGTTGGCGAATTCGAAAATAGATCAACAAGTCTTTTTATTTGTTTTGACGTTGAATGCGCTCATTCAGTTGGGTGTTGGGTTTGGACCGTTGTTGATTGCACAGAAGTGGTTAACGAAAGTGGAATGGACTTCGTTTCGTTGGAAGGGCGGAAGAGCAACATTGTTGGGACTGGTGGTAATGGGCATAGGCATTCCGTTCATTTATTATTTTTCAGCGAAGGTTGAATCGCTCTTGCCTTCGTGGATGTTAGAGAATGCCATGGAAGACGACAGCAATGCCTTTTACCAGCAGTTGGGAGCGTTGTCGAAGATTCATCCGTTTGTGGTTTTGCTTTCCACTGTCATCATTGCTCCCTTAACCGAAGAGCTCATGTTCCGCGGATTGATTCAGGGCGTCATGAAGAGCTGGACCAACTCGAAGCATTGGGCGGTTTGGATATCTGCTATTTTATTTGCCGCCATTCACTTTCACGTCGCAGGTTTTTTACCACGTATGTTACTGGGTGCATTAATGGGTTATTTCGTGTTGTATTCCGGAAGCATCTGGACAGCAGTCTTGATGCATCTTTCGTTCAACGCGTTCAGTCTCGGACTCACTATTTTCCCCTTCGCCGGCAAGCTTTTCATGTACCTCATCAACGGTTGGTTTTTCCCCGCGGTGAGTGTGTGGTTGGCGATTAGTG
>JANQWV010000014.1:26742-38644 GCA_030729695.1 Flavobacteriales bacterium | reverse complement strand
ATTTGCACCTTCATTCAACACACATGGAAATTCCAAGCAAATACTCTCCAAACGAGACGGAAGACCGCATTTACGCAATGTGGCTAGAGAAGAAGGTTTTTAAATCTCTTCCTAACGACAAGCCCGCGTACACCATTGTTATTCCTCCGCCGAACGTCACAGGTGTATTGCACATGGGACACATGTTGAATAACACCATTCAAGATTTACTTATTCGTCGTGCGCGCATGCGCGGCTTCAACGCATGTTGGGTGCCGGGTACCGACCACGCCTCTATTGCCACTGAAGCGAAAGTGGTTCAGAAACTGCGCAAAGAAGGAATTAAGAAATCAGATCTTTCTCGCGATGCGTTCATGGAACACGCGTGGGAATGGACGCACAAGCACGGTGGAATTATTTTAGATCAATTGAAGAAGTTGGGAGCAAGCTGCGATTGGGATCGCACGCGTTTCACCATGGATCCAAAATATTACGAAAGCGTAATCGACTGCTTCATTGACCTTCATAAAAAAGGAAAAATCTATCGCGGCGAGCGCATGATTAACTGGGATCCTGCTGCACTTACCGCTTTATCAGACGAAGAAGTAATTCACAAGGAAATACAATCGAAATTGTACTTCCTAAAATATCAGATCGAAGGAACCAACGAATTCTTAACCGTTGCAACTACGCGTCCTGAAACCATTCTAGGCGATACCGCTGTGTGCGTGAATCCGAAAGACGAGCGATACACTCACCTTCACGGGAAGAAAGTGATTGTTCCTTTGGTGAACCGCGCTGTTCCTGTCATTGCCGATGAATATGTTGAAATAGAATTCGGAACGGGTTGTTTGAAAGTAACTCCTGCGCACGACCAAAACGACTTTATGTTGGGTGAAAAATACCAATTGGAAGTCATTAACATGATGAACGCAGACGGAACCATTTCCGAAGCGGGAGGAATGTATGTGGGTCAAGAGCGCTTCGCCGTTCGTGATCAAATTGCAAAAGATTTAGATGCAGCCGGTCTATTAGCGAAGACCGAAGAGCACTTGAATAAAGTTGGATATTCAGAGCGCACAGATGTGGTTATTGAACCACGCCTTTCGTTGCAGTGGTTCGTAGACATGAAAGACCTGAGCAAGCCTGCTTTGGAAAATGTAATGAACGACACCATTCGCTTCTTTCCTCCGAAATTCAAGAACTCGTATCGCAACTGGATGGAGAACATCAAAGACTGGTGTATCTCGCGTCAATTGTGGTGGGGACATCGCATTCCTGCGTTCTACGCGCCTGATGGAAGTTTTGAAGTTGCGAAGAATATCGAAGATGCTGTTGCGCAGTTTCAAGCCAAAGGCGCTTCATGGAGTGCTGCAGATTTGAAGCAAGACGACGATGTGTTGGACACTTGGTTCAGCTCTTGGTTGTGGCCAATTAGTGTGTTCGACGGATTCTATTCGAAAGAAGAATTAGACTACTACTACCCTACTGCCGATTTAGTGACGGCTCCAGAGATTATGTTCTTCTGGGTTGCTCGTATGATAGTGGCAGGATATGAATACGTTGGAAACTTCCCGTTCAAAAACGTATACTACACCGGTATCGTTCGTGACAAACAAGGAAGAAAGATGAGCAAGTCGTTGGGTAACTCACCCGATCCGATTGAACTCATGCAACAGTTCGGAGCAGACGGTGTTCGTGTTGGAATGTTGCTTTCATCTCCTGCTGGAAATGACCTTCCATTCGATGAATCATTGTGTGAGCAAGGAAGAAATTTCGCCAATAAAATTTGGAATGCTTTCCGCTTGGTGAAGAGTTGGGAAGAGAAGATCGATGCTTCGTTGGAGCAACCTGAATCTTCTGCCATTGCGGTGAAGTGGATGAACAATCGCTTCGAGCAAGTGCTTGCTGAAATGGAAGACGGTTACGATAAGTTCCGTATTAGCGAAGTATTGATGCAGACGTACAAATTAATTTGGGACGACTTCTGTGCTTGGTATTTGGAAATGGCGAAGCCATCTTACGGAAAAGGAATTGATTCGAAAACATACAACGACACACTTGATATTTTCCAAAATTTATTGAAAGTGTTACATCCGTTTATGCCTTTCCTAACGGAAGAAATGTGGCAACACATGGACTCTTGGAAGAGCGAATCGGAAATGATTTGTATTTCGAATTGGCCTGCAGCAAAAACCTTCGATGCGAACATTCAAAAAGAATTTGAAGAGTTTGAGCAATTGGTGACTGAAGTCCGTAACGTTCGCAAAAAGCAAAACCTTCCGAACAAAGAAGCCTTGGTTGTTTCATTCATGAAAACAGCAAACAGAAATAGTTCTTTCGATGCAGCATTCACACATTTGTGTAACATTTCTGAATTGAACGAAGTATCTGAAAAGATGAATCCTTCATTCAGCTTCATGGTGAATGGTGTTGAATATTTCATTCCATATACCGCATCTGTAGACGTTGAAGCAGAGCAAGCGAAGATGAAGGAAGAGTTGGCTTACCTCGAGGGATTCTTAAAGTCAGTTGAGGCGAAGCTTTCGAACGAACGATTCGTTCAGAACGCTCCTGCTGCCGTATTGGAAGGCGAGCGCAAAAAACAATCTGATGCGTTAAGCAAGATCGCGGCGATTAAAGAACAACTCGGATAATAGCATTTATTTCTTTCGTGTTGAAATGAAATCGCGAACGATTTTCTTTTCCGCGAAAGCTCTGTTCCAACTGTCGTGTTTGACATCTGGATAAGAAATGAGGTGAACATTCGTGTTCACCTTTTTTGTTGCGTTCACCATACGAACTGAGTTCTCATAGGGTACAACATTATCGGCCTTTCCATGAAAGGCCCATACGCCGGTTTGCGTATTGTTTTTCGCTTGAATAATATCTCCGCCACCGCAAACCGGCATAGCGCCTGCAAAGCGATAAGGCTGTCTAGCAACGTATTCCCAAGTTCCGTATCCGCCCATGCTTAATCCAACAATGTACATGCGCGTGGTATCAATCATCCTGGTGTTCAACACGAGCGAATCAATTCCATTCATCAAGACTTGCATGGGCCATGTTGGATTCTTCTTCATGGTGTGCTCAATGGCTTTCCAATCGACGTCTGTCCAACGTTGATCGCTCGGACATTGCGGCGCCCACAAGACGTAATGTTCCAAACCTGCGGCCTTCAGGGTTTGCATAAGCACAGGTAAACCCACTTTGGTCTGCGCTAGATTATCGCTTCCGCGCTCTCCGGCACCGTGCAGAAATAAGATAAACGGAAGTCTAGCTTCGTAATCTCCATTCACCACGAACTCTTGCAAGGGTAATTTTTTTCCATTTGAAACAAGGAATTTAACCTGCTGCGCTTGGGATTCAGCAAAAACAAGTAGGCAAATAAGCAAGAATTTGACTTTCATAGAAAGGAAATTTATTGATGGAAATGTACGTCAAAGATAGCCGATCAACAGACCAGAGCAGAGCAATCACTCGTTTGGAAAATAAACAACAGTTATGAAAACAACTCGAACACATTTCAGCACACTCGATGAAGTAGTGTTTGAAACCCGCAACAAAATGTATGGCGCCTATACGCTCCGTAAAACCTACGGTCGCCGAACATTACTTTCAACAGCCATGGGCATTTGCCTCGTCTCTGGCTTCCTCTTCGCCATGACCTTGACGAACAAGGCTATTGAGAAAAAGGCTCCGGAGGTTCAAATGACCCAACTCGCGACTGTGCGCTTGGATGAGATTAAAATTCAACCCAAAAAAGAACAGAAGAAGCAATCGCTCGTGCAGAAAGCACAAGGAGGTGGTGCAGAAAACCGCACGGTTAACGTTGTGGATCACACAACGAAGAAGACCAATGTATTCTCACGTTTCGGTGGGGTTGGCCTTGGTGGAGATGACGATGACTTCTTTGGTTTCCCGGAAGAACCCAATTTCGCTGTAGATACCACGACAGTGAAAAAGAAAAAAAATAACAATTTCAAAACATTCGCTCAGTTCATGCCCGAATTTCCTGGCGGAGTCTCTGAATTGTATGCCTTCCTTCAAGACAATATCTATTATCCCGAGCGAATGAAAAACCTCGGAATCGAAGGAACAGTCTACGTTTCATTCGTAATTGAAGAAGACGGAAGCATCTCGCGAGTGTCTGTTGAACGTGGCATTGAGAACGGCGACGAGTTGAATAAAATAGCGGTGAAAGCCATTCAAAAAATGCCGAAATGGATCCCAGGTCGTAGCGGAAATACGTCCGTTGCAGTAAAACAGACTATTCCTATTCAATTTTCACTTGTAAACGATTAAATTTGCACCCTATGCTAAAAAAGCCGCTGCTCATTAGTCAGATTATTATGGTAGGAGTATTCATTGGAATGGCCATCTTTTGTGTGGCCTCCAGTGCGTTAGACAACACCTTGCCGGGCCAACGTAAATATTGGTTCGCACTTGTGTTACTGCTGTATGCTGCAATGCGCGCAAGAAGAATTTTCAATGCGTGGAAAGAAATAAAAACTGAAAAAACCACATTATGAAAAAATTATTCTTTTTAGCGCTAGTAGGCGCTTTGCTTGCTAGCTGCGGGAACTACGACCAATCGGCTCCAGGTATTTCCTCAGGTGAGTTGAAAATTGGTGTTGACGAAAGTTACAGCCTCATGATGCAGTCGCAAATTCCTGTTTACGAGCAGATTTATGACAAAGCGAAAATCAAACCTACCTATTCAACGGAAGAGGAGATCATTCGCTTATTACTTGCAGATAGCATCCAAGCGGCTATTATCAATCGTACGCTTACCCAAGCTGAATTGGATTTCTTTGCTTCGAAGCAACGCTTACCAGAGTCTGTGAAAATTGCTACAGACGCTATTGCACTCATTATTCATCAGGACAATCAAGATTCTGTTTTAACCCTTGATCAAGCGAAACAAGTTCTAGGCG
This sequence comes from Flavobacteriales bacterium, assembly GCA_030729695.1. Taxonomy (GTDB): domain Bacteria; phylum Bacteroidota; class Bacteroidia; order Flavobacteriales_D; family Sanyastnellaceae; genus CAIZGX01. Next base: position 33,728 of record JANQWV010000014.1, on the reverse strand, counting down.
GACAAATAACCAACTGGAATCAGATCAACCCTTCCAACAAAAACGGAGACATCCGAATTATTTTCGATCACAACGGATCGTGCAACGCGCGTTATGTGCAAGAAAACTTTTTAAATGGAGGTGGAATGCCTGCGAATTTCTTCGCCATGGACAGCACTGCTGCTGTGATTAATTACGTTCACGACAATCCGGGTGCCATTGGAATTATTTCAGTTAGTTGGATTACTGATCCAGAAGACAAGGTTACCAAGGCTTTCAGAGATAAAATTGATGTTGTTGGAATTTTAAACAACACCTTAACCGATCACCCCGAGCGTGTGAGATATCCGTTCCAAGCTTATGTCTTCGACAAGAGCTATCCGTTTACCCGAGATGTCTATGCAATACGCACAGGACTGAAGGGTACCGTGGGAACAGGATTCATTTCTTTCCTTAATGGAGAGAAGGGTCAGCTCATCATTCACAAAATGGGCATGGTTGCTGCTACGTCGCCAACAAGAGTAATTAGAATTAAAGATTAAACCTGAAATAAGTAAACATGAATATGAAGAACCTATTCTTTCTCCTAGTAGCCAATATGCTACTTCTTTCGTGCACTGCACAGAAATCGGCCCCACTTGTGTTGGATCCTGCATTAGATCCAATTCGTACTTCAACATTGAACGAGCGCTATGAAAAAGCACTTCGTGATTTAGCTGCTATGCCGAATAGCGCTGAGAAATTTGCTGTAGACGGATTCAATTATTTAGAATGGGCTATCGATGGAAAATTCATCGACGCAGGAAAAACTGCTGAAGCAAAGGAAGCTTTTTTAGCTGGTGTTAAAGCAGATTCTCTTTTCCCGCTGAACTACGTTGGTCTTGGTCAAATTGAAATGCGTGAAGGCAATGGCGGAAAAGCAGATACCTATTTCGCAAAAGCAAGAAGTATTGTAGACAACAAGAAAAATAAAGCTTCTAAAGACTTAAAATATTTCACCTACATTGCCATTGCAGCAGGGAATATAGCTGAAGATGCAAAGAATTTGGGTGCTGCAAAGCAAGCGTTAGACGCATTGTCTGAGGTTGCAATAGAGAACACTTCAATTCGCCTTCTTCTAGGTTTAACTTTGGGTGATTACTTCAGCTTCAAAGAAGTGAATAATCAATCTCCAGCAATCTCTGAATACAACAAGTGTCTTGAGATTGATTCGAAATATGTTCCTGCTTTGTACAGAAAAGCAAAGTTGTACCGCGGTGCTAAGAACAACGATGAAGCATTGAAATTCTTCAATGAAGCTATTGCAACCGACCCAACATTCGCTCCTTCTTACCGCGAAAAAGCAGAGCTTTTAAAAGACCGTGGACAATTCGAAGAAGCTATTTCAGCTTACGCAAAATACTTGGAATTGAACAACTCTTGCCGCGTTCAACAACGTTATGCATCTTTCTTCTACTTGACAAAAAACTACGATCGCGCTATCACTGAAGTTACTGCGGCTATTCCATGTAACCCAGACAACCACACGCTTAATCGTGTTTTAGGATATTCATACTTGGAGTTGAAAAACTTCGCAGACGCGAAAAACTACATGGACATCTATTTCGCAAGACAAGAAGTGAAAAACCAAGACGTTTCAGATTATGTGAATTATAGCAAAATCTGTCTTGGGCTTGGACAAGATAGCCTTGGTGTGGTTTATTTAGAAAAAGCAATTGAATTGTTCCCTGATTATACAGACGGATACAACGAAATTGCAACCATCTACACGAACAAAGCCATTGCTTCAAAAGGAAAAGAAAACGAAGCACTTCGTATTAAACTTTACAGCAAGGCTGCAGATTGGTACGAAAAGAAAATGGTGAAATTGGGCGCAGACGCGAAAGACCAATTCATTCAAGGACAGATGTATTATTTCTCTCAGCAATACGTGTTGGCAGATACAACGTTCCGCAGAAGCTCTGTGCGTTATCCAGAGGCGTGGTTCTGGGTTGCAAAAAGTCAAAACAAAATTGACCTTGCAGCAGTGACTGAAACTAGTCCAGCAAAAGGATTAGCTAAGCCTTTCTACGAAAAAGGAATTATCCTAGTTGGACAAGATCCTGAAGTAATTGAAAAGAATAAAAAGAATTTAGTTCAGGCATACCAATACCTTGGTTTATACTACGGAAACATGGGTGATATCAATTGTTCAAAGTCTGCTTGGAACAAGGTATTGCAATTGGATCCAACGAACAAAATTGCCAATCAACTTTTGGTTACTCCAGAAACATTAGACGCAGAATTACTTGCGGCTCCTGGAGATTGTCCATTGGTTGTCTATCCTGAAGTTCCAAAAGAATCGACTGAAGGAAACTAATCTCGACTTTCATAAGCGTTAAGTGTTCACTTTCCGCTTTTAATAACTCCCAATACTTCCTGAAAAGGAAAGCATTGGGAGTTTATTTTTGAAGTACAATTTGTACTATGGAAAACGCTATGAGCTTGAAAGAACTTTCAGACGATCTTCACAACAACATTAACGAACTGCTATCTGGCAAAATGTCGCCAGAACAAACGCAGCATCTGGTTGAATTATGCAGTGAGCTCTACGAAAAACTCATTGTTCTTCGTTTCAAAGCTTTCACAGAAACAATTACTCCTGCTGAAAAAATGCAAGCGGTTCTCGAAACTTCAGAGCCAATTAAGATCGATACTACTCCAGTTTCAACACCACCAGAATTGGCGAATCAAGTGAACTTGATTGATGCAATCAAAGAGGTGGAGCAGGTTGCGGAGCAAGATCCTGAGGAAAGTGTTGCAAAAGGTGCGGAGCAAGGTCCTGTGGAAGGTGTTACACAAGGTGCGGAGCAAGATTCTACGAAAGAAGCTTCGCAAGAGGAGGAGATTGAAGATGAGGGTGATGATGAAGAGATTGTTTTTCAATTGATACCGAATGATGAGCCGGCTATAGAAGCTCCGAAGGGTGAGGTGAAACCGATGGTTTCGTTGAACGACACGTTCAAAGAAAATGCGAATCAGCAAGCAAGTATTGCGAAGAAATTAGAGGGTTCTCCAATCAGTGATTTGAAGAAAAATATTTCATTGAATCAGCGCTTTCAATTCTGTAAAGACTTGTTCAAAGGAAACAACCAAGAGTACGAACTGACCTTGGAAAAATTGAACAATACCAATCGCGATGAGGCCATGCGTATTCTTCAAACCTTGCGAGACAAATATAGCTGGAATCCAGAGTCCATGGCTGCGAAAGATTTCACAGACTTGGTGAACAGACGCTACATGGCATGAAGCTATTCGTAGTCCCCACTCCTGTTGGAAACCTTGAAGACCTTACTCTGCGTGCTATTCGCGTGTTGAAGGAGTGCGATTTCATTTTATGTGAAGACACCCGAGTGAGCGTTCGGTTGTTGCATCACCTTGAATTTTCAAAACAACTGGTGGCCTTCCACCAACACAACGAGCATCAAAAACTCGATCACATTATTGAACGCATTCAGCAATCGCAATCGGTAGCTCTTATCTCCGATGCAGGAACTCCTGGTATTTCAGATCCTGGATTTTTGTTGGTTCGTGCATGCATTCAAAACAACATTCCGGTTGAGTGCCTTCCAGGCCCAACGGCTTTCGTTCCGGCTCTTGTGAACAGCGGACTTCCAACCGATAAATTTATTTTTGAAGGGTTCCTTCCACAAAAAAAAGGAAGAGAAACACAATTGAAGCGAATAGCTGAAAACCCCTTCACCTCAGTCCTATATGAGTCTCCACACCGCATGGTGAAATGCTTAGAACAGTTAATAAAATTCTGTGGTGAAGACCGTCAATGCTCTGTCTCCCGCGAAATATCGAAGAAATTCGAAGAAACCCGTCGCGGAACCCTTGTTGAACTTTTAGCGCATTTCAGCACACACGAACCGAAGGGCGAGTTCGTAATTGTGCTAAATTCGCGTTCATGAATTTGAATCTTTCCCCTGAAGAAATTGTACGCAGAGAAGCCCTCGCAAAATTGCGCGCGCTAGGCATTGAGCCTTTTCCTGCTGAAGAATTTATTACCACTTCAAACGCTGAAGAAATAAAGGCGAACTACGAAGAGGGTAAACAGGTTATAGTTGCCGGACGTCTAATGAATCAGCGTATTCAAGGAAAGGCCGGATTCGCAGATCTATTCGATTCAACCGGACGCATTCAATTGTACATCAATCAAGATGCATTGTGTCCAGGCGAAGACAAAACACTTTACCAAGAAGTTGTTCGTCACCTCCTACACTACGGCGATTTCGTTGGTGTTGAAGGAACATTGTTCACTACCAAGTTGGGTGAAATTTCAATACATGTTTCAGGATTAAAAGTTCTTGCAAAATCGTTGAAGCCACTTCCAATGGTGAAGACAGATGCAGATGGAAAAGTGCACGATGCGTTCACCGACCCCGAATTGCGCTACCGCATGCGATACGTAGATCTTGTAGTTAATCCGAAAGTAAAAGACACTTTCGTGAAGCGCACGAAGATTGTAAACGCCATGCGTAATTTCTTCAACGACAAAGGATATTTGGAAGTTGATACGCCAGTACTTCAGGCTATTCCCGGAGGAGCTTCAGCTCGTCCGTTCATTACACACCACAACTCGCTCGACATTCCCATGTACTTGCGTATTGCGAATGAATTGTATTTGAAGCGCTTGATTGTAGGCGGATTCGATGGTGTTTATGAATTCAGCAGAAACTTCCGCAACGAAGGAATGGATCGTACGCACAATCCAGAATTTACAGTGATGGAAATTTATGTAGCTTACAAAGACTACAACTGGATGATGAATTTCACCGAGCAAATGCTTGAGCATGTTGCTATGGAAGCGCTTGGACAAACTGAAGTTCAATTCGGAGAAAAAACATTAAGTTTCAAGGCTCCATTCGCGCGCGTTACGATGACCGATGCGATTAAGGAGTATACCGGGTTCGACATTACCGGAAAGTCTGAAGACGAGCTTCGCGCGAAGTGTTTGGAGTTAGGTTTAGAAGCCGGAGAAAATTTAGGAAAAGGAAAACTCATCGATACTCTATTCGGAGAGATGTGCGAGAAGCATTACATTCAACCAACATTCATTACAGATTATCCTGTAGAGATGTCGCCTTTGTGTAAGCGTCACCGCGAAAATCCTGAACTTACAGAGCGTTTTGAATTAATGGTGAACGGAAAAGAATTGGCCAACGCCTATTCTGAATTGAACGATCCTATTGATCAACGCGAACGCTTCGAAGAGCAAGCGAGCCTGATGGAACGCGGCGATGATGAGGCCATGTTCATTGACTACGATTTCTTGCGTTCGTTGGAATACGGTATGCCGCCTACTTCAGGAATGGGCATAGGTGTAGATCGCTTGGTTATGATGATGACCAACAACGAAAGCATTCAAGAAGTTTTATTCTTCCCGCAAATGCGTCCAGAGAAGAAACAAGAAGGTCCAGACGTTGCCTCTTTCGAAGCGAAGGGTATTCAAGCGCATTGGATAGATGCTATAGTAAGTATGGGATTCCTTTCATTGGATAAATTGAAAGAAACCAAGCCAACAGCATTGCACCAAAACTTGAATCAATACCGCAAGAAGAATAAGCTCGATGTGCCTGCTGCACAGCTGGAAGAAATTATGATGTGGTTTAGTTAAACAGCAAACGCACACTCATATTTCCGGCGTGAACAATATCACGTCCGTCACTTTTCCTTCCGTTGTAATTCAACGAAAGTTGTAAATTCTGATTGATTGTTTTTCGCCATGCGCAAGCAATTGTTAGATTGTTTCCTGCTTGCAATCCGCCTAACGCGTCATACACTACAGGTCCCGTTGCATCGCCTTCAAACTGAATACGTATGTACTTCACTTCGCTTTTGAAGAGTTGTCCGTTCTTGGCTTCCACTTGTCCGTCTGCGCCAAGGGAAAGACTTCGTGCGTTGAAGGTTGTTTCGCTTGCGTTTCCTCTTCTAATTGCAAGTTCTCCTAACACTGCAAATCGTTTGTTGTTTGTAGGTTGAAACGCGAACGAAGGAGTTGCAGTTATGTATGAGGAAGTGAAGTTTCGCGTCGCTAAAAAATCAGATGATGTTTCCTTTTTTCCTGAAGTCACTTGAAGTAAAACTTGGGTACTCGATTGAATAGACTTTCTGAAATTCAGCACTTGCGATTGCTCAACACGTGTTTCAAATCCGGAAAGAAGAAACGCTTTATTCATAACTTGTTGTGTGGTGAAATCGGCACTGAAGTTAGGATCTGACTTGCGATAAAACAACGTGCCGCGTAACACATTTCCAGCAGAAACTAAATACAATTCATTGTCATACAAAGGCGAAATATGTTCCAATCCACCGAAGGTCGACTTGCGTTCTGCGCGACTCATTAACTGCGTACTCCATGACTTCAACGTGTTGTACAAAAATGTGTTTTTGTTTTTCAATTGACGCGGATTCACGTTCAATGAAGAAGTGAAAGATGTCGTGTAGATGCTTTGGTATTCTGTTGTTTGAACAGGCAAGCGAACATAGTTTGCTTCGTAAGCAAAGGCCGCCACTTCGAATTCTGAAAGTTCTTTAACTCCGTTATCGTTGTAGTCGTTCCATATGTACACGCCTTGTCCTGCGGGCACTTCAGCGTAGATGAAAGCTTGCTTCGCTTCAAGACCACTCGATGTTTCGTAGAACAAATTCATTTGAATCCATTTACTCTGCGGTGTGCGAAACTCAATCCGACCTAATAAACTACTCAGAGGTTTAATGAGCGCTAAACTGTTCAGCGAAATCAATTGTCGGTTACTCGCAGTGACAGCGAAATAACTTCCTCCTTTGGTTGTGTTTCGAAATTCAATTCCGTAATTATTCGCAGTTGAAATGGGCGTCACACCGTTAACGATGAACGCATGATCTTTTCTATTTCGAACAAATAATTTGAATGCACGATGCGTAGTATCCGTTGAACGGAAGTACGCTTCACCGTCGAAAAACTTATACGACTGTTGTGCAAC
>JANQWV010000014.1:0-26642 GCA_030729695.1 Flavobacteriales bacterium | reverse complement strand
GCTTCGGAAATCCATTCGCTCTCGCCGTTTCTAAGAATGGTTTGCACGTTCCAATTTCGCTCAAACTCAACTTCTCGAAAACGTTCTATGCGTGAAAACGTAGAAGACAGATTCTCTGTATTCAGCTCCCAGAGCCAAGCACGGCCTTCCTTCCCTCTTGAAATTTTTTCCTTGACGTTGGCTTTCATTGCAAAGCCTTGATTGTTCCGATCGTTCAAATTGGAAAATGTATTGGCATCGACATCGGAATAAGCGCCTTCCACATTCATGGTCCAAGCGTTCTTTTCCGTTCCCCATTTTGCTGTATGTCCTGCTACTACCATGCGCTGCTTTCGCGGTGCGGTAAGTCGTTGAACGGGTTCGTAGTTTCCTTGTTTTATGCCGTCTATAGGAGCCACCCACTTAAAAACTTTTCCGTAAGAAGAGAATCCGTTTTCAATGTAATTGCCGTTTCCATTTCCAACAAACGTAAAATTCGCGGTGAAGACAGCGACACTTGCATCTGATGAATAAACCAAAATATTCGTGAAGGATAGTGAATCTATTTGCGCGTACATAACGCGATCTGACTGGAATCCTGTACTGTCGATACCGCTTACAGTTGCAGCAGAAAATGCATCGCCCGCTTGCGCGAGTGTCAAGCGATCTTCGGCAGTCAGCGTTTGAAGTAACGGCTGATTCTTCGCGTCGAGTTCCTGAAAAAACTGAACGTAAGTTGTTCCACTCTTCGTGATGTATTCGAAGTCGGCGGTAACTAGCGGACGTGCATATTGACGATCGCTGTATTGAAATTCTACGACGATACGTTTGTCCTTTGTGATTCGATTTCGCGGAGTGAAAATAATTTCCGCTGTGTTGTAGTCGATCAGGTAATCTTGGTCTTGTCCACGAATGAGTTTCTTTCCATCGATATAAACGTCTTCGGTACCACCGAGAACGGTGATGTAGGTCTCTCCTTGCGCACCCTGCAAGCGATAGGGACCCTGACTTCCTTCTATCCCTTGAATACTTTGTCGATTGAATTTACCCTTCGAAATAGAAATGGAAGCTTCACTTCTCAAAATTCCTTCTGCTCTTATTTCACTTGTATTTTGAACGAATACACCCAGACCTCGCTTGGTGTATTTCATGAAGTAATGTGTTCGAAGAGGAAGGGTAAAATCTCCTGCGATGATCTTGTTTCGTTTATCTGTAAGTTGAATGAAGACCTGATCGAACTCTTGAAATTGCTGCGTGCTTCCAGAAGAAGAAACGGGAATGTTGTTGTCGGAAATGGAAGCGAGTAATTGGAAGCGGTTGGCTATTTTTCCTGTAAGTTGAAGGTTCAAGGAAGATTGAACACCGAGATCTTGTTGATTTCCCAAAGACACTCCGCGTGTGATAGAACCGCTCTTTTGAATTGCATCGTAAGAACGCTCTGTTTGTGGCGCTTGAATGGTGCCGAATTGAAAGACATCGCGTTTTCCATACTGTGGCTCATACGTCTGTAGAAATGCATTGTATGGAAGATCGAGTGTTTCGTAATTCACCCAAAGCGTATCGCTAAGAAGGGTATCGCGCAGAAGCATTTGGGCATGGACGGTATAGCGATATCCTGATTTTAAGATTTCATTTTTATGTATGACTTGAATGGAACTTGGACGAACGATGGAGGTGTCGAGCGAAATACAATTGACATTCGGAAGAAGAACAACCGTTCTTTTCGACTGAGCAAACGAATGAAGCGAAAGCGCGCAAAGGAATAGAATGAGCAGCGATCGCATTCGTGAGAATTAATCTTTAATGTTTACGACGCAACGTTCTTGGTCGCATTGTTCGATGAGCTGAGCGTAGGTCAAGCCTTTCAAATCTGACTTGAGCAAATCGCGCTTTTTCTTGGAGTAATCGCGCAATACTCTTCCTTCACAAAATCTTCTAATCTGTTCTTCATTTTCCAAGATGAGTTCGGGCACTTGCACAAGTGCACCTGCATCATCTTTCGCGGCCATGGTGAAATAGCACGAATTGGTATGCTTCACGACACCGGTTTTCGGATTGAGTGATTCTACGCGAATGCCAGCAATCATGGTTGTATTTCCTACATAGTTCACAGACGCTTTGAACGAAACGAGTTCGCCCACATCCACTGGATTTAAAAATTCTACTCCTTCCACGGCAACGGTAACGCAATAGCCTCCAGAATGTTTTGCAGCGGCCACATAAGCCACTTTATCCATAATTGAAAGAAGTATACCTCCGTGCACTTTACCGCTAAAATTAGCGTATGCCGGAACCATAAGTTCGGTAATGGTAGTAATTGAATTCTCGACTGTTTTCGCGTTCATGTAGCGAAAATACAAGAAGCTCAGAAAATAAGTCTTCCGTGATTAAAGAGACTTGAACAATTTCAAAACAATCCCGTCGGCCAATCCAAACTTCGGCGCAAATATTTTATCAATATTGGCTGAATTCGCAACTTGTGTGTAGAGATTCAGTGCGGGAACAATTACGTCGGCGCGATCAGGTCGAATGGAATATTTCTTCACGCGTTCATGAACCGAAAACTTGGCAAGGTTTCGCAATAAAGTCTCTAACTCTTTTACTGCAATGGGTTCGCGCTGCTTTTTTTCCAACATCTTGAACGCAGAGCTGATGTTTCCACCCGTGGCAATGGCCTCGTAATTCAAGTTCGAGTTGAGGTTCTCCTTCAACCAAGCAGGTATGGCTTTTGGGATTTTCACTTGATCGTTGATGAGCATGCGAACGGTTCCTATCTCAAACGATTGGCTGTGTTTTCGTTCGAAATTTTCTATGATGGTTAGCTCTGTGCTTCCCCCGCCTACATCGATAAACAAATAGTTTTTTGATTTAGGCAAATCTTGCTGTTCGAAATTCGCAAAGATGATATCTGCCTCTTCCGCGCCCGACAAAACATCGACTGTAAATCCGGTCTTTGCCTTAATGGCCTCCACTACTTCTCTTCCGTTCTCTGCGCTTCGCATGGCGCTGGTTGCGCATATGCGAAAGTGATCCACGCCAAGAGATTTTATGATTAGACTTAATCCTGTTAAAACTTGGGTAAGCTGAATTTCCTTTTTTTCTGAAATTCTTCCAAACGTAAAAACATCTTCACCTAAGCGAATGGGAATTCGGGTGTGACTTATTTTGTCTTGTTCAATTTTTCCAGAATCGTAAAAAACTTCAGCAACAAACAATCTTATGGCATTCGAGCCAATATCTACAGCGGCTAACTTCACTCCTATCTTTTTTCCAAATTAAGCCTTCACAGACTTGGCTTCCAAATATTTTTTCCATGCAATTTGCGTATCGAAAGAATTCTCAGCATCGAGCGGATAAATGTAACCGTTCATATCCTCCTTTTTCAACGATCTCGCCTTCGCGTGATCTGAAAGTTGCATATTCAGCCATTCAGAAATTTCCTGTTGCAGTTTCTTATCGTAGATAGGTGTTAGCACTTCAATACGATAATCGAGGTTGCGTGTCATTAAATCGGCGCTGCCTATTAACATGGTCTCGTCTCCATTGTTGTGGAATACAAGCACACGGCTGTGTTCAAGATATCTTCCAATAATACTTCGGAGTTCTATATTCTTCGCTTGCTTCTTAGTGGCAGGTACTAGCAGACAAACACCACGAATGATGCACGTAATTTTCACTCCGGCTTCAGCAGCATCCAAAAGTTTCTTAATCACGCTATCGTCAATTAAGTTATTCAACTTAATAAGTATGGAAGCTGGCTTGCCTTTTTTGGCATGATTCATTTCCTTCTGAATCAATTCATTCAACTTTCTTCGTGTGTTGAAAGGCGAAACAAGAAGGTGACGGAATTGCGGGCGGTTGTAGTTCGATTCGAAGAATTCAAACAACTTTCTCACTTCTCTTCCAATTTCCAGGTGTGCTGTAAGCAATGTTGTATCTGAATATACATTAGCTGTTTTCTCGTGGAAATTTCCGGTTCCTATGTGCGTGATTCGCTCGGTTACACCGTTAATTTTTCGACTGATCTGAAAGATCTTACAGTGTACTTTCAATCCGGGAACCCCCGGAATAACTTCCACTCCTGCTTCTTGCAGTATGCGTGTAATTTCTATGTTGTGCTCCTCATCGAATCGTGCCTGTACTTCAACAATAGCAACGACACGCTTTCCATTTTTAGCGGCATTTACTAATGCGTGCAGAATGTGGGAATCACTTGCAATTCGGTACATGGTAATGCGAATGGTGCGAACCAACGGGTCTATCGCTGCCGCTCTGAGCATATCTAGCACATGTGCAAATTTCTGATAAGGGTAATGAAGCAAAATGTCTTGCTTAGCTACCGTGTCGAGAATGTTATGCGATTTCTCCAATACCGCATGAGTCAGCGGAGGTGACGGTGGGAAATTCAATTCAGGTCTATTGAAGCTCGGTATTTTCATAAAGTCTCTTTTGTTGTGGTATCTACCACCGGGAATAATATTCTCCGCGTCTTTAATTTTTGTCTTTAACAGCAGAAAGTCTAGCAGTTCCTTAGGTAGTTTCCGATCGAAATTCAAACGAACGTATTCACCTTTATCGCGCTGTTGAATGCTCTTCGAGATTTTATCGAAAACACTTTTCGAATAATCCTGCTCTAAATGATACTCAGCATCTCGAACCACTTTAATGTCAAACGCTCTTGCGCTTTGTACTTTGAATACGCTGAAAATTTTTCGAAGCGACAAGCGAATAACGTCTTCCAATAAGATAACATCGATTGAATTATTCTCTGTTGGAAGAATTACGAAACGGGAAATTGTGGTTGGCACTTCAATGAGGGCGTGCACTTTTTGCTTGGTTTTTGAAACGATGTCTACAATGAGATAAAGCTCATTGTCCTTAAGTGGAGGAATATTGCCTTTCGTTTTAAGGATAATGGGAATAATATGGTGGCGAATATTTTCTTCGAAATAGGATTGAAGAAACTCTTTCTGAACTTTCGTTATCTGATTTTCACTTTTGAAGTGAATGCCCTGCAAGGCCAAATTTGCTTTTGTGTTTTCAAACGTTTTATCGAAAAGTATTTGTAGATCAATAACACGATCGTGAATTTGTTCCAGCTGTTTTTTCTGAATGGAAGCTGCAGAAATATTACTTTTTCTTAGTGATTTAAGCTCTCTTCTTAGCGTAGCAAAACGAACTTTAAAAAACTCATCGAGGTTATTGGAAAAGATTCCCAAAAAACGCAATTGCTCCAACAACGGATTACGCATGTCTTGTGCTTCCTGCAAAACGCGCTCATTGAATTGTAGCCAGGACAATTCTCTTTCAATCCCAATTTTCCTTTTTTCCATGATTGCAAAAAAACACTTTCAAATGAACTTGAATGTTAAGTAAAAGAAAACTAGATGTAAAGATTCTAATGCTGAACCATAAACCGCTCGCGATAGACGCTTTGATTTTCAACACATTCCAAAAAATACAATCCGTCAGAAAGCATAGAAATATTTAGTGTCGTCATTCTATTTGGAAGTAATTCAACGTTTTGAGTTAACAATCTACCCGAAGCATCCACAACTCTTACGTGGGCCTGAAAATTAGACTCTACCTGAAGAATTGTAGAAGCCGGATTGGGGAATAAACTGAAATTTCTATAGTCCAATTCCACAATATCTATTGCGGTAACCAATTGAGTAATTGAATTTGTACATCCTAAATCGGACGTCGCCGTAAGGGTTACATTGTAATAGTCTGGTATAGGAAACGTATAATCGGGATTCTGTAAATTGGATGTACTTGTTCCGAAATCCCAGTTGTAAAAGTTAATTGATCCTGAAGAAATAGTAGATTCATTCGTGAAACTTACAACGTTTGTAGGTTCATCCCATGAACTTGAAAAAGCCGCTACAGGGCTGGGATAAATGGGAATGATGTTCTGTACAGAATAGATACAACCGTCTGTGGTTGTCAGCGTCAAGGTAACAGAGTAATCTCCTTCGGCAGCATAAATTGCCACGTCGGATTGTAGACTACTTACTTGTCCATTTCCAAAATCCCATGAGTACGATTGAATTGTTCTTCCATTAACAGAAGTATAGGGATAGTTGAACACGATTTCATCTTCGCTACAATAAGGCTGCGGTTGTTGTATTTCGAAGTTTGGAATGCCACTTGGACCAACGAAAAGATGACTACTTAAATTCCCATTAACCAGGGCAAATATGGAAAAGAAATCGGAAGGGTATATTTCCGTACACGCACTGGTTAACACAAATCGAAGCATCAGAATATCTGTATAAAGCGGAGTTGAAAAACTTATCGAAGTACCAGAAGTTGTATTACTTAATACCTGATTGTTTACGTTGAAATTTGTGAATGGATCCAATCCTGGCACCAAGGCAGTTGTGCTTTGGTAAGTCATTTTGTTTGTGTTGAATTGAAACCAAAAATCAAGCGCATTAATGTCTGCGTCAGTTGAATGAATAGAAATTGGAATGTCAATGTAAAACATACCTCCTGAATTTGAATATGACGCTGCGGAAATATCGAAAACTACAGTATCGGTTAATATTAAAAATTCGTTTGAGTCTTTCTGTGTTGCAAAAGCGTCGAAAAAGGCAAAAACTCCTAAAAGAAGAACTGCAATTTTGAGTAAGATATTTTTCATATTACTGTTTTAGATAAATCAAGAAAAGGTTACTCCGTTGAGTAACCTTTTCTTTTAACAAATTCAAACCACTGATATGGATTATTCGCTAATTACAATACGCTTTGATGTCAATGCGTCGTTGCTATAGAAACGAACGAAATATACTCCAGCACTTAGCTCAGGCATATTCACTTCCATTACTTGATTTGCTTTTACAAGTGCACCTGGGTGTACTAACTTTCCTGTGATATCGATGATATCTACTCTTCCGTCTAGGTTAGACATTACAGTGAACATTCCGTTCGAAGGATTTGGATAGATATCAATTGTGTTATCTCCAAGTTCAGCTGATTTAGAGAATCTAACTTCAGTAAGTTTACCGTTTAACAATCCCAATTCAGCAGTCAAATCTTTCTCAGAAATTTTTCCATCAACTGTTTCGAAAGTGATGTAAGAAACTCTTGCATTTGAAGTGAATTCGTTCATGTTTAAAGCAGTGTAACGGTAGGTCTTATCGTCTCCATTGTAGAACGACTCGCTTTCAGAACCCAATTGCGTGTCTTCATTAGAAACGTAAGTCAATTTGTTCTCGTTTACTTGCAATGCGATATCGAATGCATTTACAGGCTCTTCAGAGATGAACGATACTGGAACAGAAACTTTTGTTCCTTCAACGATAACGTTATTCAAGTCAACTAAGATGTAGTCTGTTTGGTTTGTTTTCAAGATACCGTCTGCAGCGTATGCAGCATAACTTCCGTCAACGTCACCTAGCATAATACCTTTGTATGTCTCTGTTCCAACTGTTGGACAAGTTGAGTTATCTGCATTGTAACCTGTAACGTTTGTTCCAAGAATAAACGGAACCACAGGTACATTAGCTTTAGAGTAACCTACCCCGTCGTTTGCAGGGAATGTTGCAGAAATTTGATACGCCGGATTAGAAAGACGCGCAACATCAACAAAGATCCAATCTTTAGAAGCTTGTCCGTTTGAAACACCGTTGTTATCGTAGTTCCAAGCTTGCATGAATTCTGGAATTGCCAAGGTCGTTCTTTGCTTCAATTGTGAAAGGTCACCCGCACTCACAACACCGTCTAAGTTTACGTCCAATGAAATCATTTGGTAAATAGATGGAGCCGATAATTGGTTTAACAAAAGGGTTTTTCCAATTACCGCATCGGCAGCGTTAACAATCAGCTGAATTGAATTCAAGTTGTTAATGTCTCTGCTGATTTGAATGCTTGTACCGTTTGTCAAATTGTGTGTGAATTGTCCCAACACGTTTGGTTGAACAGCTGTTGAACTCACAGTTGAACCCGTCACTCCGTTGATGTTTGTAATCAAATAAGAGTTTGGTGAAGTTACATCGTACGAAATGTCACTGTCGTCTGACCAAAACTCGAGGCTAGCCAAGTAATTTTGCTGTGTAGTTGAATACATTTTACGCGCAGTTACAGGCTTGGACAAAACACCAGTGATGTAGCTTTCTTGTAAGAAAGAAATTGAAACAGTTGAAGAATCCACAGGTAAGAAACCAGCCAAACGAGTAAATTCAACACAGAAAATATTTCCCGTTCCTGCAAACTCAGCAGAAGAAGGAGCAGTTCCGTTGAATGACAACGACAAGTTGAAAACCCCTGGTGATGAGATAGCTCCGTCTGCATCTACTAATGCAGGGTTAACTGTATTATTGAATACTGTGATGTTTCCCGTTGGTACAACCTTGGTAGCATCGTAGTTCATAACTACGTCGTATCCTTTTACATTGTCTATTGTGTACGTTGAAGCCGCAGCTACAGGTACGCAATAGGTTGCGATATCACAAGTCTGAGAAACAGCTTGCACTTCGTAAGGCAAAGCCAACAAATCGTTGATCACCAATGTTAATGCTGAAGATGTTGTGGTAGCACCGTTGCTATCTGTTGCTGTCACAGTAACACTCTTTGTACCTGAGGTACTGTTCCATGTTGCAGAATAAGGGCTCGTAGTATCTACACCAACTGAAACACCATTTACGAAGAACTCTACTTGCGTTACAGTACCGTCTGAATCTGTTGCACTAGCAGTAAAAGTTACTGGAGTTAAAGAAGCGCCTGCTCCTGCTGCAGCAGCAGCACTCTCATAACTTGAAATAACGTCACTTGAAGTAGGTGATGTAAGAGATACTGTTGGTGGAACGTTAGCCAAAACGTTCATGGTAACAATGTTCGAAGTACCTGTTAATCCTAGGTCATCTGTAGCAACAGCTTTAACTGTTTGTCCAGAACCTAAAACTGCAGTGTGGTTCATTTCGTAAGGAGCAGTGTTGTCTGTACCTATTGAAACGTTGTTCACGAAGAACTCAACACCAGCAACAGTACCATCGACGTCTGAAGCTGAAGCTGTAAACGTTAAAACAGTACCAGCAACTGTAGTCGTTGGAGCAGTAACGGTTACCGTTGGAGCTTGGTTAGCTGCTGAAGTGAAAGATAAAGTAGACGACTGTGTACTTACACAATCGTTGTCTGTAACAATAGCGTATACTGTATGAGCTCCTGCAACAGCAGTGTAAGAAGCCGTGTAAGGTGAAGTGTTATCGGTTGACAACAATGTTCCGTCTAAATAGAAAGAAACCTCCGTAATGGTACCGTTTGCATCAGCAGCAGTTGCAGTGAAAGTCATTGCAGTTCCGTTGATGATAGCAGAAGATGAAGGAGAAGCTGCTAAAGTGATTGTTGGAGCAACGTTCGGAACAAGTGTAAGAGTTGGGTCAGTTAATTCAGAACCTGTTGGATTCGATGAAACATAGTTCTCAGCAACGCCAGTCGCAATGTTCTGAATTTGTAGGTTCAAAGCAAAACTGAATTCTCCGTTTGTTGTGAACTGACCAATTAAAACCATGTTTGAAGACGTTGGACCTTGAACACCACCCAAAGCAGCGATAGAACCGTTGGTAAGAACGATAGCACCACCGTTGGTTTGATCCAATACATCTAAAGCCGAACCTAAACCTAATCCGTTTGGAACAATATAAGTTGTTCCTGAACTTGGCAAGAAACCGTCTTGACCAGAAGCACCGTTAATCGGAAGACCGAAACAACCACCTGGGTTGTTAGCTAAGATTGATTGTGCGTTACCAATTGTTCCATCGGTATCTTCTGATTTCAAAACACCCGCTTTACCTGCAGCAACACCACCAGTAGTAAACCAAGAGTCAATCATACCCGTGTTCTTTCTGATGTTTGTTGTACTTACAGTACCTGGATTTATCGAAACTCCCCAAGAAGGATCGTTGTAGAATCCAGTCGTTGTATTTACAGTTAAGTTGTGCGCAGCATTACCGAACAAGCTATTGAATTTATAACCTGCAGCCATATCTACATAAACACGGTAGGTTACAGAACTTGTTGTTAACGGAGTAACTGCTCCTGCAGCTGTTGCATCAGCAACATCAGCAGCATTGGCTTGGTAGTACTTCTCTACGACTATGCCTTGCAAGCCTTGAGAGAAAGCGGACGATGCAGCCAACATCAATCCCATTCCAAGTATAAACTTTATTGCTTTCATTTTTTTTAGTTAAAGCTTCCGCAAGGCCCAACGAATTGGGCTTTGCAGTTGCTTGATTTTTAATTTTTTAGTTACAAGAAGTTCCGAATGCCGGAGCGAAGATTAAGAAGT
Organism: Flavobacteriales bacterium; assembly: GCA_030729695.1. GTDB lineage: Bacteria > Bacteroidota > Bacteroidia > Flavobacteriales_D > Sanyastnellaceae > CAIZGX01. The sequence continues at coordinate 16,375 of JANQWV010000014.1, read as the reverse complement.
CATTCACGTCTGTAACACCGTCTAAGTTCAAGTCGGTAGCACATGCACGAACACCAGTTGTAGCGTTCAACACATGTGAGTACGACCAGTTAGACAACCAGTTTTCTCCGTTTACAGAAGAAAACGCACCACGATAGTTAGCAGGCTCAAAGAAACCATCTACTGGCGGTGTTGGACAACCTGCAATACCTAGCGCTGGATTAGGAGTAACATCATTCTTCTGAGAGAATACGTTTGTTGTGGTATTTAATGCAAATGAATAATCAAAACCAGGGATAGCAGTTACCACATCGTTCATATCTGTCTCATCAAACTGAATGTAATCAGCAGTACCTGGAGCAATAGCAGTTGATCCGTTGGTAAGAGCGTTTGTAACGCCAACAAATGTGTTACAAACTACCTTTAAAGATTGTGATCCATTTCCAGTTGAGGTAGTAGGAGTGTTAGCAACAGCTGGTAGTATGTTGGTCCAGTTATGCCAAGAATCGCCGTTTCCAGCATTTAAATTTCGATTACCCGATAAAGATTTGACTAACCACAATCCATTCTTAAAGTTTGCAAATACTGAATTGTAGATTTCACCTTCCGTTAATTCTTTTGCGGTAATACCAGCTAAACCTGTGTTGTCAGCAGTATTGGTTGCTTTTCCATTACCCATGAAAGTTGCATTGTAAATAACAGGATGTGAACGTGGCAATAAGTTAGATTTGTTATCATCACCATCCGCCTCAATTCCGCTATCATTGTCAGGACTTGATGTAGCGTCAGATTTCATTCCAAATACGAATTGCATTTTTCCGGTGTAACCACAATCCCAGTCGTACATGTCATCATTACCGAAAAGAGTAGTTACATATTTCAAATTAACTGTTCCACCAAAGAATTCGATGTTGTCATCTGCGCATGAAACAATTTCCAAATGCTCAATTGTTGTTCCGCGTCCTACAGAACCCAATGTTAGACCATTGATCTCAGCTCCTACCGCTAAAATTGCACCGCTGTGACGAATAGAAACATACTTCAAAACTCCAGAATTGTCGTCGTCGTTGAAAGTTTCACCGGCACTTAAATTCACACCGTATTGATCTTGAGTATTTGAAGTTGCAAAACCCTCAATTGTTCCCAAACCATCTGCAACAGCTAGTTTTCCTGCTCCTCCTGGAACGTAAGGACCATTCGCCGCCAAAGTAAGGTTATTTGTAGCACGGCCCAAGATAACCACGCCACCCCATTTACCAATATTGCTAATGGCATAAGAACCATCCATAGGATCAGCAGCAGCTGTGAAAACGATCGGACAAGATTCAGTTCCAGCTGCAAATAATTTACCGCCACGTTCTATAACTAAGGCAGTAGCCTCAGCTGGAACAGCGTTAGCCGCTCCCTTGATTACTGTTCCTGGTTCAATTGACAAAGACTGACCACTCGGGATGTAAATCTTCTTGTCTAGGATGTAAGTGTTTTGACAAGTGAAGCTAGCACCGCTAGTTAATTCTCCACCATATGTGCCAGAAATAGCTGTGTATCCTGGTAGAGTTGAAACCACTATCTCAGGACGAGACGCTACTGGAGGGCAACCACAAGCTGCTCCAAGATTTGACTGCGCTTGCGTTGATGCGAAAGCGCCAAAACCCAATGCTACTGTAGCAATGGCCTTGAAAATGTTTTGTTTAGTTTTCATTTGATTTGTTTATTTTATGGTGCAAAGATGACCTTTCAATAAACCTCTAAAATGAAGATGACTTTGTGGTTTTGTTAAAGAAATCGCCGTTTAAGTTTCTTACAGATTAACGGCTCTTCACATTGCGTTAACGAAACGCTTTAAAGAAGAAAGGAGTTAAAAATCACTTGCTCTTTCGTAAACTAAGAGATACTCCGAAAGCGATTGGACGTCTTGTAATACCTTGATTGGTTAGAGATGAAACAAATGAATTTGCAAAACATTCAGTTCTCAAATTCCATTTCTTGTCCAAGACAAAATCGTAGCCAAAGGAAATTCTAACCGCATGATTTATACCATTGAAATCATTCTTAACAATCAAGGTTTCGTTTCTGTTTGACCCAGCATATGAATACGTAATTCGATTGTTGATGTAATAATTCAAAACATACCCGAAAGAAACAAATGGATGGACATATTTATTCGAACCAAAAGAATAAAATGCGACCACCGGAAGCTCAATAAACGTGTAATTCGATTTGTATAAATCAATACCCAAGCTAGTTAACGAATCTAGATTTTCGCCGATACTTAAATACCCCAATCCTGCGCGAACAGACAACTTTTCAGAAAACTTTTTTTCACCAAAAACCCCAGCCGAATATCCGAACCCAGCGCGTGAAATGTTATTCATATCAGTATTCAACCAACTCAATTCATCTGAAGAGGAAGTCAATCGTGAAGTGAAACTTGGAGAAAAATATCCGCCAATAGACATTGATTTCTGTGCGCCTAATTGAACAGACAATACAACCGCAAACAGTATGAGTGAACAGACCTTTTTCATAATTAATTATTCTTTACACAACGAATACTCATGCCGTATCCTTTGTACGTGTGTTGTCTAAATATTCGCGTTTGACTAGCGTCGAAGTATCGATACCAGGCCTCATTTCCTTCAGTGCTTGCGGTCCACCAAAAAGCAGTATTCCCTTGCAGGTTCAACTCACCATTAAACACACGGCAACCGCCTGGTTTGGAATTAAACTGATAACTATCAATTCCAAATAACACTGCACCCTCAGGCCAACCTGCAGAATTTTTAGCAGTCAACAATTCAGCTTCTGTTGAACCTCTCCAACCCAATGCATTGGATTCATTTTGCGACATTCCCACCTCTCTTTCTAAAGCCTTCCAATCCTCGTCTGTAGCGACATGCCAGCCTGCCGGAGCAATATTTATAGAAGATTCAACCACGGCATAGTTGTACAGCAAACCATATTGTCCGTTGTTAATTGCGGTGTATACGGGTGTTGTTGCTTCAGACCAAACGGTGTCATTGGCATTTTCGTCAATGAAGGAAATTAACTGTCCGTCGTTGAACTTGGTTACTCTTAGATTTTCTGCCATCCACCACTGATTACCTATTTTAACGGTCTTATACGTATTTCCTTCGATATCACTAACGCTACCTGTTTCAACAATTGGTTGCTCAGGACTATCCGTATTACACGATTGAAGAACAGCCATGCAAACCAAAGAAAAAACGGCTACGGTATTTAAAAGTAACGGTCTCATAACTTGATAAATAATTTGTGTTTGCTCATTCCTCCATTTGAAACTTTCATTTCATATATACCAGGAACTAAATCTGAAATTTCAAGTGGTACAATCACATTCAAATCAGAAGAAGTAATGGATCCCGATGTCATATTCGACCCATACGAATTGTAGATTTCGTAATTCCAGGTTCCATCGATACCAGAAATGATGTTCAATGAGATATTCGATTCTGTTGGATTCGGATAAACCAGTATGTCGAAATCATTTCCCATGAATGACGGACAAACTTCTTCAATGTTCCTTCCCAAACAAGATCCTGGAAAACAACATAATTCTTGAACATTCAAATTTGCTAATGGGTCATAATTGCACGCCAATGAATCCATACAACCAAGCACAACAGGGGTAATACAAGCACCTTCCTCTAAACATATAAATGAAGAATTGTATTCTAAATAATTGGGGTTTGTACAGCCACAAGAATAAGGATAACTTAGATAAGGGTTATAAATTTCACTTTCAACTAATAATGAATCTGTGCTCACGTAATTTACCAGAGTCGGAGTACCATTTACCAATTCTTCCACTGTGATATTTATATTGAAGGCCAATTCTCCCAAGGTTGTTAACTGGGCAATAATCACCTGATTACTATCTGAAACAGTGCCCTGAACGCCAGAGCAGCTGAGCTCAAACGAGTTACTTGAAAAATAATTTTGTGAGACGAATGAACCAAAAATAGTTGTGTCTATTCCCGACATAAAATCTAAAATTCCCGCACTATACCAATTGATAGGTGCTGAGTTCAGCGTATCCATACCGTCTGCTGTTGTTAGCGGAATTCCGCAAGACGGATCTTCATTAATGAGTAATCCCGAGGGAACAAGGGCACTTCCACCGTCGTTATTCACACCTCCAATAAATGAGCCATCTGTATCTTGATCTTTCAAAATCCCATAGTAATACTTTGTGCCTTGTCTTGCCGTTTGACCCAAGGTTAACCACGTATCCAACGCAACCGTATTCTCTAAATATCTTCCTTTAATAAAGTCTTTTCCGAAGGATTGTCCGTCCAAAATATTATTGTAAAAAGCTTCTGAACTTGAAATCGAAAAGGGATGATTAGCGTCACCGTAAATACGCTTGAGAATTGTTCCCGGCTTTAAGTCAACATAAATACGATACGTAGTCGAACCAATTGGAACACCACCGCCAGAAGTATCTGTAGCGTCATTCGCATCACTCACATAATACTTTTCAATTATAACCTTTTCCAACTGCGCTGAAACGAAATGCACCGCAAAAATTGAAAGGAATATGGTCGTTAAAAATGTCTTCATCTCCATCAATAATTAAAGTTTGTAGGCGAAACTGACTAAGAAATTCGTTCCGTATCTGAATCGGTCAAAGTCTACATAACCAGTTGGTAAGTCATAAGCTCTGCGAACTGGAGAGTTTAATATATCGCGAACAGTTATGCTAGCGCTATAGTGTTCACCCAATGTTTTACTAATCTTAAAATCTAACAAGTGGCGAGGTATTTCATACACATCAGGTCTTCCTTTCACTGCGCCTGCAATAACCAATCGTGGACCTTGCACGTTGTAACTTATCGTAGCTGTTAAACCCAATGAGTCGGCAGTATAGGATAGAATCGAATTGAACAAATAAGGTGCTTGTCCAAACATAGGACGATACAATGTATCAAGAATTGTATATACCTTAATTCCCTCAACAATTTGCAAATCCTTTCTAACGAACTCTGCTTCAGATTTAACTAAAGTCAGATTCGCGCGAAACTCGAAATTTCTTCCAATTTGTTTCTTTCCTTCTACCTCTATTCCTCGAACTGTTGATTGCTCTATATTATCCCAAGTAATACCCGCACCGCCAAATCCCATTTCTATGTGATTGCGGAAATCTTTGTAAAATACACTTGCTGAGACGTTGTCGCCATTCTGAAAGTATACCTCTCCTCGAAAATCATAATTCGAAATTCTAGTCATTTTCAAATCCGAATTTCCATAAATGACAGTTCGAAATTCATTATCGAAAATTGCAGCGTCGCTCAGTTCACGAATACTTGGTCGAGCAACAGATTGACTGTAGTTGAAACGCAAATTACTTTGGGCCTCACTTTTCGTCTTCAGTTTGTAAATTAAACTTCCGCTTGGAAGAACATCCCACTGGTCAATAGAAGCAGCGTTCACTAATGCGAAGCCTCCGACATTTTCTCTTCGGATATCGTTCAAACCATACCCTTCCTCGTAGAACTTGTCGGCATCCGTGAAAATATCGGTGTGTTCAACGCGCGCACCCCCTGAGAAACGAAGAGATTGGTTTAGTTCAAAATCGACAAGAGCATACAAAGCTTCAACGTTACTATTTCCGAAACTGTGATTTCGCTCAAAGTCAAAATCAGCATAATAATAACCAAGAATGCCGTCTTGCATCACAAACTTATCTAAACTCAAATAACTATCAAGGTCACCGTCTAACAAAGGATCAACAGATATCGGATTTCCTGTGAACAATCTATACTCATTGTTGTCGATTTTTCGGTAATTACGCTGTGTTGCAGCTCCGAACTTAATTTTACGCGCAGCACCTTCGATTTTAGATTTAATTGGCATTTCAAAACCAATTCTTCCATCGAAGATATTTTCATCCAAGTAACGATCGAATCGACGAATGCCATCTCCGGCTGTTGGGGCGAATTGATAGCCTGTTACTGTCGAATAATCTAAGAACTGAATATATTGAGTCGCCTTAAAATCCGGAGCTATGCTACTGCCGTCAGTGTAAGACGCATTTAAATCGAGTTTAAGTTTAAGGCTAGGAATGTAATGTTGAGAGGAATATTGATAAACAAATTGCTTACGCTGCTCATAAAAAATATTCTTTGAGACCGCTGCTTCCTGGAAAAGAACACCCTCCGGCATTTCTTCAAAACTCGCTACATCATTGTTTCCAATGATGTTCGGCATGAAGAGCAACGAAATTTTGTTGTTCTTATTCAACTTATACGCAACATTGATAAGTGCACTTATTGAGTTTGTTTCTCGGCTAATTTTCGCACTGTCCTGTCTATCGAAAAGATAACCCAACGACTCATCGCCGACACGCTGAGAAATTCCGTTGGGATCGAAACGTATGGCAGACCCGTATTTAAACCCGAAGATGAAACCCAATTCTCTGCCAAACAATGTTTTCTGATCTCCAACACTGAAACTTTGCGAAAAGTTAATCGGAGCGCGTCTGTATCTGGTATTCCAATTATTACTGAAACCATTTGCGTAACTCGTTCCGTTCGGATTGATCGTATTGAAGGCCTGAGGCTTGTACGTTGAATTGTACTGATCTCGTGCGTTTGCGAATGCTGTTGGATCATTGAATTGTGCAGCAGGCAAAAGACCCAATTGAACCAAACCCAACCGGAAATAAGCATCGCCCTGAGCATCTCCATCACTCCAACCATGAATGCCTTGCTGCGCGAAATAATCTCCCAATCCTAAGGCTACCATTTGTTGGTAAGTTGAAGGGTCTAAATTCGGAACTGTCAAATTCTCATTTTCTCTAATTCGAAGACCATTGTCGAAGCCCAACCAATCGGTACTGCTTCGGTCAGAAGTAATGAAATTCTTGAATGTCGTTTGCGCATTGTAACCGAACTGCGATTCGATATTCACACTTAACTTATCTGGATAATCCTTTGTTTCAACAGAGATGTATGCACCCGCCCAATCGCCTGGTAAATCGGCACTCTGGGTCTTGGTAATAACAATGTTGTCCACCAAACTCGAAGGGAAGATATCGAGTTTAATGTTATTCGTCAAAGGATCTAACGTTGGGATCCGCGAACCGTTCAAGGTTGTGCGAACGTAACGGTCACCAATACCACGCACTGTAATTAAACCGCCGTTGGTAGAAACCCCAGACACACGTGCTATTGCATTCACAACGTTCGCATCTCCTGTCTTCTTCATGACCTCAGCTGAAATGAAATCCAATGTGGTCGCGGAATTCATTTTCATTTTTTCCATGTAGCCGTCATTCGCCTTCGTACGTCTTGCCACAACATCCATTCCTGTGATGATGTTGGAAGAATTAATTAAGGTAAACTCCTTCGATAAGACAGCGTTGTCCTTGAGCTGAATTTTTTCCTCTAACTTCTCGTATCCGACAATGATAAAATTTAACGTGTAGGACTTGTTGTCTGGAAACTTCAACGAAAATGTTCCTTCGAAATCGGTTTGGGCAATGATTGCTTCGTTCTCTATGGCACGAACAATTACTCCAAACATAGATTCACCTTTCTCATCGGTCACCTTTCCGCGCAAAGTTCCTTGTGCAGAAATGGTATGAGAAACAATCACAAGAAAAAGTACCGCGAAGAAGTTTTTCATGACAACAGCTTTCTAATTTTATTTCTTAACGAATTTCACAGAATGAATCTGACCTTGTCTTTCAAGCATAACTGTGTAAAATCCACTAGGAAGACCAGCGGTGTCTATCGTGCGCTTTGAACTCCAATAAACATCGTTCATTACAACACGGCCAGTAACATCCATCAATCTCATTGATACTTTGTCTACTTGGTTGTTTGACTGAACTATTGTCAATTGATTGTCGCAAGGATTTGGATAGGCAGAAAAATCGACGTCAGAAACAACACCGTTCGCTTCAACTAAATCAATAACTGGAGGAAGAGAAGTATAAACCAAAGTCGTGTCTACAAACTCGCCCGTTAATGCTGAGTCAGCTACAAAAATTTGGCTCTCGCCAGCCACTGGCGTCGACAATTGCAAATTCAATCGGAAGCTGAAAACACCGTCAGTTGTGAACTGTCCCAATAAAACATGGTTTGAAGGAGTTACCCCTTCCATTCCGCCCAATGCCGCAATAGCAGCACCATTGGTTGTGAAATCATTTCCTACACTTTGATCGAAAATATCTAACTCAGTCGTAATTCCTAAAACGTTCGGAAGAATTGGAGTGCCTGGCATTAATCCGTCTACACCATCAATTCCCGTAATAGGTAATCCAGCCAATGCATCGTTGTTCGCCAAAATTCCTTGGTTGTTTCCAATGGTGCCGTCTGAGTCTTCTGTTTTTAAAACCCCGCATAAACCGTTCGCAACACCACCAATAGTAAAGTAAGAATCGATAAGGGTTGTATTCTTTTTGGTGTTGTTCACGCTAGTACCTTGGTACACTTTGAAACCATAATTCGGATCGTTGTAAAACGCTGTAGTCGTATTCACATTCATGGTGTGCTGTGGAGATCCAAACAATTGAATAACCTTGTAACCTGGTAATAAATTGGCGTAAACTCTATAAGTAACAGAACCTACGTGTAGTGGATACACAGCACCGTTTTCGTTCGCATCTATTGAATCGGCAGCATCTGAAACATAATACTTTTCAACCACAATACCCTCTAAACCCACTTGTGAAAATACAAGCGTTGAAGTTAGAAGAGCAGAAATAAAGAGTAGGCTTTTTTTCATTTGATTTATTTTTTCTTTGTTTTTATTTTTCGCTTTTCCGTATTGAAAATGAGGTCTGGATGTGTCCACTCCCCTTCTTCAGTAATTGGATTTTTCGCGACGTATTTCTGTGAAGAACCGTTGGGTGCTCCGATGAGCAAATTCAACTCGAATGATAATTCACCCAGTGTAGTAAGCTGAGCAATAAGCACACAGTTCGTTGACAATGAATCGGCGCCTACAGCGCCCTTTCCTAAAGCCGCCCATGCGCCGTTATCCGTGAAAATTCTTTTTTCAGAAGTAGTTGTTCCGATAACCTTCGATAAGAAATCCATTTGAAAAAAAGTTGGAACAGGCAAAACTGCAGAACGTTTCATACCGTCAACTTCATAGAGCGGAACAGATTTCTTTTTCCCTTTGAAATAACCTTTTTCAAAACCAATAAACTTATCACTTATTGTGTCGTCATATTCTTTCAATATGCCCAGATGACGCTCGGCACACGCGCCAGCAGAAAGCCAAGAATCTAAAAGAGAAATGTTCTTTTTGTATGTGCGTTCTGGAATGATATTGGGTTGAATGTTTCCATTTTCCAAATGATTGTAGAAATTTTCAGTTGACTCAATCACCAACGGATGTTGTGGAGAACCGTAGGCGGCTTGAAAACGATAACCAGGTTTTAAGTCGACGTATATTCTGTAGGTCACACTTCCTTCAGGAAGGTCTCCGCTGTATAATTTTCCTGCGTTGTCGGCTTTGGTAGAGACATAAAATTTCTCTACTATAATGCCCTCTAAACCATCTTGAGTGAAACCTTTTAAACTCAACAGGAGCATTAAAAATACAGTAGGAAATTTTAGTGTCTTCATAACCAATCAAACTTGTGCAAGATTAGTTCGAGTTAAGAAACCTCACATTAATCACAGGTTATGATTAAAGAAAGCAATTTGCGTTTTTGTAACGGAATTGTTAAGAAAATTGTTAAATGAAAACAGCCCCTCGAAAGGGGCTGCTCTAGAAATAATTTCCAAGTTATAACTTTACAATTGTCTTACTGGTTTGTCCAATTCGAACAACGTAATAACCAGCAGACCAATCAGAGATATCTAATGTTGCAACTGATCCCATTGGGTTGAATGTGCTAATTAAAGTACCAACGGCATTGTAAATATGAATGGCATCCAAGTCATTTCCTTGACTCACTATTGTCAATACATTTTGAACCGGATTTGGGAATACATTAAAGTCCATTGCACTTAACTCTTCAACGCTAACATCACTTGTACTCGGATTACAATCGTCGTCAATTCCGTTTTCCCATATTTCCGTGGCACCCGGATTTACTTGCGCATTCGTATCGTCGCAGTCCGCATCGTTTGTTACAAAAGGGCTACCCGGGTCTGAACAGAAACTTTCACTGTTGTTTATGTCACCGTAGGTATCACCGTCTGCATCGCCGTAATAACTTAAGAACACCAACCCGTTGTCAATGGAACCGTCGCAATCGTCATCAGTTCCGTTACAGAATTCAGCCGAACCTGGATAAACTCCAAATGCGTTATCATTGCAATCTCCACCGCTAAGGACATAACCGTTCGGTTGCTGGCAAGAAAATACGGCATCCATTGTATTACCGAACATATCTCCATCATTGTCGAAGTAGTAGTTTGCAAAATCCAAACCATCATCAACAAGATTGTTACAATTGTCGTCAACATCGTTACACACTTCCATCATTCCATCGTTCACTGCAGCATTCATGTCGTTGCAATCTCCGGCAGAGGTAATATATCCTAATGGTTGAACGCAAGTGCTGATCAAAGTTGAAGCATTTCCATACCCATCCATATCCATGTCTTCATAGAAGTTCTGATTTGGTAAAACAGTTGCTTGCAAGGTGTCTGTATCTGAACAACCGAAGGCATTGGTTCCAGTAACAGTTATTTCCTCTGATGCAAACAGTAATGTTCCATAAGTATCTGAAACTCCATTGCTCCATACATAGTCAATAGCTCCAGCACCAGCAAACTCTACATAAGAACCTTCGCAAACAGTAATATCTTCACCTGCATAGACCGTAGGTACTTCGTTTACCTGAACATTCCACTCTACTGAAGACTCGCAACCGTATTCATTTACTCCAACAGCAGTGTAGGTACCTGAATTTGCTGGAGTCAGAATAGAACCGTTAGCGAGATTACCCTCCCAAAGAATGCTGTCAGCACCTTGCGCCTGCAATTGAATTTCACTTCCGAAACAAACCGCTAGATCAGCCGGTACCGTAAGTTCTGGCAATGCATAAATTGCAACTTCAATGTTGTTGTATGAATGGCTACATTGAAACTGACTGTTCGTTACTTCCAGATGATATGAACCGGTTTCGGTAACTGATAATGAATTTTGATTCATCATTCCAATTGCTTGTCCGTCTTTGTACCATTGTGAAGTAACATTCGCTTCAATGGAAGCAGTTAGTTGAATAGCCTCTCCTTGACAAGCCGATGTTATTGCAGGTGCTACAACTGAAGCTGAAAGGGACGCACAAGTATTCGCAGCAAAAATCGATAACGTGCTACTCACTTCATTCGCCAAAATAACAATGGCTTGTCCATTTGGAGAATCCTCTGCCGAGATGAAAATAATTCCTTCAGCACCTAAATCAGGTCCGCTTCCATTTAATGTTCTGTTGTTCGCATAAGTCACGAAAACAGGAGCGTTCGGATTTTCAACATTGAAAACCATACATCCACCTACACGTTCCAATGCAATAAATGCGTAGTGTACTCCATCGATTTCAGCAACCGTTACTCCTTCCGGCTCTGGGCCTTTATCGTCACTTCTATTCTTAGAAACAGCAGCGCCAGTGGTATTTGAAGCGTTGAAGAAAGCAGCGGTTAAAGCTGAATTTGCAGTAATCTTTTCAAACAAATCTTTTGAATCGAAAACCAATTCATTGGTTGCTGCGTTGCGAATGGTGAATGAGCGAGAGCCCATTACATGAAGTTCATCGTAATCACCATCTCCGTCTGTATCGCCTGAATACTTCAATGCGCTTAGTCTTCCTAAGAATTTATTGTTTCTTAAAATAGACGCTTGTGGGAATGCAACAGGATCAAGGTTGTTAAACGTTGAAGAAGAAATTCTGTTTGCATCTATTACAGAACCAAACTCACGTGAATCACCTTCGTTCGCCATGAATACATATCCATTTCCATTTATTGTAGAATAAGAAATTGCATCAGGCATGTACACTCCGCGAATAGGAATTCCAGATGTATTCAATATTGCACCGCTCTGATCAGAAGCGTCCAACGAATTTCCAGAACCTTCAGAGTAATCTGCGAATCCCAAAGCGCGTATAGACTCAATGGTGTTCGTCAACAAGTCAACAACCAAAATGGCATTGTTCTCTTGCAATGTAATGTATGCTTTGGTGTTGTCGTCTGAAACAGCCACATACTCGGGTTCTAAATCTTGAGCAACACTTGCTGAAGTAGTGAAGATTCTAATTCCTTGCGCACGAAGAGCTATCTCTTGACCGTTAAATTGTGTAAGCGAAATTTGTGTTGCATTTGCATTTGTCAAATTCGCAATACCTCCACTGATGTCTACAACAGTAATTGATCCTTCTGGGTCAACTGAATAATCAGAACTCGGCTCTCCTTCATTCGCTGTTATCACTTTCGAATAGTCCTTCGAAAAAGTAATCATATCGGGCATGGCGCCGGTTGGCACTTCATTTACGAATACTCCGTCTGGGTCGAAGAAAACAATCTTTCCATTTTCTTGCGCATTCGAATTCTCAATGGCCACTGCAATAATTCCGTCATGAACCGCAATAGAGTTAATGTTACCATACGGAGTCATATCAATTGATGAAATCAAAACCGGAGAAGCAGGATTTGCAAAATCAACAATATCCATCTTTGCAGCAATGCTGTTCGCAATGAACAAGCGTTGTGTTAATCTGCAATGAGCAACGATTTCAGCAGAATTAACACCTGACGTTCCATTTGAAAAACTTGAAAGCAAATTCAAATTCAATTCATTTGTTGAAGGAATATTATTCACCTCATTGTCTTTTATGAAAATGATTCGGTAGTTATTTGAAGCATGAACAACGCCATTACTCGAAGAAAGAATTCTTACAATAACACGTTCCGCATTTTCAATCACCGAATCATCAATAATTGAAACCGAATGATTCACTACTCCGTTTGTCAATGGCTCAATGACCAAAGAGTCTACCCAAGTAAAATCAGACCCGACAATAGCATTGGAATAAACAGAAAGTTCGAAATGAACGTTGATTGGTAATGCGTTTGCGTTAGTCACAGATACAGGAATTGAAACCGTGCCTGCGTTTTCATTTACTTGAATGAAATTAGATGCTGAAGCAATACTCACTTCCGCATTCGGACAACCCACATTTACTAACCCATCGCAATTGTCATCTAATAAGTTCAAACAATTCTCAGAAGCTCCAGGAGAAATCGCAGCAACCTCATCGTTGCAATCTGTATTTGATAAAACATAACCAGCAACAGCAGTGCAACTCACAGTTGAAGTACCTGCAGTACCATATCCATCTGCATCTTGGTCTAAGTAATACGTTTGACCGTATGTGCATGAATTATCACTCGTTGTAGCTGCAGAATTGTAGTTACAAGCAATAGCGTCCATACATCCTAAAACAGGATTCACGGGTTGAATAGAAGTTCTTGGAGAACCAACATTCATTGCGACATCGGCACTGTTAACAGTTACTTGACTTTGAATTGTTCCCAATACACTCACCAATCCAACATTGGCAGCACCTACATACATCGGATCGAAATTCCCTGCAATATCATAACCCCAATAAAATGAGGATCCTGCTGTTGCTGCGCCAAAGCTTACGCGCCAAACTTCAATACCACTTGCGTCAAAAACAATGACGCCATCTCCTGAAGAAGAAAGACCAATTCCGCTACCTGTATAAGTTCCTACTTGCACATCTGCAGCCAAACCCCAGAAAGTTCTGAACGTCGACGCATAGGCCGCATTAGCGTTTTCACAAAACATTACACGCTCATTTGGAGCAATAGATGTTACTCCATTCAACAAAACAGACGTTGCAAAATTGAACGAAATATCGTCAACCTTCCAACCGGTAATATCAATAGCTGTGCTTCCGTAATTCGTCAATTCGAACCAATCAGATGTGCCTCCGCTCGACATCACTTCCGTGATACGAACTTGAGATTGAAGAGATAAAGAGCATACTATTAAAAGTAACCCCAATAAAGACTTTTTCATGTGAGTGATTTTTATGCAAATCACCACACATCTTGCTACTAAGAAATTAACTGAAAATAAACGTTACATCAATTACACCCGACTACTTGTTACTTCAATGTTCCGAATGAAAATACCGCTTTATAAAAATGTGTTCGCAACGTTAAGAAAGAAAATACCCCCGCCGTGACTCGAACACGGATTAGCTGTTTAGGAAACGGCCGTTTTATCCTGTTAAACTACGGGGGCATTTATGCAAATCTCGATATAATTCGCATGTAGAACACAATTCATCATATTTTTGAAGTATGAAACAATTTGCACTTCTTCTAATTGCCCTATGCACGATAACTATTTCCTCGTGCCGCAAAGACCTCGATACAAAATGTAAATCATACACCCGAGTGAATGTGTTCAATGTAATTGGTCAGAATGAATTTCATCTAGACAGCACATACACCAACGGGGCTGGAGAAGCATACAATGCATACATGTTGAAATACTACATTTCACACATGAAGCTAGTTAACGAAAACGGAGAACGGGTTGAGTTGTATGAACACGAGCTCATAGATCATTCCGTTCCTACTTCATTGCAACTCGATCAAGTGGAAATTCCAGACGGACATTACACTTCACTTGAATTCAATTTAGGAGTTGATTCGCTTCATAATCATTCAGGTGATCAAGCGGGAGACTTAGATCCGATGTACGGAATGATTTGGACCTGGAACACTGGATATATTTTCTTCAAGCATGAAGGGTATTTCACCTCAAGTACTTCAGGAACGCAACAACCACTCATCTATCACTACGGAACAGACCGTGCGCTAGCGCCAATCTCATTGCCCATTCAACTTCATGTTGAAGGAAACAAGTCAATCATTCAACTTCAATTCGATTTGAATAAATTGTATAGCAATCCGAATACAATCGCCTTCACGGGGAATAACAATCACCAAAGTCTCTCCGCCGGAGATATTCCATGGATTAATGAACTTCGTGCAAACTTTCCAAATGCATTTTCGGTTAACTCCTTTTTATTCTCGGAATGAAAAAATTAATCGTTGCACTGCTTTTTATATTTCCGCTTCTCTTTGTTGCATGCGACAAAGGCGAAGACGAAACTCCTGCTGCAACGCCATATAACCTGGTCATTCCGGAAGGACTTCCACCCATGAATATTCCTTCCACAAATCCGCTTACCGTTGAAGGTGTGGCACTTGGAAAACGTTTGTTCTATGACCCGGTTTTATCTAGAGACAATACACAAAGTTGTGCCAGCTGCCATTTACAAGAATATGGTTTTACAGATCCCAATCAGTTCAGCACAGGCATAGACGGGATTCAAGGGCAACGAAATGCTATGCCCCTTATAAACCTCGGGTGGCAATCGAAATTCTTCTGGGACGGCGGAGCAAACGGAATGGAAAGTCAAGTCATGGGACCCATCACCAACCCCATTGAAATGCATGAAACCATGGCTAATGTTGTGGCTAAACTGAATGCAAACGCAGAATATCCAGATCTATTCAAAGCTGCCTTCGGAAGTTCCCAAGTAACCTCACAAAACATTATGCGTGCAATAGCTCAATTCGAGCGTATTCTTATTTCAGGAAATTCAAAGTACGACCAATACATGCGCGGAGAAACTTTATTAAGCGCGCAAGAATTGAATGGAAAAGCACTTTTCGAAGACATGGAAAAAGGCGACTGTTCGCACTGTCATACCATGGGATCCACGTTCAGCGACTTTGAATTCCGTAACACTGGATTGGATAGTATCTCTGTTGATGAAGGCAGGTACCTCATTACGCTCAACGAAAGTGACAAAGGAAAATTCAAAACGCCTTCACTTCGAAATGTTGAATTGACTGGACCGTACATGCACGATGGTAGATTCCAAACCTTATTGGAATGTGTTGAGCATTACAACACCGGATTCCATTACAGCGCAAACCTCGATCCGAACTTATACTTCGCAGTGAAAGGAAGAATGACTCAGCAGGAAATGGAAGACGTTGTAGCCTTCTTGAAAACCTTAACGGACATGGAGTTCGTGAATAATCCGGAGTTTCATTAACCCGTATCACCCACCCCAATTCTCCCGATCTAAACTGCGATACTGAATGGCTTCAGATATATGTTCACTCTGAATATTCGATGATCCGCCCAAATCGGCAATGGTGCGTGCGACCTTCAAAATACGCTCATACGCTCTCGCAGAAAGCTGAAGCTTGTTCATCGCCAACTTCAACAACTCGGAACTGGCTTCGTCTAAGGCGCAATGCGCCTTCAACTCCTGCGTATTCATCTGCGCATTGTAATTCGTTTTACTCTCACTGAATCGCTGCGACTGCAACTCCCTTGCGCGCGTAACACGCTC
>JANQWV010000013.1 GCA_030729695.1 Flavobacteriales bacterium | reverse complement strand
CCCTGTTTCATCATTCCATTCAATCGTTCAACTGCAGCGCTGTAAAGTTCCTCTTCACTCATAGCCGAAAATTTCTTCGCGCTATTTAAAATACCTCCACCTCTCTTTGCTATTTCTTCATAGGTTAAGCCGTTGAGGCGATCTTCGAATTCATCTGCACGCGAAGCCGCAAATACCGTGTGTGTGTGACTGTCGCACCAACCCGGCAGAACAAACTTTCCCGCAGCATCAATAATTGTCAAGTCTCGCCAATCTTCTATCCCGTCAAACTCATCCATTGAACCGAATGCCACAATGGTATCGTCTTCAATTGCCAACCAAGCGTTTTCGATGCTGGGAAGGACATTCATATCCGAACCTTTAACTAGAGCGACATCCTGAGAATGAGTGCCGTAGAGCGATTTTATATTTTTTATGAATATTTTCATGTTGTACAAAGATGCATTATTCCTAAATTTGCCGTCCCGCGCCTATAGCTCAGTCGGTTAGAGCAACAGACTCATAATCTGTGGGTCCCTGGTTCGAGCCCAGGTGGGCGCACAAAGTTAACCCCGCAATTGCGGGGTTTTTCATTTCATTATTCAACGATTATTTTCTTCGTTGAAATTGATTTTTCACCTGAAAGCTTCAACCAATAAACACCTGGGTTCAACTTTTCAGTTTCATTGAAAAAGCCTCGTTGTAAAATCACTTGTTTCATCACAAGCCTGCCCGCGGCATCAAATATCTCAATTGTATTGAAAATTTCATTCTTCCATTGAATTGAAAATGTTCCTTGATTGGGGTTCGGAAATACGCTAACAGCATTGTCTTCAACGTCGTTTACATTTCCACATAACATGCATGCAGCAAGAAGATCAGCAGAAACAAACGAATGACTAAATACATAATCCGAGTATAGTTCTTCAACACATTCAGCATTCAAAAAGTATCGAAGCCAAGCTGTCATAAGCGTGAGATAAGCATCTTGTTGATCTGCTCTAGATAGGCTTCCTCCCAATGGTTCTCCGAAATCACACAAAGTACCCGAATCAATGAAGCCGCAATGTGAACCTCCGGTGAGAGAAACAAATGTCTTGCAGCCTGCGCTTGTGCCATCATAAATGGGCTCGTGATTACTCGACGGAGGAGTAACAGCATCCTCACTACCAGAGAAAACCAAGGCATTGCAATTAACAGAAGCCGCTGCAGCTATAGCGCTTGGATTTGTTTCGGCAGGAGCAAGGCCGACAATTGCGTCTATCAGTGGGTCCGATGCGGCGGCTAACCAAGCTGCTCCTCCTCCCATGCTATGTCCAATTATCGCTTCCTTCTCTTGATTCACAACATTGTACAAAATTGAAGTTGAGTTTTGAGACTCTTGTTGAAGTGCGTGTGTAACAAAAGCCAAATCGAGTCCGAACTCTTGGTGGTTCGGGGCGAAGCCTGCTTCTGTATTGACCAGCGCCACTATAAATCCGAAAGGAATTAATTGTTCCGCTATTATATCATAGTTTGCTGCACCAATCACGAACCCATGTCCAACTGCAATTGCTGGAAACCCATTGAGTCCCAAAGACGCGGGATCTAAAGCAGTGGTATTGTCACCGGCTGAAGTCGCTGGATAATATACCTCGCAAGGAATAGGGCGATTGTTTCGCGCAGCATCTGTGAAGGTAAGCGAGGTGTGCCCAAGACCTTGTGCGAAAGAAAATGCAACAACGAAGAAAGTAAAAACAAAAAGTAACGTTTTTCTCATTTTATTTTTTTTGAAGGGGAACTACTTGAATTCCTGTTGAAGATTCAATTACGAAATAATACTGACCGGTTGGCTGAGTAGTCAAATCCAAATGATAGATTGCCCATGGCTCACTGTAGTTGTATTCCCAGTTATAATACTTAACAGACCTACCGCTGCTGTCGTAGAGGTAGTGATAGTTATTTGTATCTGGAAAATTTCCTTCCACGCGAACTTCAAAAGCCCCGTCTGAAGGTTGTGGAAAAACAAGAACCGAATGTTCATTCGGTTGACTGTATATCTGATTGGAAAGACTGACGAATGCCTTCCAAAAATCAGGAATACCATATCCCATCGAATCATTCGGAATGGAATATAAACTTGCACTTTGCTCAATGGCATTGAATATATCCATATTCGTTGCAGTTGGAAAAGCTTGCCAAAGTGTGGCAGCCATTCCCGCTAAAATAGGAGAGCTAAACGACGTTCCATTTCCTCGGGAAATTGTGCTATCGCTTGCGGCAAATACTGTTTGTCTGCCCATGGCTACTACGTTCGGTTTAACATCATCCAGTCCAACAGGGCGAAAACCTGAAAACGCAGCGTGATTGCCATTCAAATCTACCGCACCTATGCACAACACATGTTCTGCGTCTGACGGGGCTGTAATGACGTGCCAAGGGTCATCGCCGCTATTGCCAGCGCTGTTCACGACAAGTGTTCCCTTAAGTGCGCAAATTTCAGCCGCTTGCGAAATTCGAGTTGTACTTCCGTTCATATCGGAAGTCGAATAGTTCATGTAATCTTCATCGAACAGCGAATATCCCAAACTTGAATTGATCACATCTATTCCAATACTATCTGCCCATTCCGCAGCTTGGATCCAAGTATCCTCTTCCAACCGCACTTCACGGTAAACATCTTCAGTTTGAAACAAATAATAGTTGGCTTCAACAGCTGTTCCAAAAAGTGAATCTTTCATGATTCCTGCCATGTGACTTAGGACCATCGTACCGTGTGTAGAAGCATCAAATACATTCGGTGACGTGAAATTCAGAAAGTCATGTGTCTCAACAATTCGCCCTTCTTCGAAAAGATGAGCCATAGCGGGCAATACATCGGCAAACCTGAAACCACCATCAAAGACTGCAATATCCATTCCTTGCCCATTCAATCCCAATTGATGCAGTAAATGTCCGTTTAACATTTCTGTTTGTCTAAAACTCGGTCCGTAAAAATCATCTGAAACCATACCCTCTTCAGATTGTGTGCCTTTGTGAATCGAGATTTTCTCCAACGGAACACTTGGCAAAGACTTGACCTGAAATACACAGGGCAGCGCCTCCACCTGCTGTTTCCAGGCAGCAGCAATAGAGGTGTCAAGCAATTGAACGGTAATTGAATTGAACCACTTGCTCTTCAACAACAAATTAGAATTTCCTTGTTGAAGCACTTGCTGAATGTAATTTCCATTGACAGGCAGGTCGAGCGAATCGAAACCCACTCCTGTTCGAATTCTTCTTTCAACGGCCTTTACTGAAAGGTAAGCTGAGGGATTCGAAAGTGAAAATTGTGAATCTGCTTTATCTCGAAACTGAACGAAATAAGTGTTGAACGAAGATTGTGCAGAAAGTTCGAAGCCGAACAAAGTCGAAATCAGAATAAGAAAAAAGACATAATTATTTTTCATACTTCTATTTCGTTTCTTTCAATTTTCCATTTTCATATACTTCCGTCTTTTCCAACTCCCCTGAAATTTTGAAATACAAAACTTCACCTGACAACTGACCGTTTACGTACTTGCCCTTTTGCTTAACCTGCGTACCTTTTAATTGTTCGCGATAAGCAATGCCTTGCGCTACATCTTCCGGCGAAGCAGGAATTTGCTCGTAAGAACCTTTGTCATAGTACTCAGCGAAAGCGCCTTCTTTGTTGTAGTTTTTGTAGGTGTATTCAGACTGCGGGATTCCAGAATCGTAATAGGTCTGAAAAGTTCCATTGGCATAATGTTTCTTTTCAATTTTATCTGCCTTAAACCAAATGGTCAGCTCTGGCAAACCTGTTTCAAGATAAAAATTCCAAGATCCTTCGCGCAATCCATTTACAAACTTTCCTTCCTCTTTCTTCTTTCCACTGTCGTAATTCACGACAATGCTTCCGTCGTAAATCCCATTTTTATAAGTTCCTTTCTTACTAATCTTCCCTTCCACTGTATACTCTGTGAATGGTCCATTCATCTTATCGTTCAGGAATATCATTTCATGCGAGACTTGTCCATTCGCAAAGTACACCTTCGACTCACCGCTCAACAAATTGTCTTTGTAGTTTTCAAACCGAATCAATCTTCCGTCTGCGTCAAAGAATTCCCATAAGCCTTGCTTTTGTCGCTCCCAAGTCTTCCCCACCCTCTTCCCTACATATCTCCCCTTACTGTTAACTGTTTTGCCATCGGCGTAGAAGTTTACCACATCATTGATTGTAGTGTCTTGAATGTGATTAACGGTAGACTTCAGATAACCCTTTTCGTTATAAAATTCGAAAACACCTATTGGCACTCCGTTTAGGAACGCCCCTCTGTAATACATTACTTTGGGGTTCGACTTATAAACGCGAATCCATTCGCCCTCTCTTTTATTTTTACTATTGAAGGCGTTGTAGTCTAGGCCAAATGTTCCACTTGGAAAGACAGTACCAGGAGCTTGGGCTAAAGCCAAGGCCATATTCAAAGCAAAAACACACATTATTCCCACCCGCTTCAGCATAAGCATCATATTGAAAATATTAGATTCCATTCACAACGGAAAATTAGGCCAAAACATTATATCTCCGTTTTAAATCAAAAATCATTTTCAACAGGAAATTAGATTCACTAATTTCGCAGTCTAAAATTTGAACCCATGAAAGTAACCGTAGTTGGAGCTGGTAATGTTGGCGCTACATGTGCCGATGTATTAGCACACCGTGAAATTGCCAACGAAATTGTTTTGTTGGACATTAAACCAGGCTTTGCTGAAGGCAAGGCGCTTGACATTTGGCAAACTGCCCCTATTAACCTTTACGACAGCAGAACTGTTGGTAGTACCAATGATTATGCGGCTACTGCTAATTCAGATGTAGTTGTAATTACGAGTGGTCTTCCAAGAAAACCAGGCATGAGCCGCGACGATTTGATCGCTACCAACGCTGGTATCGTAAAGAGCGTTACTGAAAATATTATTAAGTATTCTCCGGATGCGATTATCGTTATTGTATCGAATCCCCTTGATGTAATGACATATTGCGCTTTCTTAGCTGCGAAAGTTGACAGCAAGAAAGTATTTGGAATGGCTGGAATCCTTGACACTGCGCGTTACCGTGCGTTCATTGCATCTGAATTGAACTGTTCTCCAAAAGACATTCAAGCAGTGTTAATGGGTGGACATGGCGACACGATGGTTCCACTTCCACGTTATACCACTGTTGGAGGAATTCCAGTTACAGAATTAATCTCTGAAGAAAAATTAAACGCAATCGTTGAGCGCACCAAAACAGGTGGTGGCGAAATCGTTAACCTTCTTGGAACTTCTGCTTGGTATGCACCTGGTGCAGCAGCAGCTCAAATGGTTGAAGCCATTGTGCGTGACCAAAAAAGAATCTTCCCAGTTTGCGCATTATTGAATGGCGAATACGGAATGAAAGATATCTATTTAGGTGTTCCAGTTAAATTAGGTAAAAACGGTATCGAACAGATTATCGAATTGCAATTGAACGACGCTGAAAAAGAATTGTTGAACAACTCAGCAACTTCTGTTAAAGAAGTAATGGGTGTTTTGGATTCAATGAATCTATTCTAAATCATTTTTGATTGAAATGAAAACAGCACCAACTGGTGCTGTTTTTTTTTGCTTATTTCTTTCGATAAAGCCTTACATAAAAAGGCATGTCGTTCAATGGGCGGTATTCCCTTTCAGGACGAAACTCTTTCAGAAACATAAATGTTGTATCTCTTTCCAACATCTCTATTGGTGTATTCTCTTCATTCGGACCGTAGTGTCCGTCCCAAACAATCAGATCACCCTTCTGAGCATATTTGAATGATCTGAGCTGATTCATTTTTGTGTAATCGAATGGATCCCTGTCCAACGCTAATGAAACATATGAATGTCCTGCAAATACACATCCTGGAGTTGTGATCCCTTCTGCTTTCATCCAACCTTTCATTTCGTTCAAAACGGCCTCTTCAATTCCATATTCAACAGGGGCACCAACGGCGCCTAGAATAAGAGTATTCGTTCCGAATGCAGTTCCGCACAGAAGAACTAGAATCACGTTAATCGTTTTCCAACTACCTATTCGGGGGCGGCTATCGAGAAACTTATTCAATTCAATTAAAGCCAGCAGAACCATAGGAGCCGCTACAACGAACATCACTCGTAACAAACCCAAGCTTGCCCACATTCCTTGCCACCACAGAACCGTATGCGCCATAAAGTACCCCCAAAAAGAACCCAAGACTATCCAAAACATCACTTGGTGTTTTAAAATGAAATTCTTCGAGTCTTCCGCTACATTGACACTTTTCCAGTCAATTGTTAATCGATTTGCAATTGTGTGAGCGTTCAACCACGTCGACTTCAACAAGAATAAAAAGCCTATTCCAAAAACAGGAATTGCCCAAATAAAGAAGTGGAAAAAACTACCGCTTCCATATGATGTGATTTCGGTATTAACGTATGGATTCGAATCAAATATCCACAATGGAATTCCTGTATACCAATATCCAAATAAGTTCAAGATTATTGAGCCCACCGCAAGAAGCGGTATGAATTTCCAACGACGCGTAAAGAAGAAGAACATAGCTGTAACGCCAAGAATTACAAACCCTTCACTTCGTGCAAAAGGCATAAAGCTCAGAACAATTGCACCTAGAAAAAACTTTCCACGCAAGCTCCAATGAATAAACAAAATGAGGAATAATGCACAGATAATTTCCGTCAAGGAAGAAACTGCATTGTCAAAGACGACAGGACAAGTCAAGAACAATAGAGGTGCTAACCAAGATCTTTTCAAATCAAGTTGATTGGCTATTTTCAAAACCAGAAATGCTTCGAAAAATATCAAAGCGAGATTGGTCCAAATAATAGCCTGTAATCCCAATTGAGCGATGGGAGAAAACAACACTGTAAATACGGGTTTTCCCCATTGATTCAAAAGCAGGTCGTGATGAATCCACGAATACCTCGACATTTGATAATGCGTGAATGTATCTGCACCACCGTTAACGCCATTCGCTAACAATGCAAGCAACACATAGATGATGCCTGCAACTGTAAATACTTTACCTTCCGATTTACTCCAGATTCTAGAAAGCGTATTCATTAAGCCTTAACGCTTAATGATTTCACATTGGCGATAAAATCGTCGAACAAGTATCTTGAATCGTGCGGACCCGCGCTAGCTTCTGGGTGGTATTGCACAGAGAATACTGGCTTGGATTTCAATCGAATTCCAGCAACGGTATCGTCATTCAAGTGCACGTGTGTAATCTCAACGTCTGCATTATTTGCGATGCTTTCTTTTGAAATAACGAACCCATGGTTTTGACTGGTAATTTCGCCTTTTCCGCTAATTAAATTCTTTATTGGGTGATTAACTCCACGATGTCCATTGAACATCTTCACAGTTTTCAACCCTTGACTTAATCCAATGAGTTGGTGACCCAAGCAAATTCCAAAGCATGGAACACCTGTCTCAATAATCTTTGCGGTAAGTTCTATCGTATATGGCATTGCTGATGGGTCTCCGGGACCATTTGAGAACATTACGCCATCGGGACCCCACGCCATTATTTCTTCCAACGTTACATCTAATGGAAACACTTTTAGAAAAGCGCCGCGCTCATCAAGGCAGCGAAGGATATTTAGCTTTACTCCGAAATCCAACACTGCTATCTTAATTTCAGAATCAGGATTTCCAAATTCAAACGCCTCAGAACATGCTACTCGTGAGGCCAATTCAAGTCCATCCATGTTTGGGGCTTGACTTAACTTGATCTTCAAATTATCTATGTCAGAAGTTTCTGTTGAAATAATGCAATTCATTGCACCATTTTTACGGATGTGTCGAACCAAAGCTCGGGTATCCAAATCACAAATTCCAACAACATTGTCTCTTACTAAATAATCCTGCAGCGTACCCGCCGCACCGGCACGACTCGCCACATCTGAAAATTTCTTAATAATTATTCCTGAAACTTGGCATTTTGAAGACTCTACTTCATCGGAGTGCACCCCATAATTCCCAATATGGGACGTAGCCATAACCAAACACTGACCGAAATACGAAGGGTCTGTAAAAACTTCTTGGTAGCCAGTCATTGCGGTATTGAATGCAATTTCACCCGTTGTTGTGCCTTTTGCGCCGCAACTTTGGCCATAAAAAACGGTACCGTCTTGGAGGAGCAGTACCGCAGGTATAGATTCTTGTCTCATTAAAGGACAAAGTTAA
>JANQWV010000012.1:26741-39020 GCA_030729695.1 Flavobacteriales bacterium | reverse complement strand
AATTCAAGGGATTTGTTGTTGCGGTTGACTGTTAGCTCTATTTTCGGTTTTTTTGTGTCTATGGCAAAGTCCATGGCTACTTGAAGCATCTTCTTACCGAAGCCCTGCCCTTGCATTTCCGGACGTAAATACAATTTATGAAGGAAGATGCACTCGTCTTTTTCTTCAAACGACAGAAATCCCTGAGACATGCCCTCCACTTCCAACACAACAAACTTCACCCCTTCACCCCACTGCTGTTGAAGTTTATCCAAATTGTACATCAGCGAAAGCATATACGAAATCTGCTCGGAAGAAATCATGTAATCATACACGCGCGGCCAAATATCGTAGGCCAAAGACTTCACCACACTCAATTCATCTCTTTCCAACAACCGCATGACATACGTTGAATTATTCATATTCCAAAAATAACAGGAAATACCCCCAACTTCATTTTTGAATGGTTACCTTTCGGAAGAATATTATGGGAAAGAAAAAAAACAAATTCGGAAACTTTAAACGCGACCTTAGAAAAGAAGTCATTGACCTCTTCGAGCGCGCTCCGGAAACCGCTGTGAATCACAAACAAGTGAGCGCAGCCCTTGGCATTTCCGATGCCGGCGTGCGCACACTCATCTACGAGATACTACTGGAAGAAGCAGACAACGGAACATTAAGAGAAGTTGAACGCGGAAAATATATTTTAAAGGACGCGCCGAAGAACCTCGTTCAAGGCACCATTGAAATTAATCGTTATGGAAAAGGATACGTTACCGTACCCGGAATTGAAGACGATGTAGAAATTGAAAAAGGAAGAACCGGATTCGCCTTGAATGGCGACTTGGTGGAAATACAACTCATTCCGCGCAAGAGAAGACCTTCTGGCAACATTGTTCGAGTGGTGGAACGAAGAAAAAAACTTTACGTCGGAACAATCGAACGTTATAAAGAACACGCATTCCTCCTTCCTTCCGATAAAAAAATTCATGTCGATTTTTTCATTCCGAAAGATGAATTGAATGGTGCTATTCAAAACGATAAAGTAGCGGTTGAAATGATCTCGTGGGACAACCCCGAGCATAAGCCTATTGGAAAAGTTGTTCAAGTGCTTGGACAGCCAGGATCGCACATGGTAGAGATGAACGCCATTATTTTGGAGTTCGATCTTCCGACCGAATTTCCTGAAGCCGTTCATCTCGAAGCCGAGGCTATTTCAGCTGAAATAACAAAAGAGGAAGTTGCTAAACGTCGCGACATGCGCGGCATTCCAACGTTCACCATTGACCCTTTCGACGCGAAAGATTTCGATGATGCACTTTCGTATCAAAAACTTCCAAATGGAAATTTAGAGGTAGGTGTTCACATTGCAGACGTGAGTCACTATGTGCAACCGAATTCACTCATAGACAAAGAAGCTACGCTTCGCGCTACCAGTGTATACTTGGTAGACCGCACCATTCCGATGCTTCCAGAGAAACTTTCAAACTTCCTCTGCTCGCTTCGTCCGAATGAAGACAAGTTGTGCTTCAGTGCGGTGTTTGAAATGAACGACAACGGAGATGTATTGAACCGTTGGTTCGGACGCACCGTTATTCATTCCGACAGAAGATTCACCTACGAAGAAGCGCAAGAACGCATTGAAGGAAAAGCCGGAGACTTTGCAGATGAAATTCTTCACCTCGATATGCTTGCAAAAAAACTTCGAGCAAAAAGATATGCCGCGGGAAGTATCGATTTCGATTCTGAAGAAGTGAAGTTTCAACTCGATGAAAAAGGAAAGCCTGTTGGCGTATTCATCAAACGCATGAAAGATTCCAATCAGTTGATTGAAGACTTCATGTTGCTCGCGAATCGTGAAGTAGCTTTCTTCATTGGTCACCCGAAAAACGGAATGATATTGCCATTTGTTTATCGCGTGCACGACGAGCCAAGTCCAGAAAAAATTGCTTCGCTGAAAACATTCTTAAAACACTTGGGATACAAACTTCCAAAGGTTGTTCGCAGCGAAGAGCAAAGCGAGATCAAAGCGATTATTGAATTGGTAGACGGTCAACCCGAAGAGTCTTCTGTGCGCACCATGGCTGTTCGCAGCATGGCTAAAGCGGCTTACAGCACGCATAACATTGGTCACTTCGGATTGGCATTCGATTACTACACACACTTCACTTCACCTATTCGAAGATTTCCAGATGTGATGGTGCATCGTTTGTTGCAGCATTACCTCGACCAGGGAAATCCGGTGAATGAAACCGAATACGAACTTCACTGCCAACATTCTTCAGCCATGGAGAAACGTGCCTCTGAAGCAGAGCGCGCGAGCATCAAGTACAAACAAGTCGAGTATATGCTTGAACGCAAAGGACAAATTTTCGAAGCGACTATTTCCGGTTTAGCAAACTGGGGTATGTATGCAGAGGTGAACGAAACACGCTGCGAAGGACTTATTCCGCTGGACACCATGACTGGCGACCAATATACCTTCTCTCCGGAAGAATACGTGGTACGCGGATTGAAACGCAAACACGAATTCAGATTGGGCGATCAAATAAAAATTCTTGTTGTCGATGGAAACATTGAACAACGAACACTCGATTATATTTTGGTAGACAAATGAGTCACACCCTCTTTCCATTAGACGATTTTGAATTTCCGCTTCAAGAACTGAATTGGATCGATGTTCGAAGTGAAGGAGAGTATGCTGCTGGTCACATTCCTGGCGCATTCAATATTCCAATACTGAACAACGAACACCGCGTTCTTGTAGGAACATCCTACAAGCAGGAAGGAAAAGACTCTGCGGTTGAGTTGGGTTACAAATTAGTCTCACCACTTTTTGAAAGTCTTGTTGCGCAAGCAAAGACATTCGTCAAGGAAAATAAAATTGTTGTCTATTGCGCGCGCGGTGGCATGCGCAGTCAAATTTTCAGCGACCTTCTTTCGAAAGAAGGCATTGAAGTTTATCGATTGAAAGACGGATACAAACGCTACCGCAATTGGTGTTTAGAGAAATTCAGCCGAGAACATTCCTCTATTGTTTTGTCTGGAAAAACAGGTTCGCAAAAAACCGAACGTTTATTCGGTTTGAAAAATGAAGGGGAATCTGTCATCGATTTGGAAGGACTCGCTCATCACAAAGGATCTGCTTTCGGTTCGCTCGGATTACCTGAACAGCCTTCGCAGGAACAGTTCGAAAACAATCTTGCTCACGCACTTTATTTCGAATTGAAAAAGAACTTACCTGTGTGGTACGAAAACGAAAGTCGATTCATTGGTAAGATCAGAGTGCCCGATTCCATCTTCACTCGCATTGTAAAATCGCCTCGCATTGAAATTGAACCTTCCTTCGAGAATCGCTTTCAATTTTTAATGGAAAATTACGGATGCTTTTCCAACGAAGACTTAATTGAAAAAACACAGTTGCTAACCAAGCGAATGGGTTTAGAGGCGAATAAAAAAGCCATTGAAGCTATTGAGAATGGAGACAAAGATGAATGGTTGAATTTGCTCATGCATTACTACGACAAGGCCTACGACCTCGGTAGAATGAAGCTTTCCTTTCAACCCAAATTTATTAATGTTCCTCTCGACGAATCATTAGGCCTACAAGAAATTATAGCAGCTAAAGAAAAACTTCTTTCATGAATTATCCATTGACGCAATTCAGCAAAGCATCTGGATGCGGTTGTAAAATCGCTCCTTCAGAACTAACAAAAATTCTTTCGCATTGCGGCACTTCGCAAGTAGACTTGAATCTACTTATTGGAAACAGCAACAACGACGATGCTGCGGCTTATGCATTGAATGAAACAGACGCGTTGCTTTCAACCACCGACTTCTTCATGCCTATGGTAGACGACGCTTACGACTTCGGTTGTATTGCGGCGGCCAATGCGCTTTCAGACATATACGCCATGGGCGGAAAGCCCATCATGGCTTTGGCTATTTTAGGATGGCCTTTGGAAAAACTTCCAGCAGAAGTTGCGGGAGAAGTCATGCGCGGTGCGAAAGAAACCTGCGCCAGCGTAGGCATTCAGATTGCAGGCGGACACAGTGTTGAAAGTCCAGAACCGTTTTTCGGATTGTCGGTTAACGGCATTGCACCGATCAAAAACTTAAAACAAAACAACGGCGCTAAAGTGGGTGACCTTGTTGCGATAACAAAACCACTTGGTCTAGGAATCGCTTCCACTGCGGGAAAGCGCGGTTTGTTGTCGGAAGAAGAAAAGGCAGAATTCATTCAACACATGAAACACGTCAATAACATTGGCGCTGAATTCGCAAAGGTTGAAGGCGTTCATGCAATGACAGACATTACAGGATTTGGACTAGCGGGACACCTCATTGAAATGTGCGAAGCCAGCGGCTGCTCTGCGAAAATTGACTATCAAAATATCCCTGTTCTCGAATCAGCAAAACGAGCGGTGGCACAGTTTGTCTTTCCAGATATAACAACAAAAAACTTTCAAAACATTCAACCCAAATCGAGCGCACTCAGTGGCGAGCAGTTGTTGGTGCTTTGCGATCCGCAAACATCGGGCGGATTGCTTGTTGCGTTTCAAGCAGATGCGTTAGAAGAATTGAAAAAACTTTGTACACTTCAAAACGAAAGTTTTACCGTAATTGGTTCGCTTCACGAAGCCAAAGAAATTTTTCTTGAAGTTATGTGAACAAGGTCACTTCAATCGGTGTTAATTTGATATAACTTTGCAAAAAATTTAAATATGTATCCACCAGAATTAGTAGCGCCAATGCGCGCTGAATTAACCAATATCGGCTTCGAAGAAGCAACTTCAGCAGACCTAGTAACCAATGCAATCAACACGGAAGGAACCGTTCTTTTGGTATTGAATTCTGTATGCGGTTGCGCAGCTGGAAGCATGCGTCCGGGTGTAAAGAAAGCCATTCAAACCGAAGGAAAGAAACCAACGAAATTGGCTTCATCGTTTGCGGGTGTAGACAAAGACGCAGTTGACATGGCAAGAAAGTTCATGTTACCTTACCCTCCATCTTCACCATGTATTGCGCTTTTCAAAGACGGAAAGTTGCAACACATGATCGAGCGTCACCACATTGAAGGTCGCACTGCAGATATGATTGCTGCGCACTTGAACGGTATGTTCGAAGAGTTTTGTTAAGATTATTTTAGTTGAAGAAAGCCTCACCGAAGTGAGGCTTTTTTTATGCGAATATTTCTGAAAAGAGTTCCTCTACTTTTCCAACTTTAATAATCTCAATGGCTGCGCTCGATTGAATTTTATTGAAGGAAGAAACATAGATTTTTTCGAATCCCAATTTCGCTGCTTCTTGAATACGTTGGTCTAAACGTGAGACCGGACGAATCTCTCCGCTCAGTCCTACTTCCCCACAGAAACAAGCCTTTCGGGTAATGGCAATGTCTTCGTTGCTCGAAAGAATCGCAGAGATGACCGCCAAATCTAAAGCAGGATCTTCAATCTTAATTCCACCTGCGATATTCAAAAAGACATCCTTCATTCCCAAACGGAATCCGCATCGCTTTTCCAATACAGCAAGCAACATATTCAATCTTCGCAAATCGAATCCTGTTGTGCTTCGCTGCGGCGTTCCGTAAACCGCTGTACTCACGAGCGCCTGTATTTCCATCATCATGGGGCGTGCGCCTTCCATAGCAGCTGCAATGGCCGAACCGCTGAGGTGTTCGGTGCTTGAATCAATAAGAATATCGCTCGGATTTTCAACGGCCTTCAGTCCTGAACCCAACATTTCATAGATACCCAATTCATGTGTTGAACCGAAGCGATTCTTGTGGCTTCGAAGAATGCGGTAAATATGATGGCGATCTCCTTCAAACTGAAGAACCGTATCGACCATGTGTTCCAAGACCTTTGGTCCGGCAAGACTTCCTTCCTTGGTAATGTGTCCGATTAAGAAAATGGGTGTGTGTGTTTCCTTCGCGTACTTCATCAATTGCAACGTACATTCTCGCACTTGAGAAACGCTGCCTGGCGCACTTTCCACACTTTCACTTTGTAACGTTTGAATGGAATCGATCACAACAAGATTCGGCTTAACTTCATTCAAATGATGTAGAATCTGATCTACTGAAGTTTCCATAAGCACCATGCAGCGCGGATTATCGAACCCTAATCGTTGTGCGCGCATTTGAATTTGCTCTTCGCTTTCTTCACCCGAAACATACAAGACGGTGAAGTTTAATTGTTGAAGGGCCATTTGTAAAAGCAAGGTAGACTTTCCAATACCGGGCTCACCGCCAAAGAGGATCAACGAACCCGGAACTATTCCTCCGCCTAATACGCGATTCAACTCACCGTCGATAAGCGGAAAACGCTTGCGTTCTTCAATTTCAATGTCTGAAATGGATTTCGGTTGTGCGTTGGGTTTGATGCGAATTTTAGACGTGTTCGATTCGCGGTTCACGACCTCTTCCACGAATGAATTCCATTCGTTACATGAAGGACATTTACCTAACCACTTGGGGCTTTGTGCACCACAACTTTGACAGAAAAATGAAGTTTTAGTCTTTGCCATTCCCCAAAAATGCGAAGAAGAATTGACAACAAGGGCCGATGTTTATAAGTCTCTTATTCGGCGAATATGCGAATAGCGCCTGATTGAGATTTCAAGTTACCTTGACGGTCTTTGAATTCGATGAGCCAATAGTAATAAGCTGGCTGACATAATTCGCCATTCATGTTTTTTCCATCCCAGACTGATTGTCCACCTGATTGATAAACCTTTCTACCGTTGGCATCTGTGATTTCAAAATTGACAACCTCGCTGATGTTTCTTGCGTTGTATAACACATCGAACACATCGTTCTTACCGTCGAATCCAGGTGCGAATGCCGTTACAGGAGAAAGCTTCGCAGGACGATAAACCTCAATGGTTTTCTCTTCAACCAATACTTCTTCACCTCTTGAAACCAAATATTTCACTGTGTAGGTTCCTTCTTCTGTGAATTCGTGTGCAATGGATTGTCCTTGTCCGTCGAAGCCATCTCCGAAATTCCATACATACGAGTCAGCTTTTTCAGTAGCTCCGAAGAAGAAATACCTCAGACTCTCGGCATTCGAAACAACCGCGGTGAATGAATTGGTTAGTTCTTCTTTTTCTGCAAGAACCGTTACTTCTCTGTTTTCCGAAAGGTTTGAAATGGGAGTATCGTCAATAGTTGCAACAATCTCTGAATTCCTCTTTATTGAGGCTTCAGCTGCCTTAGTCGAATCCGGTTCAGGAAATTCCCAAACATAACCCGATATGATGTCGTCAGGAATACCTCCTACTATGATCTGAGGAATAACTTCTGAAGAAGAATTCTCAACAGGTTGAGTACTGCTTGAAAGAGTATCTAATCCAACCTCTTCGCTCTTCTGCTCAGTTGTCTGAGCAATTGGTTGAAGTGATTTCGGTGAGTTGAAATAAATGATTGCGGAAGTTGCAATTGCTGCAGTTCCGATGGCAGCAGAGGTCATCCAAGGCTTCCAAAAAGAAGAAGATGTTTGAGGAGTATTTTGCGAAATATTATTCCATAGGTGATCCGCTGGAACCTCATGGGATTCAAGCTTTTCACGAATGATATTGTTCCACTTATTGCTCATTTATTCTTTTCACTAACCAGTTTTTACCTTTTAAAAATTGTGTTTTTGAAGTGCTTTCGGAAATTCCCATTAAGTCG
Source organism: Flavobacteriales bacterium (assembly GCA_030729695.1). Lineage (GTDB taxonomy): Bacteria > Bacteroidota > Bacteroidia > Flavobacteriales_D > Sanyastnellaceae > CAIZGX01. The sequence continues at coordinate 31,363 of JANQWV010000012.1, read as the reverse complement.
GCAATTTCTTTGTGGCCATATCCTTCCACAACAAATAAGTTAAATACCGTCTTATACCCATCGGGCATTTGCGCAATTAACTTCATCAGATCGGCTGCCTGCAGGGCTTCCAATTGATCTTCACCGTTGTCGGAAAGGGATACTGCTTCATCAATTTCTTTATCGAGTCGAAACTTCTTGTTGTTTTTTATTCGTGTTAACGACGTATTCACAACAATGGTTCGAATCCACCCGCCAAGAGGACCGTCGCCCTTCCATTGATTTAGCTTTTCAAAAACTTTAATGAAGCTCTCTTGCAATACTTCTTCTGCTTCCATGGTATTGCCCATGTAGCGCAGACAGATTGCGAACATTTTTCCAGAATGCAATTGAAAGAGGGTCCTTTGTGCGGACGATTTTCCCTTGAGACATTCTGAAACCAATTCGCTATCGCTCATACTTCATCGTTTGATTGATAACAATTGGTTTCAGAAAGTTGCCTCAAGAAATAAATTATCTTATAACAGTGACAAATCCAGTGAACACCTTGAGACTTCGATCAGCTAAAGGCTGAACCTCCAATCTCCAAACATAGGTATCGTTTTGTGCAAAGCCTTTCCCTCCGCGAATATCGCCAATCCAAGGTTCTCCAATATCCCACGATTCGAAGATGAGCGTGCCCCAACGATCGAAAATGATGAAGTGATAAGAAGAAGGATTCGCACCGTTAATTACCGGCAAGAAGACCTCATTCAATCCGTCTTGTTCTGGTGTGAAGGCATTCGGAACCCAAACTTGTAATTGACTGTCCATTGTCACAGTATGGCACATCGTGTCTGTGCAACCGAATTCATTTGAAACAGTTAAGCAAACAGGGAATTCAGCCAAATCTTCATCTGGGAATGTGAAGGTTGGGTTTTCGTCGATGCTCGCACCGTAAGGTCCAAAATCCCAATAGTAACCAACAGCATCAACGGATTCATTCGCGAAGTTTACAATCGGATTTAAAACACTTGCTGGTTCTGGCGCCCACGAGAATTCAGCTGTAGGATATCCATAGACATTAATTGCCGCAGGAAGCGTATAAGTTGCCGAACATCCGTCAGATGAGATGACATACAAAGAAGGCGTATAACTTCCAACTTCAGTGAACGTGTAAACTTGATTTCCGCATGCTGGTATAATGGTGCCGTCATCCATTGTCCAAATACAGTTCGCAGACAACGCCGGAGAAGTGGTATTTGTAAATGATACTGTAACTGGCGCGCAACCCTCTTGATCACTTACTGTGAAACCAACGTTAGGCAACTGGAAGACCGTTATGTCCAAAGTATCATAAGCCGGCACTGCACATCCGTCATTGGCGTAAACATAAACCGAGGTAGTGTTTGTTGGACAGAAGGTATTGCTTGTTCCATTCGGACCAATGGTTGTTCCACCGATAGCCGTTGGCACTTCGTACCACTCAATAACAATTGGAGCGTTTCCACCAGAAGCTGCGGCCGTCATATTCACGCACTCTCCGTCACAAATCGAAACCGAAGAAATACCGTTCTGCATTTGAACGGAAATAGGATCGCTTAGGTTCAGATCAATGGATTGAATACTGCTCGTGCAACCGTTCGCATCACTTGCTTGTGCATAAAGCGTTATGTCATTTGTTAACGTGTAATCGAAAGGATTTCCTATTCCTTCAACACAATTCGTTACGGTTGGACAGTTACCCCAGGTAATGGTCAATGCTCCGCCGTCTCCGCCGCCTGCATTGGCCGTAAGTGGGACAATTTCGTTGAAACACAACACTGGATTTTGAGCTGTTAATGTCATGGTCACTTGAGCTGACAATTCAACTACAGAGAAGTTCAAACTGTCGTAGAAACAACCCAAAGCGTCTTCGTAGATAACATTGTAATCTCCCGCACCTAGGCTACTAAATAAACCTGTTGCTTGGGTCGCTATAGTTGTATTTGTCGACGCATCTATCAAATCAAAAGAGACTGAGCTTGCATCAACAAACTCTATACTACCGTCTGTAAATCCGAAGCATGTAGGTTGTGTAACAATAACGTTGTCCAATGGATTATTTGGAAGTTCAAGAATATCAACTGTATTTTGGATAGTACATCCCAAATTGTCGGTTACGGTGTAGTCATATGTACCCGGACAAAGATTCTGAGGATTCAATCCGAGGATTGTCGGATCTGTCCAATCAACAGTATAATCCGGCGCGCTGCCTGAAGGTGTAAGCAAAATTTCACCCGTACATGTACCGAAGCACAAGTTAGAAACTATCGTTTCTTGAACGTTTAAAGGTGTTGCTGCAAAAACACTCCCAGTGGCTGTATTCACGCAACCCAACGCATCTGTACCTTGAACAGTGTAAGTCACATTTCCGACTGGAGTTACTGTTATCATTGCAACATTCGTTGCTGATGTTATTGAAGGGTCAGCAGTCCACACATAATCAACTGCGCCACTTGCCAAGACATCTGTTGTTGTTCCAAAGCAAATTGAATCTTGAACAGGCGTAACCGTAATGTTCGGCAATGCGTTTACTATTACTTCCGCGAAGTTCGAAACAGCAGGATCACATCCGTTTCCAGTTAAAGTCGCAACCATGTAATAGTAGGTAATTCCCACCGGTGTGTTCGCCGGAAGAATTGAGGTTGTGTTAGCACCAGGAATGACAGTGCCCGGAGCTACTGCGCTCGAGTTAGAAAACCATGCATATGACACCGACCCAAGTCCACCCGAAACAGCAGCAGAAAGGGCTGTTGTTGGGGCATCTAAGCATTCATTCTGTGTTGTTAAAGGTTGTGTGGAAATTATAGGATCAGCTACATTCACAATCTCACTTACAGCTGAATTAACGGCATCACAACCAGAGCCTGAAAGCGTGATTTCAGCGTAAAAATATTCACTTCCGACAACAGTGGTTGCAGGTGGGGAATATGTATCTGACGCAGCCCCTGGAATTGTTGTTCCTCCAATGTTTGAATTGGTTGTATTGCTGTACCATTGATACGTTGGAGTTCCAACACCACCGGTAGAAGCTACACTAAGCGTTGCTGGTGTTCCACCAACACACAGAGAATCCGTTGCAATCGGCTGAGTTGTTATTGTAGGATCAGCAACAACTATAATCTGAGATGCATCTGTTGTAACGCTTCCGCAGTTGGTTCCAGCGAAAGTTGTAATTAAATAGTAATAGGTTGCTCCTACGGCAGTAGCACCTGGAGAATAAGTCGCGTTGGTTTCTCCTGCGATGGCAGTTCCCGTGGTTACGTCATTGGTCGTATTTGAATACCACTGATAAGAAACTGCGCCTGTTCCGCCTAGAATTCCAGGAGACAAAGTGCTTGGCGTTCCTCCCAAACAAACTGTTTCATTCGCAATAGCCTGCAACGAAACAGTTGGTAACGCAACAACCACCACCTCTGCAGACGTGCTTGTTGCTGGCGCGCAACCCGAACCAGTAAATGTAATTTCACAATAGAAGAATTGAGTACCTGGATTCACCGTACTTGGAGTGTAGTTCGCGTTGGTAGCGGAAACAAGCAGAGTACCACCAGTCGCTGCGTTGGTTGTATTACTAAACCATTGATAAGAAGCTGTGCCAGCACCATCAATAAATGTTACTTGTAAATCAGTGGGCGTGCCATTCACACACAAACTCTGAGTTGTCAGTGGCTGTGTTGCAATTGCCGGATCTGGGAATACCACAACTTCAGATGCATCTGAAGCAATTGTTCCGCAACCACTTCCGCTTAATGTTACTTCAACATAATAGAAGTAATTCCCAGGCGTCGTTAATGTCGGCAGCGTGTATTGATTTGCCGTTTCTCCTGCAATTAAAACTCCACCTGTAGATGCATTCGTGTTATTACTGAACCATTGGTATGAGGCAGTTCCAACTCCACCAGAGTAAGCCACAGCTATTGGATTCGCTGTTCCACCATCACAAATATTTTGTGTAACAGTAGGTTGGCCAGTTATGATTGGAAGGTCAACTACAACTACCGCAGCAGTCGCTGTAATTACTGTTCCGCATCCACTGCCGCTCAGCGTCAGTTCGCAATAGTAATACGTTGTTCCAACTGTTGCACTTAGTGGGGTGAAAGTAGCGTTCGTCTCACCTGCGATTGCTGTTCCAGCTACTGTGCTGTTCGCTGCGTTGCTATACCATTGGTAAGTTGCCGTTCCTGTTCCGTTTGAATAAACGAATGACAGAGGTGTTGTCGCACCATTTAAACACACGGTCTGAGTATTCAACGGTTGAGTGGTAACAGTTGAAATTGGAACCACAATAACTTCAGAGGTAGTTGAAGCACTTGAGCTACATCCAATGCCTGTCGTGTTAATCACACAATACACATATGCTGTTCCTACAAACGCTGTGATTGGTGTTAGGGTTGCGGCATTACCCGAAGCAATTCCGCCAACGTTTGAGTTAATTGGATTGGTGAACCACTGATATGTTGTTGTTCCAGTGCCTCCAGTAACAGTTACTGTTAGCGGAGTTGAAGTTCCATTTTGACAAACAGTTTGTGATGTCAACGGTTGCACCGTGATTGATGGATCTTCAACGACTACAACCTCTGCCGAAGCCGATGTTGCTGCGCCGCAACCCGAACCCGTGAGTG
>JANQWV010000012.1:20308-26641 GCA_030729695.1 Flavobacteriales bacterium | reverse complement strand
AGTGCCGCCTACGCAGATTGTCTGTGTGGCTATAGGTTGGGTGGTGATGGTGGGAAGCGCTTCTACGATAACAGCTGATGTTGCTGTCGTTGCTGTTCCGCAGCCATTGCCGCTCAACGTCAGTTCGCAATAGTAATACGTTGTTCCCGCTGTTGCACTTGGTGGGGTGAACGTTGCGTTCGTCTCGCCTGCGATTGCTGTTCCACCTACTGTGCTGTTCGCTGCGTTGCTATACCACTGGTAACTTGGAGTTCCTGTTCCGCTTGAATATGCTAGTGTTAACGCAGTTGTCGTTCCGTTCTCACACACCGTCTGCGTAGCAGTTGGCTGAGTGGTAATCGTTGGTGAAGTAACTACGATAACCTCTCCTGTTGCTGAAGTTGCTGTGCCGCAACCGCTGCCGCTGATGGTAGCAATGTTGTAATAGTAAGTCGTTCCTGCAGCGGTTGCTGTTGGTGTGTATGTATCTGTTGTTGCGCCCGCGATTGCAGTTCCGCCGGTTGTCGCGTTGGTAGCATTGCTATACCACTGATAAGTCGTTGTTCCTGTGCCACCTGTTGATACGACAGTCAAGGCTGTTGCTGTTCCGCCAGCGCACACCGTTTGCGTGGTGAGGGGCTCTGTTGTTATTGTAGGATCGGCAATAACTACAACCTCTGCCGAAGCCGATGTTGCTGCGCCGCAACCCGAACCCGTGAGTGTTACTTCGCCGTAGTAATAGTAACTGCCCGCCGTGTTAATCGCGGCTGGTGCGTAGGTCGCTGAAGTAGCGCCCGCGATCAAGGTTCCACCGGTCGTAGCGTTCGTCGTGTTGCTATACCATTGGTAAGTCGCTGTGCCTGTTCCGCCACCGTAAGCCAAAGTCAATGAGCTTGGAGTGCCGCCTACGCAGATTGTCTGTGTGGCTATAGGTTGGGTGGTGATGGTGGGATCTGCAATAACTACTACAGTAGCCGCATTCGACGTGATAGAATTACATCCAGATGCAGACAATGTAATTACGCAATAATAGTAATAAGTACCTGCCGTTAATGCTGTCGCTGTAAAGCTAACAGCAGTTGCTCCTGGAATGAGTGTTCCACCTGTATTCGAATTGGTTGTGTTACTATACCATTGATAAGACGGCGTACCTGCTCCACCGGTGTAGGCCACTGTAAGCGCCGAAGAGTTACCGCCGTCACAAATTGTTTGTGTCGAAGTAGGTTGAGTTGTAACGCTTGGCGCAGCAATTGCAACTACTGCCGCTGTTGCAGACGTTGCCGTTCCGCAGCCACTGCCCGAGGCACTTACCGTGCAATAGTAATACGTGGTTCCAAGAGATACGGGCGCTGGTGGACTGTATGAAGCCGTTGTTGCTCCGGCAATTAGTGTTCCACCAGTAGTTGAATTCGTTGTATTGCTGTACCACTGATATGAAAAAGTACCTGTACCACCTGCAGGTGTTACAGAAATCGCTGTTGGCGTGCCTCCCAAGCAGATTGACTGAGTAGCCAATGGCTGAGTTCCAATAGAAGGGTCAGCTACAACAACTACGTTTGCACTGTTCGAAGTAACGGTACCGCAACCCGAGCCGAACACCGCTGCTAAACCATAGTAATAATAAGTACCGGCTGTATTTAAGGTAGGTGGTGAATAGTTTGGTAAAGTTGCTCCCGCAATCGACAACCCGCCTATTGTTGCTGGGGTTGTGTTCGAGTACCATTGGTATAAAACGTTTCCCGCACCACCAGTTAGTGCCATTGATAAGGCCGTTGGAGTTCCTCCCGCGCAAATCGTTTGAGTTGCAGTCGGTTGAGTTGAAACGACAGGATCAGCTACAACATTGATTACAGCTACCGCGCTTGTTACACTTCCACATCCATTGCCCGAAAGCGTAATTGTACAATAAAAATAGAATGTCCCCAATACCGCTCCTGAGCCTGTATATGAAGCATTTGTTGCTCCAGGAATTAATGTTCCTCCAGAGTTTGAATTTGTTGTATTGGAATACCATTGATAAGATGCCGTTCCAGCACCACCAGTATATGCCACAGTTAATGCCGCTGGTGTTCCTCCGATACAAATAGACTGCGTTGCGGTTGGCTGAGTTGACACTGTAGGCAGTGCATTTACAATAACGGCAGCTGTTGCTGATGTTGCAATGCCACAACCTGAACCGCTTGCCGTTACACGACAATAATAATATCTGGTGCCAGCTACATTGGTTGGAGGAACGAAGGTTGAAGAGGTTGCTCCGGCAATTAATGTTCCGGTGGCAGTGTTATTCACTGTATTGGAATACCACTGATAAGTGATTGTCCCTGTTCCATTTGCAGCGGTAACTGACAGGGTAGTTGGAGTGGCTCCAAGACAAAGTGTTTGAGTATTTAGAGGCTGCGAACTAATTGTCGGGTCTGCGACAACTATGACTTGAGCAACTGCTGAAGTTGCAGAACCACAACCCGAACCATTTAAAGTTACAACACAGTAGTAGTAACGAGTTCCTGCAGTAGCGAGAGCGGGAGTAGTATAATTCGCTGTTGTAGCTCCCGGAATTAATGTTCCCCCTGTATTGCTGTTTGTTAAATTAGAATACCATTGATAAGTCGCTGTTCCGAGTCCGTTCGAATAGCCAACGGTTAATGGGCCTGCAGTACCTCCAACGCAAATTGTTTGCGTAGCAGTTGGTTGGGTTGTTATTGTAGGATCTGCAACTACGACCACCTCTGCCGCGGCTGTGGCAATGGACGGGCATCCGCCTGCAGACATAGAAATTACGCAATAATAATAGAATGTCCCTGCGGTTGCAGTTGGTGGTAAATAAGTTGCCGAGGTTGCCCCTGCAATAGCTGTTCCACCTGTATTGGTATTTGTTGCACTGCTGTACCACTGATAACTCAACGTACCTGAGGTGTTAAGTAGAGTAAAGGACAAAGCGGTAGAAGTTCCTCCTGCACACATGGTCTGTGTGGTCAAGGGTTGAACAGAAACACTTGTAACAGATACAGTAAGTGTGTCTGACGCATCACATTGTGCTGGAACTCCAGGTATAGTAGCGACAATTACCGTATTTGAGGAAATACTCTCTAAAATTTGAACAGCAGCATTTCCATCGAAGCCTGGAGTTACATCTCCGCTCAATACTGACCAAGTATAAGTTGATCCACCTGTTGCTGTTGCAGTGACAGGCGTATTGGCACAAATATTTGCAGTCGTTGGCGTTAATGAAATACTCGGGAAAACATTTACTGTTACTACTTGGTTATCTGATTGAGGTGCTGCACATGAATTATCGATAGCAAAAAAATCGATTGTGTTTGCAACACCAATCATAGAAGCGGCGGCTGTAAAACAAAAATTTCCTGAAGCTGGATTGTAGTTAACATTACTTTGCGTAAACACAGGAGTTCCTGCATTCAAGCCTGCACTCCAAGTTGCCGATAGTGTAATAGCCTTGAATACATTCGGATTCGAAGCAGAAACTGTGAAACATACGTTGTCACCAACACAGGCGTTAATCGTTGCAGGTCCTCCTTGAATGGCGGGAATGTTAATGCTTTGAATTTCCGGATTAGCAAAAGTTGTTGGAGTAGTGGCGCAGTCGCGAATGACGAAAACCATGTTTTCATAAATAGTTCCAATTACATTACCCCCTTGCGTCAAGGTGATAGCTATTGTCACTATGTAATTACCTACCGCGATCCCGTTCGTATTTATAGAGACTGCACCCGTTGTTGCGTTAACCGTAGCCCCCAAAGTGTTGACATATCCCGGAACGTTGATACTCGCGTCAATGGACGCCCCAGTAGTTTGCGGAGTAGCAATTGCGTAAGATGCTGTAACACCCGGAGGCAGTGACAGTGTTGGAGTGTGCACAAAGGTACCTGTGTTTCTGCATTGATAAGGAACCTGCATAGATGTAATTACAGGAGAATCTGCACAGTAATTCGTATTAATGAGGGCACTTATATACGCATCTGGAAGAGATGTGTATGTTATATTGTTGAAATAGTTCCAATCACCTTCGTTCCAAATTACTTCCCAAGTGCAGCCTGGATCAAGAGTTACGGTAGCCGTATAAGTTAGTAACTGAGTACCGGGAGTTAATCCACCGTTACACGAACTGCTCGCCAATTCACTCGCACACAAATTCGAAATCTCAGTAGTACTCGTAAGATTGAGGGTAATGTTCTGGGGGATAGAAGCGCATCCCGTTGGATAGATGAACAGATTTTCGGCAGACAAAGCGGGACTAGCACCGTAACAATCCTTGTAAATGCGAAGGGTAATGGTATATTGATTTCCACCGAGGCAGTCCCATGTAAGATTTCCACCTAAAACGTGATTTGCTTGAGCGTTGTAGCCCAACACAAGGAAAACGGCGATTGCAAAAAAGCGAATAAAGAGACGCATCGTATTATTTTTCAGTACTATTAATGTGCAATTTACTAAATAACTACTTACACAACAGGCATTTCCAAGGGCAGAAAATGGAAATTGTTAAGGAGTTCGGGTTAGTAAAAAGCATTCCTGTATCAAAGACCAAGAAACAGCATAAAAAGGTGCATCAAACTTTTAACCTTCTTTTCATACTGAGTTTCAGTTTAAAACGATTTGTAGAATATATTTGCCTCAAAATAAATGGTAATGAAAAAAATTTTACTTCTCTCTTTTTCTGTTCTAGCATTATTCACAGCTAAAGCTCAATGCAACGAGGTCTTTATTTCTGAAGTCGTTGAAGGTTGGAGCAACAACAAAGCTGTTGAGATTTACAACCCTACAAACAATACTGTAAACTTGAATGGTTACGGTCTCGTTCGTTTTTCAAACGGAAGTACTTCTTACGGTAGTATTGCACCGCTTGATGGTTACACCATTGCTCCGAATGATGTTTTGGTAGTTGTTCTTGACAAACAAGACGAGGCAGGCACGGGCCTTGAGGCACCAGTATGGGATGAGTTGGCTGCAGCCGCAGACGTATTCATCAATCCTAACTATGACAACGGAATTTGGCCAATGTATTTCAACGGTAACGATGCCATTGCAATTGTAACAAACAACGGTCAAACACTTATCGATCTTTACGGAAGAATTGGTGAAGGAACTGGTTTCGGTGGATGGAGCGCTTACGGAACTAACGCTTCAGGAGCAACATTGTACGCTACAACGGATCACACTCAAATCCGCAAATCAACGGTAACTTCAGGTGTTACAATGAACCCTTCTTCATTTGACGTTTTTGCTCAATACGACACCTTACCTGCGAACACATTCACATTCTTAGGTGCACACACGTGTGATTGCGCTGTGAGTGTTTCTGAAAACGTTGAACGTTCAATTTCAATTTATCCTAATCCATTAACTGGAGATATTTTGAATGTTGTTTCTCCAAGTGTTATACGTTCAATTCGCATTTTCGACAATGCTGGTCGTGTTGTTTTTGTGAACGGAACTATCCTAGATCGCATGACACGTATTCAAACAAGCATGCTTGCAAAAGGAGCTTACACTGTTGAAGTTGTTTCTGAAAATGGAACAATCAATCGTCAAAACTTCATCAAATAAATATTTTTAATTTTCACATAAAAAGGGGCTCACTTCGGTAAAGCCCCTTTTTTATCTCTTATTGTTAAACCTTAGCTTCAATCTAATGAGAATCTTAAAATCATTCTTTTTAATTCTTTCGCTATTCTTAATTGCCTCTGAAAGCCAGGCGCAACAGGGAATTTTGAGCGGAACAGTTCGTGATGCATTATCAGGAGAAACACTTCCTTCAGCATTCGTTCTTTGGGCCAATAAAGAAAAAGGACAAGCAGTAGACCCTTCTGGAAAGTTCTCAATTTCACTTCCTTACGGTGAATATGAATTCATCATTACTGCTGTCGGATATGAAGAAGTAAAAAAGAATATTTCCATAACGAAGAAAGAATATTCGCTTGACTTCGATTTAATTCAAACCATGCAAAAAGAAATCGTTATTTCTGCTGATATTGCAGTGGGAAGAAGCGTGCCTGTTGCCTATTCTAACATTGGATTAAAGCGTATTGAAGAGGAATTAGCAGGAAGAGAAATGGCAACATTGGCCAACACCACTCCTGGCACATACGCAACCCGCGCAGGTGGTGGGGACGGAGATGCACGTGTTACCATTCGAGGATTTTCCGGAAGTAATGTAGCTGTTATGTTAGATGGCGTTCCGGTTAACGACATGGAAAACGGAACGGTATATTGGAGCAATTGGTTCGGATTAGATCTTGCAACGCAAACCACGCAGATTCAACGTGGACTTGGAGCTTCAAAACTCGTTATTCCAGCTGTTGGAGGAACCATGAATATTATCACACGAGGAATTGA
>JANQWV010000012.1:10446-20208 GCA_030729695.1 Flavobacteriales bacterium | reverse complement strand
ACTACAGAACGTCCTATTTTTAATGGTGGCATAAACTACAATCCCGATGTTGGATATTTGACACGTTACGATTTCGTAAACGGACAGCGAACAAATATTCAAGCGGAGGAACAATTCAATGGTCGTGTGAACTTCTACCACAAACCGCAATTCTCTATCAAAGATGTTTGGACTATCGATGAAAACACGTTTATCAGCACTGTCGCTTATGCATCTTTCGGAAGAGGTGGCGGAACACGCTGGAATAACAATATTACAGCGAACGATTATTTAGCAGATGGAACTGTAAACATGCAGGCCTTCTACGACGCTAATGCTGGTGCGAATCCACCTCCGTTCTCCGGACCAGATTACAACATTAACCCGCTTGTTAGCTCTACAGAACGCTATGCCGTTTCGAATTACATTAAGGCTAGTATGAATGAACATTCGTGGTATGGAGTACTGAGCACTTACAATAAAAAAATCAACGATAAATGGAACTTTGCCGGAGGTGTTGATTTAAGAACTTACAAAGGTTCACATTACCGTAAAATTATTGATCTAATGGGAGCAGACTATATCATTGCTCGCACAGCAATCAACTACAATGATCCTAATCTGATTAAACGCGAAGGAGACGTGATTGACTTCAACAACGATGCGTTCATTCGATGGGGAGGTTTATTTGGACAAGTTGAATACCAAGACGATAAAATATCTGCTTTCGTGAGCGCATCTGCTGCAACAACTGGGTACAAACGTGTCGACTATTTCCGACCGAAAGTTTACACTGTTGATGGTGTTGAAGTTCCTGTTGGTTATTCTTTCGTCAACAACGCAATTGCTTTGGTTTCAGATACCAACTATGTAAACGGGCAAATGCTTACCAGTAACATGGAGGGATCACAGTTCCAAAGCACAGGTTGGTACTATCGTCCAACCGCCACGATTAAAGCAGGTTTGAAGTACAATATCTCGCGCGATTTAGCTGTATTCTTCAACTCAGGATATTTGAATAAAGCACCACTATTTAGTCAGATATACACCAACGCTAATGAGCGTTTCAATGCAATTGAAAACGAGGTTATCGCTAGTTTCGAAAACGGTTGGAACTACAAATCGAAGAAGTTTTCATTCAACGTCAATTTATACCACACCACCTGGAAAAACAAGCCATTTCCATACGGTCTTTCTGTTCCTGACCCACAGGACCCAACTTCGAACATAACGGTAAATATTCGTGGAATGAATGCACGTCACCAAGGTGCTGAACTAGATTTTGCTTATAAAATAAATGATCGAATTACGTTTGAAGGATTGGCATCGTTCGGGGATTGGATTTGGACTTCTTCAGATACAATTTTCATTTTTGATGACAACGGAAATCCAGTATACTTAAATCCGGGAAATCCTAACAGTGAGCAGTACAGCGTGACTTATGATGCTAACGGTGTTCACGTGAGTGATGCTGCTCAAACACAACTGGGGGCTATGCTGCGATACGAATGGAAAAACGGCGCATACGCGAAAACGAGATACACTTGGTTCGACCGCTATTTTTCTGATATGAATCCATTTGAATTAAAGGGTGAAAATGCTGGAAGAGAGTCTTGGAGAATCCCTGCATACGGAACGTTAGAATTCCATGCTGGCTATGGCAAAGAAATTCGCGGTGTTCGCTATGACCTTCGCGGCAGCGTCTTCAATGTATTGAATAGCGTCTTCATAACAGATGCAAGAAACAACGACTTGAATGCATTGTACAACAATAAAGATTTCAACTTCGATGCATCTTCTGCCGGAGTTTTCTTTGGTCAAGGAAGATGGTTCAACGTATCTTTATCGGCCGCATTCTAATCAGAGATAAAAGAAAATAAAAAAGAACAATAGAAAGAAAAATGAAATACATCTACACACTCTTGTTAGCGCTACTGTTTGGAGCAACACAAGCACAAGTTGTCATTAATGAAGTTGATGCCGATCAGTTTGGAACTGACGCTGCCGAATTCATTGAATTATATGGAACACCCGGGCAATCTTTAAACGGAATGGTTATGGTCTGGTTCAACGGCGCCACAAGTACCTCTTACAAAACAACAGACTTAACGGGATACAGCATTCCTGCATCGGGCTATTTCGTTATTGGAAACGCTGGTGTACCAAACGTCAACTTAACCTTCGCTGGAAACACCCTTCAGAATGGTGCCGATGCTATTGCAATCTATTCTGCTACTATCGCGTCATGGCCAAATGGTACAGCCGCAAGTACTACAGGTCTTGTAGACGCCGTGGTTTATGGTACTGCTGATCCCGACGCAACTACTCTTTTGAACACATTAACAGCAGGTCAACCACAAGTAGACGAACTAGTTGCAACTTCTACATTGAACAATTCATCATCTCGTCTTCCAGATGGCGGAGCACCATTCAACTCGTCATCATACGTTGCTCAACTTCCAACGCCAGGTGCTTCCAACACCGGAACTATCAGTGGTTGTATGGACAACACGGCATGTAACTACAATGCACTTGCTGTTACCGACAATGGTTCATGTGCATTTCCTGGTGATGCTTGTAATGACAACAATGCAACCACAACCGGTGACACTTATGACAACAATTGCGACTGCATTGGAACTCCAATTCCAGGAGGTTCAATACTTGCCGCGCGTATTGCAGGAGTTGGAGCGGCTGTAACCGTAACAGGTACCGTAACGAATGGTACTGAAATGGGCAGCTCTGTGCGCTACATTCAAGACGATCAAGCCGGCATCGCTGTGTACCCTGGAGTTGATTGGGCTTCTTGGCCGTCGGCTCCATCGCGTGGCGATCTCGTTACTGTTTCAGGTATAATAACCGAATTCAACGGACTACTCGAAATAGGTCCAACGCTAACTTCCGTTACGGTTAACTCTTCAAACAATACACTACCAACTCCTCAATTGGTAACTCCAAATATTATTGGTGAAGAATTCGAAGGAGAACTGGTTACTGTTGACAACGTAGTTTTCGATTTATCAGGTTCGGTTATCTCAGGTAATTCAACCTACACATACAATTCAGATGGTGAAACAGGTGTCATATACATTCGTGCTGGAAGTGTTTTAGTTGGAACAAATCTTCCTGCAAGTGCAATTACTCTTGTTGGAATTGTTTCTCAATTCGATGCTACCGCACCGTTCGACGCTGGCTATCAAATTCTTCCTCGCGATGAAAACGATTTCATTCTTCCTCCAGGCGTCGCTATCATTGGCACTGTTACTCAAACAAACATTACTACTTCGTCTTTTGATCTTAACTGGACAACCAATAACGGTGGCGATAGTGAAGTTAACTACGGTTTAACTCCTTCATTGGGTCAAACTATTTCAATAAATGAAAGTGTTACCAATCACGTTGTAAACATTCCCGGATTGCAACCCGGAACAATTTATTATGCTTCTGTAACTTCTTCTAACGTTGATGGTTCTAGCACTAGCAGTGTTCGTCCTTACGCTACAAAGAGCTTAAGCTCTGGAGAAATTCGCACCTATTTCACGCGTCAAGTAGATAACAGTTATGCAACTATCGAAAACGCTATCTCATTGGGTACTCTAACAAACGACACCATAGCGGCATACATCAGTCGCGCGCAGCAAGCAGTGGACATTGCTATTTATAACTTCACCGACGATGCGGTGATTGCAAACGCAATCAACGGTAGATACAATGCTGGGGTGCAAGTAAGAATTGTTGCCGATGGCTCTACTGCTCAACTTGGACTATCACTTTTAAATCCGAACATACCTGTTGTTGAAAGGGTAAACACTTCGGGAACAGGTATCATGCACAATAAATTTATTGTTATCGATCCAGACTCTGCGGCTAACTCATGGGTCTTCACGGGGTCTACCAACTGGACAGACAATAACATGTCGAATGACTTCAATAACATTATTATTTTTCAAGACCAGAGTATTGCGAGAGGTTACCGTTTAGAGTTTGAAGAAATGTGGGGAGGAAATGGTCCACTACCAGGAAACCCGAATGGTGTATTTGGCGCAAGCAAAACGAACAACACTCCGTTGCAATATGTGATGGGACCAGACGATATTAAAGTAGAGAGTTACTTCTCTCCTACCGACAACGCAAATGGTGCAATCATCAAAACAATGCAAACGACAGATGTCAATTTAGATTACGCAATTCTTGCATTTACCCGCGCCGATATTGCCGATGCCATTATCGCTGAAGATGATTTATTCCTTGTTTTAGTAAGAGGTATGATGGAACAAACATCTGATCCTGCTTCTGAATTTGCATACCTCGAAGCAGCCGGACAGGATATTCGTTCACACGAAAACATCCAATACGACCTGCACCACAAATACTGCATCGTCGATCACAGCACATTAGATTCTGATCCAACTGTTCTAACTGGAAGCCACAACTGGAGTAGCGCTGCACAGACAACCAACGATGAAAATACGGTTGTCGTACACGATGCGCGCGTTGCTAACCTTTTCTTACAAGAATTCATGGCAACATGGAGTTTAGTTGGTGTGGAAGATGATGCGAACAATGACATGAGTGTTTATCCGAACCCTGCCTCTTACAACTTGTGGGTAGGTGTTCCGGTTCAATCTGGTAAAGCAATCATGAACATTTTCAATGCGCAAGGACAATTGGTTCACACCGAAAATTTGAACGCTGGAATGAATTCAGTTTCATTACCATCACTTGCTGTTGGAACTTATGTTTGTAAAGTTTCAAATGATACAAACCTTTGGACGAAGACCATTATCATCAAATAATTTCTTTACTGAATGAGTTTGAAAAGAGGGCGGAACTTTCCGCCCTCTTATATTTGTAACCATATGGAAACCTTTCGAATTGTTGGACTCATGAGTGGAACCAGTCTAGATGGACTGGACATTGCGCTTTGTAATCTTTCCTTCAACAATGAAAAATGGGAGTACGAAATTGTTGCTGCTGAAACCGTGGTTTACGATGCTTCATGGCGCGATATTTTTCGAAGAGCACACAAAATGTCCGCACTCGAATTGGCGCAGTTAAATGTTGACTTTGGTATTTATTCAGGAAAACAAGTCAAACGTTTTTTAGAGGAGCGAAGGCTTTCGGCCGATGCCATTGCCTCACACGGACATACCATTTTCCATCAGCCAGGCGAATCGCTTACCGTTCAAATTGGAAGCGGTGCACACATTGCTGCGCACGCAGGAATTAAAACCATTTGCGATTTTAGAACCACTGATGTGGCTCACGGTGGACAAGGTGCGCCGTTGGTTCCCATTGGAGATCGTTTGTTATTCAACGAATACGATTTTTGTTTGAACATTGGCGGAATTGCAAACGTCTCGTACACACTCATGGGCGACTTAAACGCCTTCGATGTTTGTGTAGCGAATATGGCATTGAATCTATTGGCTGAGCAAACCGGACATCCATTCGATGCCAACGGAGAAATGGCTCGACGTGGAGTTGTGAATGTTGAACTTCTTGAAAAATTAAATGCACTCCCCTATTATGCTCAAGAGCTTCCGAAGTCGTTAGGGAAAGAATGGTTTGAACGTCACTTCCTTCCCTTACTTGGTGCATCGCAATTAACCATTCGTGATTTACTTGCTACGTGCACAGAGCACATGGCGGTTCAAATTGCAAAGATTTTCGAAGGTTGGACAGGAAGTGTTTTGGTTACAGGTGGTGGTGCTTTCAATGAATTTCTTATCGAATCCATTCAGGCCAAGACCGATCTTTCTGTTGTTGTTCCCGACACCGACACCGTGCAATACAAAGAGGCGCTCATATTCGCCCTATTAGGAGCACTTCGACTCTCAGAGCAACCGACAGCACTCTCGGAAGTTACTGGCGCCTCTAAAGACACCTGTGGTGGTTGTATCTATCTGTAATTGGAAAGAACTTCCTTGAATTGATTCATAGATTCTACCGTGTGCAAACTCTCTGGTTGATGAATCCAGAAATAACATTTCTTCAAACCAACTTTTTCCCAATCTCGAAATTGCTGCGCCCATTGGTTCATGCGCAGTTCATCGCTTGCATGCATATCGTTTCCACCAAAACGAACTACCAACTCATCACTGGTTAATCGCATGTGCATAGCATCTCTTCTTCCCGCAGTGTCGCAAACGATTAATCCGACATTCAACTTTTTTAATTCATTCGTGTACTCTTCCAAAACATTTCCAACGAACCAATCGGGGTGACGCATTTCAACAGAATAGCGAACATCTCGCGGAAGTGTTTCAAGATAACGAAGCAGAGGCTCTGCTTTGGATGGACTGTAATGCGGAGGTAATTGAATGAAGGTGGTTCCTAAATTTTTTCCAAAAGCAAAGAGTGCTTCAAAAAACAAATCCGTTTCGCGCTCGCAATTTTGAAATTGTCGCCAATGCGAAATGCTCTGCGGGAACTTCGGACAGAATAAAAATTTCTCGGGCACTTGCTCTACCCACTTCTCTACCTGCGCAACAGGAGGAATGCGGTAATGTGAACCATTGAATTCAATACAGGGAAACAACCGCGAATAGTAATGAAGAAATTCTGTGGGCTTGGCTTTCGCTGGAAAATGTGTTCCCTTCCATTGCGGAACACCCCAAACTGTTCCTCCGATAATTATTTCCAACCCACCCGAACGTTCATTCGGTAAAAAAGAAAAATCCTGCGTTGGAACTTCAAACGAAAAAGAAAGATAATCTACGTTATCTAACTTCCCGAATTTCACTCGACAATATTTCTATGCGGAGCTAACATGGCTGCTGCTTGACGCTCGCGCTTCACGTGTCCAACAGCATAAATCGGTGTCCAAATAAATCCGTACAATCCGAAAACACCAATGATAGAAGCGGTCGCCAACCAATGACTTACAAAGAACTCATCCTTCCAAATGTAATAGTAGAATGAAGTAATGATATCTCCTTTTTGTGGGTCATGCATTGGAATGAAATTGAAAAGCATAGATGCTAAAACAATCAATGTCAACAAAGCAGTTGATCCAATAGAAGCAGAATAATTCGGATCACTTCCAGAACCTTTCGAAAAATTCCAATAACCAACCATGTAGTTCAACTTGTCGCACACCACAACTACCTCATCGTCCCATTGCGCATGATACAAGCCATCACTTACGCGCGTAATTACCTCTTCATTCACCTTTACCCAGCGCTGAGCACCTTTGTCTTCTTGCCCGTCTAAATGCGAAGTTCCACTCTCTACAAGTTTTCCCTTTACAATGCGTAATTCGCGGTTTGGAAATAGTTTCTCGAACATGATTTTTCGTGTTGTTATTGCGAAGATAATGGAATCGCTTCAAGCTCTACGCGACGTCCTTTTTCTCCGACTTCATTTATTCCTATTACTTTGACTTTTATATTTTTCTCTAAAACCCCTTGCGCTAACAAGACCATTTTAGTTGCTTGAATTCGCGCGTTGGCTAATTCCTTGTTTCGCTTTGAACTTCCGTCTGAACTTGCGTATCCGCTAATGGTGATGGTTGAATTGGATTGGTCACTCAACCAATTACGCAAATCAATCTTCTGCATTTCATTCAAGGTACTTTCATTGACAGGAAAGAAATATTTTTTGATTGAAATGGGATTACTCAAATCGCTTGAATAGGCTCCAATTTTACTTCGATCAATCTCTTCGAGTAATGTTAAATTAGTGTATACGAAATCGAGTAATTCAAATTGGAAATTACCATTGGCATCGAACTTAAACACGCGAATGATATTTCCAAATTCATCGATTAGTTCCGCCTTGTATCCCTTTCCATTTCCAGTAGCCTTTAATAGCTCCCAATCCTTTTCTTGAATGCTGACCTTGTATTTCGTTTCCAACGACAAACTGAAGAGATCAGTTAATCCTTCAGAATTAGATTTCAATTCTGAACGCTCTCCACTTCCAACAGAAACAACAGACAGGCCAATGTTTGATAATACACGCGTTCCTTCCTTCAATCTAAATTGAACTTGTTTGCTTTTTTGTGGAAGGATATAGCGTTCTATGTGTTCACCCGAAACATACGCTTCAACATTCGAAACGAAGACAATTTTCCAGATGTCTCCTCTTCCGTTATTGAAAGGCGGTAGAAGCTTTGTTGAAGTTTGAAAAGCTTCTTTTTGAGATGCTGAATACATCGTCATTTTCAAATCTTGCAAATTCATTCTCGAAAAATAAAGCGTCCCTTTAAAAAGCGTTGAACCGATTTCATTGCTGGAAGTATTCACGCCTGGACCTAAATTGAAAACAGGTCCCCAACCGTTTCCGATACGATAACATCCATACAGATCATGTCCACCATATCCGCCCGGACGGTTACTCGAAAAAATCAATAGTCTCTCCAATGGATCGTAAGTGGGATTCATGTTATCAAAACTACCTTGACCTTTATTTCCCGCCATTTCAACAGGCGACCCAACACTTTTAGACGTTAAAGTAGAATCCCAAAGAAAGATTTTATAGTATGCCGAAAACGTGCCACGCACGTCCAAATCAGTCTGAAAAAACAATTCATTCTTACTGTCTCCAAAGCAAGATATTCCTTCATCGAAATTCCAATCTTTTGGAAAGAATGTTTCTTCCCGCCCTGTGTACAAATCAACCTTATGCAACCGATTAATTCGCACGGTTTGCATAGTGCCCTGTCCGTAAGATTGTTTCAATCGTGAACTTACCACAAGCGCAGTTCCCTCCCTAAAATCGGAAACAATATCTCCGTCCTCGGTATTGAAAACACCGTTTACTTTAGTCCACTCTTGTGAAAAGACCGGAGTAAAAAATAAGAATAGAAAAAAAAGAATTACGCTCCTCTTTGTGTTTTCCATGCTTGGTAGTGTTCGTCTAATTCTTGAAAATACGCTTCACCAAACTTCGTTGTAATTGCATCTTTTAAAAATCGGTACACTGGCACTTGCAATTTCGATCCGCACTCGCATGCTGGCGCGCAAATAGGCCAGCGGTGATAGTTCAAACCAACGTAGTCAGCCAACTTCGTCAAACGAATAGGATATAAATGACACGAGATGGGTTTTCTAAATTTCGATTCGCCCGCCTTCCATGCGGTTTCTAGCGCACACAAGGCTGTACCATCTGCGCTGTAATGAACAAACGAACAAGCACCTTTCTCTGAAACTAACGTGGTAACAATGTCTCCGTCTTCGTCTACTTGATAAAGTCCTTCGCGTTCAATAGCGGCTATTCCTTCAGGAACCATGTACGGTTTTGCGCTTTCCCACTCTTGTTCCAAAATTGGAATTTCGTCTTCTCCAATAGGTGCTCCACTGTCCCCTTCCACACAACAAACTCCTTTGCACGCAGACAGATCGCAAACAAAATGTTCTTCGAATAAATCCTCGCTTACGAGTGTGTTTTCAATGATAATCATGAATTACTCTTGCGCTCTTTGACGTGATGAAGACGAATGTTCAACAACTCAACCGTAAGGGCGAAAGCAAACGCGACATATGAATACATTTTCACGTTCACGTATTCTGGAATTTGAATCAATTGTGCGCTTTCGCAAGCTTCAGCTACAAGATTCAATCCGATAACAATCAAGAATACCATAGCCAACATTTTTAAAGTTGGATACTTTTCAATGAACGCACTGACGTATGGAGCAAAGGCCAACATGACGAACATTGCAATGATAACAGCCACTACCATGATTGGAACATGGTCCACTAACCCGACCGCTGTAATGATAGAATCGAATGAAAAAACAATATCGATAATTGTAATCTGAATAATGGCTTGAAACAA